>VFKP01000051.1 GCA_009885495.1 Gammaproteobacteria bacterium | reverse complement strand
ACATATGAATGACCACTAGAGTCGGTAAAGGGAGTGTTGCATTAAAACTTGCAAATACCTCTTTAAAGGTAGGCACCACAAAGATCAATAAGCCAATGCTGATTAAAATAGCAATGCCAATAACGGCTATGGGATAAGTGAGCGCTTTTTTAATTTTCTTTTTGAGGGATTCTGATTTTTCCGCATAAGTGGCCACTCTATCCAACATTTTATCTAAAGAGCCAGAACGTTCACCGGCATCTAATAGATTACAAGTGAGATCATTAAAGAGTAGAGGGTATTTGCTTAAGGCTTTAGATAGAGGCGTGCCGCTTTCAATGTCTGATTTGATGCCTAATACCATGGTTTTTGCCGTGGGATTGCTTTGTGATTGGCCGATCATATCTAAGGCTTGCACAATGGCGATACCTGCGCTCAACATCGTGGAAACTTGTCTTAGAATCACGGAAACATCGGCGGCTTTTACTTTCTTGCCTTTACCTTTAGAAAACAAAGGAGCTGATTTTTTCTTTAAATTTTGCAAGGTAATGCCCTGACGACGAACTTCGGCTTTTGCCAGAGCCTGGCTCGAAGAAGAGACTTCCCCTGTTAAGCGATCTCCTTTGGCATTAACGCCCGTCCAGGTATAGGTTTCTAATTTAACTTCTTTAGCCATCATGTATCCTTAATCTTTGGTGACTCGATTGAGCTCTTCTAAACTGGTAACCCCATCGCGAACACGGTTTAAACCGGAGCGGCGTAAGGTTTGTAACCCTTCTTTCAGGGCAACCTCTAAAATATCCAGAGAGCTACCCCCTTCCATGATCATATGTCCAATGGCGCTGGAAATCGGTAAAACCTCATACAATCCCACTCGTCCCGTATAGCCGGAATGGCATTGAGAGCAGCCTGCGATCAGCGGGCCAAAGATTTTAATGCCGGCAGCAATCTCGGCTTCGGTAAAACCCATTTGCATCAGGCTTTTCTCAGGAACGTCTTCAAGTATTTTACATTGAGGGCAAAGCCTGCGCGCTAAACGTTGTGCTACGATCAAATTAACCGAAGTGGCCACATTAAAGGCTGGAACACCCATATTCATTAAGCGTGTTAGGGTTTCTGTGGTGCCATTGGTGTGTAGCGTCGATAAAACCATATGCCCTG
Source organism: Gammaproteobacteria bacterium (assembly GCA_009885495.1). Classification (GTDB taxonomy): domain Bacteria; phylum Pseudomonadota; class Gammaproteobacteria; order UBA1113; family UBA1113; genus VFKP01. Next base: position 26,385 of record VFKP01000051.1, on the reverse strand, counting down.
TTTGAGAGGCCTTGATGGCAATTTCGGCCGTTTCTAAATCTCGAATTTCACCGACCATGATGATATCCGGATCTTGGCGTAAAAAAGCGCGTAGGGCAGAGGCGAAATCGAGGCCTGCTTTTAAGTTAATATTGACTTGATTAATGCCAGGCACATTAATTTCAACGGGATCTTCAATGGTGGAGATATTCACTTCTTCGGTATTTAAAATACCAAGGGCCGTATACAAGGACACTGTTTTACCGCTACCGGTTGGCCCAGTGACCAACACCATGCCTTGAGGACGTTGAATGGCATCCAAAAACAATTGCCTTTGCTTTTCTTCATAACCCAATTTTTCAATTCCGATATGGGCAGAGGAAGGATCCAAAATCCGGATCACCACTTTTTCACCGGCAATGGTTGGGCAAGTATTGATCCGAAAATCTAAGGATCGTTTTTTCGATAAAGCCATTTTAAAATGCCCGTCTTGGGGCACACGACGCTCAGCAATATCCAATTGCGAAACCACTTTCAAGCGTGCGGTGATCCTAGGGGCCAAGGCCAAAGGAGGCTGAGCCGCTTCATATAAAACCCCATCACGACGATAACGGATGCGATACATTTTTTCAAATGGCTCAAAATGAATATCGGATACGCCACCATTGATGGCATCGATTAAGATCTTATTGACAAAACGCACCACCGGCGCGTCTTCTGCATCACTGGCGGTGGCCGCTGCTGGAGATTCTTCTTCTGATCCTAATTCGATGTCTTCTAGACTGGCATCGTCCATGTTAAATAAGGCTTTACCCGCTTGAGCGGTTAAGACTTTATCGATGAATAGGCTTAATTTATTTTCTTCCACCAATACCGGATGAGTGTTTAAACCGGTCTTAAATTTAAACTCGTTCAAGGCTGACAATGAAGAAGGATCGGAGACCGCGACATGCAGGCGATCACCATGACGAAAAAGGACCAAAACATGATGCCGGGTCATTAGCTTTTCATCAATGAGCTCAATAGGGATTGCTTCAGTGTCGAAGCTGTTTAAATCCAATAAGGGAATGCCAAAATCCTCGGCGGCTGCTTCAGCAATGGTTAAGGCGGGCAATATGCTTTTTTCGACCAAAAGGCTTACGATAGGGGTTTTTTTACGGATAGATTCATCATGTATATTTTCAGCGGCAACCGCGGTGATAAGGTTTCTTTCAACCAACCGACGCAATAAGCCACTGGAACTGGCTGCATTTATGGTCATAGTTTCAATATTCTCATTTTCAAAGCTGCACCCCAAATATGTGGTATAAAATCCTTCGCGAAAGTTCAGAAAACCCTTTAAAATTACAGGAATAGTCTGAACACAGTTCTTTCTAAACTATAGCGTAAAAACAGAAATTTATCGATATTTTTAAGGGGAAAACAAAAGAAAACGGCGAGCTAGGCTCGCCGTTTTCAAGCTGACCAAAAGGGCTTATTGTGGGCAAAAGCCATTGCTGACGCAGCTACCTGTTGCCGCAAAGACAACACCTTTAGCATTGAGCGTAGGAGTCAAAGTGATTTGACCGATTGCAGTATCATAGCTGGTCCCTGTAATGACACAATTTACATCAACTGACACTCCAGATTGCTTCGTGCCTGCATCGGCTGTTGTGGCAGCAGGCATATTCGTACAAGCACCCGCTGTAGCCCCTAATGTCGTAATTTTGACTTGAGCATCCGTTTTTATCCCCTGAACAGACATCATGAGCTCTGTTGCTTTAGCTTTTTTGGTATAGTCTTGGTAGGCCGGTAAAGCCACAGCAGCCAAGATGCCGATGATGGCGACCACGATCATCAATTCGATTAACGTGAAGCCTTTTTGTAAGCGTTGTATGTTTAACATTTAAGTATCCTCCAGAGGTCTGTTTAAAACAAGCTCTCAAGTCTTGAGAACCCGCATCCTAAGCCAGTTTAAATCCTGGCCCTTGTGTATTATCAGGGCACCCCCCTGGATTGAAATGTTTCAACCCTACACTGAGTATAAATGCCTTTAGGGTGTATGGGGGTTGAATACTTAAGCTTAAAGAAGAAATATTTTTGTAAATTGAGGACGTTTTGGCCTTTTGGCGGAAAAAATGACAAATTTTGTCGTTTTAGGCCAAATTTTGTCGTTTTGAGGGGACCTTAATATTGAATGCGATTTTTTGTAGAGACGCGATTTTTTTTGTAGAGACGCGATTTATCGCGTCTTAAGCCTTGCCCTAAGATCTAGAGACGCGATAAATCGCGTCTCTACCTTAAGATTTGAAAAGGATACGAATTTTCTCACTCCTCTCCCCCAGGGTACTGGGGGAGGAGAGTATTAGGCATTCCGGGGAAAGGGAATAAAATCCTTAAAAAGGAATATCATCATTAAAGGATTTGCTGCTGGCTGGGTTCAATTCAGAACTGCTGGTAGCGCCTTCAAAAGAAGAAGCTCTAGGGTCTTGCTGCGTGTTAAAAGAAGAATGCGAAGCTCCCTCAGAACTGGCACGATCGCCTGAGGCTCTGTCCAGCATTTGCAATTCATCGGCGATGATTTCGGTGGTATAGCGATCTTGTCCGGCTTGATCCTGCCATTTACGGGTTTTGATCTTACCCTCAATGTAGATTTTAGAACCCTTTTTCACATATTCACCGGCGATTTCAGCCAGGCGACGATAGAGTACGACGCGATGCCATTCGGTGCGTTCTTTATTTTCACCCGATTCTTTATCTTTCCAAACTTCGCTGGTGGCCAAGGTCAGATTAGCGACCGCTTCACCATTGGTCATATAACGAACTTCAGGATCGGCGCCCAAATTACCGACCAAAATAACTTTATTAATACCTCTGCTGGCCATGATTTATTCCCCTTATTCAATTAAACGGTTGATGCCTGTTTTTCTGACGGACCGATCGCTTGATGATTGTCAGTCCGGTACAGATAGCCTAGTGTAAACCAAAATAGACTTAAACCCAAGCCAAGCGCGAACACGGCTCCAGCACCCCAATGTGCATATAAGAGCCCTCCTAGAGCTCCTCCACAGAAAATACCTAAAAATTGCGAACTAGAGTATAAGCCCATGGCGGCGCCCTTATGAGTTTTAGGCGCGAGTTTACTCACTTTTGCGGGTAACTCAGCTTCTAAGACATTAAATGCGATGAAAAAAAGAACAAGATCCAGAGCGATCAGCCAAACCTGGTTATGAAAAAGCCATAGACCGCTTTGCGCTAAAATTAAAACAAAGATTAGGGGCTGAAATAATTGATCCGCCATTTTGCGTCGATGACCTAGCCAAATAATGGGCAAGGCGATTAAAAAAGCGCTGCCAATAATACTAAGATAAAATAAAGGCCCTGGATGTACTTTCCCAGGTGTGAGGGCGGCCAAAAGAATGGGGATGGCCATAAAATTGCCCGCTAAGCTGGCATGTTGAGCAAAGATGCCGAAATTAAGTTGAAATAATCGGGGATCTTTCAATAAAGACTTAATTTGCTTTAATTGCGGGGCCAGGGCTTGATGATGTCGCTGACACAGCGGTGTAGGGACCTGTGTGCCTAAAATAAAGATCCCAAAGCCCGCTAAACAGGCCGTTAAAATAAAAATACCGGAAAGATTAAAATAATGGCTGATCATAGGCCCTAGAATTAAAGCCACAGAAAAAGACAAACCAATGGTCATGCCAATAATGGCCATACTTTTGGAGCGTTGTTCTTCTCGAGTGAGATCAGCCATTAAGGCAAAAAGGCTGCTACCAATGGCGCCGCTGCCTTGTAAGGCTCGGCCCAGAATCACCATATCGATGGAATGAGCAAAGGCGGCCATCAGGCTGCCTAGGGCGAAAAGTATTAAACCTAGTGTTATAATGCGTTTTCGTCCAAAGCGATCGGATAAGATCCCAAAGGGCAATTGAAACAAGGCCTGGGTTAAGCCATAGATGCCGATGGCCAGACCGACTCGAGTGGCGCTGGCGCCTTTTAAGGTTTGGGCGTATAAACTAAAGGTGGGTAAGATCATGAATAAACCTAATAAGCGCGTCGAGAAAATCCCGGCAAGCGCCAGGGTTGTGCGCCGTTCATTGGGAGTCATTGCGTAGATTTTGCTCATAGCTTCTTAAAGGGACCTTTGATAAACTGCCCGTATTATAGCAAGAAAAGAGAGGACAATCATAGTGGATTCTATTCTGATCCGTGGGGCTAGAACCCATAATTTAAAAAACATTCATTTGAGTTTACCCCGAGATCGCTTGATTGTGGTCACGGGTTTATCGGGCTCGGGCAAATCTTCTCTGGCTTTTGATACTTTATATGCAGAAGGACAGCGTCGTTATGTGGAATCGCTCTCGGCCTATGCAAGACAATTTCTATCGGTGATGGAAAAACCCGATGTCGATCATATTGAAGGCTTATCGCCGGCGATTTCCATTGAACAAAAAGCAACCTCGCATAATCCACGTTCAACCGTGGGCACCATTACTGAGATTTATGATTATTTGCGTTTGCTGTTTGCTCGCGTGGGGCAACCGCATTGTCCTAAACATAAAACAGAACTTAAAGCACAGACGGTCAGTCAAATGGTGGATCAGATCTTAGCTTTACCTGCTGAATGCAAAATAATGATTTTGGCACCTGTCGTGGCCGATCGCAAAGGCGAGCATTTAAAGCTTTTGCAAGGGTTAAGAGCCGAGGGCTTTGTGCGTGCGCGCATTAACGGTGAAATGCTTGAATTGGATCAATTGCCTAACTTAGCTTTACGCAAAAAACACAGTATCGAACTGATTGTGGATCGCTTGAAAATTCGTCCCGATCTGCAATTACGTTTAGCCGCTTCTTTGGAAACGGCTTTGACCAAAGCCAATGGCATTGTCAAAATCGGTTTTATGGATGATCCTAGCCGCGAAGAACTTGTTTTTTCCTCAAAATTTTCTTGCCCCGAATGCGGTTTTAGTTTAAGCGAATTAGAACCCAGGCTTTTTTCGTTTAACAATCCCTTAGGCGCTTGTTCAGCCTGCGATGGATTGGGTTTGGAACGTTTTTTTGATCAGACGCGTTTGTTAGAAGATGAAAATTTAAGCTTAACACAAGGGGCTATTCGTGGATGGGAAACTTCGAACAGCTATTATTTTGGAATTTTACAAGCTTTGTCTGAATATTATGATTTTTCGCTGACAACACCTTTCAAGAAACTGTCTCAAAAAGTTAAAAGCATTCTCTTTCAAGGATCGGGCAAAGATAAAATTGTGTTCAAATATGTCAGTGCCAGTGGAAGACGCTTTAAACACTCGCAAACTTTTTCAGGCATTGTTCCTTTAATGGAAAAACGATATCGCGAAACCAATTCGGAAACCGTGCGCAGCGAGCTTGCTAAATATTTAAGTGTTTCACCTTGCAAATCTTGTGAAGGTTCGCGTCTTAAAAAAGAAGTGTTACATGTTTTAATCGAGAAAGCCTCGATTGCCGATTTAGTTTCTTTACCGATAGAAAAAGCGCTGCAATTTTTTCAGGATTTAGATCTTAAAGGGTATCGTGGAGAGATTGCCTCAAAGATCCAAAAAGAATTATTAGAACGCTTGGGATTTTTGATTAATGTCGGTTTAGATTATTTAACCCTATCGCGCAGCGCCGATACTTTATCCGGCGGAGAAGCTCAGCGCATTCGCTTAGCCAGTCAAATTGGTGCAGGCCTAGTAGGCGTGATGTACATCTTAGATGAGCCTTCTATTGGATTGCATCAACGCGATAATGGACGTTTGCTGAAAACCTTAACGCGCTTACGTGATTTAGGCAATACGGTGATTGTGGTTGAACATGATGAAGAAGCGATTTTGGCTGCCGACCATATCGTGGATTTAGGTCCTTTGGCAGGAGCGCATGGTGGTGAAATTGTCGCTGAAGGCTCTGTGGCGGATATTATCAAAGCCACCCGCTCTTTAACGGGAGATTATTTATCAGGTCGTAAAAAAATTGCCTGTCCCGAAAAAAGAATGGCCCCTGATCTGAATAAGCAAATTATCATTTCAAAAGCCAATAGTCATAATTTAAAAGAAGTGACTGTGAAGATCCCCGTCGGCTTATTGACCTGTATTACCGGAGTATCAGGTTCGGGTAAATCAACCTTAATCAATCAAACACTTTATCCGGTGGCGGCTAAGATCATCAATGGTGAAACGGGCATGGATCGCGGTTCTTATGAACGTATCAGCGGGCTAGAGCATTTTGATAAAGTGATCAACATTGATCAAAGTCCTATTGGGCGAACTCCTCGCTCTAATCCGGCCACTTATACCGGATTACTAACCCCTATCCGAGAATTATTTGCCGGTACGCAAGAAGCGCGTGCTCGGGGGTATGCTATCGGGCGATTTAGTTTTAACGTCAAGGGCGGGCGCTGCGAAGCCTGTCAGGGCGATGGCCTCATTAAAGTTGAAATGCATTTTTTACCCGATATCTATGTGGTCTGCGATGTCTGCCATAGCAAACGCTATAATCGCGAAACTTTAGAAATTTTTTATAAGGGTAAGAACATTCATCAGGTTTTAGAAATGACGGTGGAAGAAGCCCGTGAATTTTTCGACCCGGTGCCTGTCTTGGCGCGCAAATTACAAACTTTGATGGAAGTGGGTTTATCTTATATCCGTTTAGGGCAAAGTGCCACCACTTTATCGGGAGGGGAAGCTCAACGCATCAAACTGGCCAAAGAGCTTTCAAAACGAGACACAGGCCGAACGCTTTATTTATTGGATGAACCCACCACGGGATTACATTTCCACGATATTCAGCAACTTTTAAATGTCTTACATGAGTTAAGAAATCGAGGCAACACCTTAATTGTCATTGAACATAATTTAGATGTGATCAAAACAGCGGATTGGTTGATTGATCTAGGACCGGAAGGTGGAGACAAAGGCGGGTATATCGTTGCCACAGGCACTCCCGAAACCGTTTCTAAAGTCAAATCATCTTACACCGGGCAATTTTTAAAGCCTTTACTTTTTTCAGGGCAAGAGAAAGCTCCCCTCGCCCGGTACTCCGGGAGAGGGGTTGGGGGAGAGGGTGTTAAAATATAATCTATTTTAATAGATGATAAAACTGTCCTTTACAGAGCCAAAATGTGGAGTCTATTTTATAAATTTAGGTTTTCGAGTTTGAAATAAATAGATCTTGAAGACATAAACGCCCTCTCCCCCAACCCCTCCCCCAGAATACTGGGGGAGGGGAGTATTCAGTTAAGCTTTACTTTCCCCGGACAGTACTGCAGTACTCTGGGAGAGGGCTAAAAATTAAAAGAGATCTCAAGAATATTCATCATTTCTGCAAACTGACCTGAATCTCAGCCATTTGCGCGGCTATTTTGGCCTTGTTCAAATCTGAATTATTCGGTAAAACCGCGGCCATTTTGAGTTGATCCAACGCTTGGCGAGGAGCGCCCATGCTGACAAGATAAGCGGCCCGAGTTTGATAAGCATCGGAGATTAAGCCTGATTTCCCCTGGGCCTGAGAGAGTAATTCATAGGGTATGGGATCATCGGGAGCGTCTAATTGATGTTGGCGTAACAATGTCAAAGCTTGTTTGGGTTGATTATTTTCCAGTAAAGTATAACTGTAGAAATAGACGATCGCATAATCGCCGGGATGTTCTGTGTTTAAAACAGAAAAGGCCGTCAGAGCTTCTTTCATGCGATTGTCTTCGGCTAAACTGCGTGCTTGTGCAATGCCAATCCATAGATTATTGGGGTCTTCTTCTTTTAATTGTGCCAGCAAAGGCAGGCCTTTTCCCGCTTGTCCATCGCGTTTTAGAGCCAGGGCATAACCGTATAAGCTGGCTTCGCGGATTTCTCCTGTTAATTTCGGCAGTTGTTTTTCATAGGTTTCTACGAGCAGATGTGTATTGCTAGCGGTCTGTGCATTTAAACGGTTTTTAAAAAAATAAAATCCAGGGTCTTCATAATAAGTTTTTTTAGGAAAACTAGAAGCTCTATTTTCAGAATCTGCAATTCGATTATTGGTCAAAGGGTGAGAGCTTAAAAATTCAGGAACTTCGCCATACAATCGCTGATTTTGTTCTAAGGTTGCAAAAAAATCAGGCATACTCTTGGGATCAAAATTGGCTTGGTACAAGACTTGCATGCCAATTCTATCGGCTTCTTCTTCATTGCCCCGTGAAAAGTGCAATAAATTAGCTTGTGCACTGGCCATGGTGGCAGACATGGCACCGGCTGCAGCACTGGGGTTATAAGCCCCGATGGCAATGGAAGCCAGCATGCCTGCTAGGGTGGATAATTCAACGCCTTTCATTTTAGTCATGGAGCGGGCTAGATGTCCCTGAGTGACATGCGAGATTTCATGTGCCAAGACCGCGGCCACCTCGCTTTCATTTTTGGCGTTGGCGATAAGTCCAGCATTAACGCCAATATAGCCTCCCGGCCCAGCAAAGGCATTGATTTCAGGACTGGCGACAATGAAAAAATGAAAAGTTTGTCCATGAGTTTGGGCAGCCTTGACCAGACGTTGCCCCAAGCTGTCCATATACTCTTGGCTTAAAGGATCGGTCACGACTTGTCCTGAGGCTAGAATAGATTGAAAGAATTGCTTGCCTAGGGTGGCTTCTTGTAATTCACTTAAGGCGGGGGCATTGCTGTCGTTCAAAGTGGGCAGGGGCTGATCGGCCCAAGCAAGAGGGCTCAGAAAACCCAAAATAAGGTAAAGATAGAGCAGAGCAAAACGCATTTTATTAAAAAAAAGACTCAAAAGCATAGACAAAGCCTCGTATCTCTGATTAAATTCAGACTATGATTATACCTTATTCTGTATAAGAACACAGCATCATGAATCCAAGCCTAATCCCTATCCTCGATCTCCGTGGTTTGAAATGCCCGCAGCCTCTCTTAAAAGTGAGATTAGCCTTGAAAGAGCTCTCTAGGGGCGCAGAGTTAAAAATCTTTCTAGATGATGGAGCCAGCATTGCCGATCTGCGTTTATTATTTAAAACCCTGCATTTACAGATCTTAGAAGATCAGGGACAGGACAATGAACATATTTTTTTAATTTTAAAATAGGTAAGATACGGATGCTGAGCATTTTGCAAGTCTGGTATAAACGCTATTTATCCGAACCCCAAGCGGTTTATCTTTTTATGGCTATTTTAGCGATCTTAATGATCATCTTTTTCATGGGTTCTGTGTTTGCGCCTGTTTTTACAGGCTTGGTGATCGCCTATTTATTAGAGGATATGGTGCTGCGTTTAGAGAAATGGCGTTGTCCCCATTTTCTGGCCGTTTTTTTAGTTTTTCTTATTTTCTTGGGGATGCTGAGTTTAGCGCTATTTGTTTTATTGCCTTTACTGTGGCAACAGGCTTCGGCTTTATTTTTAGAATTTCCTCTGATGTTAAGCCGAGGCAGCCATTTTTTAGCCGAATTGCCAGAACATTATCCCGAAGTTATTTCACAAGAACAATTTGCTTCGCTGTTGGCCAGTGTGAAAAGTGGTGCCTTGCATTATGGACAAGTCTTATTAAGTTTATCTTTAGCCTCGATCCCGACTTTAATTGGTCTTGTGGTTTATTTGGTTTTAGTGCCGATGCTGGTGTATTTTTTCTTATTGGATAAAGAGAGTTTGAAAATCTGGTTTAATCGTTATCTTCCACAAGATAAAAATGTCATTTTGAGCATTTGGCATGAAGTGGATATTCAATTGGGCAATTATATTCGAGGTAAACTGCTCGAAATTCTGATCATCTCGGCCTTGGGGTATATTGTCTTTGCGCTATTGGGTTTGAATTATGCGGTTTTATTGGGGGTGGCCTTGGGAGTTTCTTCCTTAGTGCCTATTCTAGGAGCTGTGATAGTCTCTGTTCCTGTGGGTATCGTTGCTTTTCTGCAATGGGGTTGGACGGCTCATTTTGCCTATTTGGTTTTCGCCTATAGTGGGCTTTTAATTTTTGATGCCAATATTTTAGTGCCCCTGTTATTTTCAGAGGCTGTTAAAATTCATCCGATTGCCATTATTATTGCGATTTTATTTTTTGGTGGCATTTGGGGTGTTTGGGGGGCTTTCTTTGCCATCCCGCTGGCTATTCTGCTTAAAGCCTTATTGCAGTCTTGGCCTAGGCGAGCCATCTAAAGTTTAGATTAAACTATTTTTTCTCTAAGAGTTCCCTGCGCCCGGTACTCCACAGTACTGTCCGAGAAAAATAGAAACTCCCCTCGCCCGGTACCCCGGGAGAGGGGTTGGGGAGAGGGGTAAAAATACTCCAGCTACAATCCGCGTTCGGGTTCTAATACCGCATCAAGGTTTAAATCATCACAGAGCGTGATGAATTCCTCTCGTAATTCCGCTAAAGACAGATCAGCGGGAATATGGATCTTCATGGTTAAAGAAAGCATTTCAGTGCCGGTTAAACGTGCACCAAACGTTTCACAATGTAAATCGCTAATATTAATATTTTGACGCATGAAAAATTCGCTTAAGGCTGGAATAATTTCAATTCTTTGTGTGGTGATAATGTCTACCATATAGGTGATGAGTTTATTTGGATATTCACGTTTGGTACAGCGTAGAGTTTTAATAATAAATTCTTGTTTTTTCGCTAATGTCGCTAAATGAGTTTCAAATTTAGTGATATGATTCCACTGTCCTCCAATTTGTAATAACATACCAAAGGCTGTTCCGAGCACAGTGGTGTGGGCCCTAACGATATAACAATGACTTTTTTTCACTAAGGCGGCAACTGCATTTAAACTACCGGGTTCATTCAGTCCCAAAATTGAAACAACAAGAAATTGTTCCATGGCTGGGCTCCTTACTTTTAATGATAGTGTGCGTCCAAGCCAAAGCCTGGTTCTCTTCTTTAAAGCTTAGCATTAGAATGAAAAATAGGTTAGTAAATAGGCTGTTCAAGAGTTAAGGTTTAAGATCTACGAAGTATTTTTATCCCGCTCCCGGGGTACCGGGCAAGGGGAGTTTTGGAATTAGAGATCACGAGCCAGCTCTTTGGCAAATCCTAAATAATCTTGAGGTTTTATGGCTCGCCATTGGGCTTTCACCTCTTCAGGTAAAGTTAAGTTTTCGATAAAGGCACGTAATTCTGTTTCGCCAAAGGTTTGAGATCGAGTGAGTGCTTTTAATTTTTCATAGGGTTCAGGAATGTTATAGCGGCGCATCACGGTTTGAATGGCCTCAGCCAACACGTCCCATTGTGCTTCTAGATCAGTCGCGATTTTTTCAGGATTAACTGAAATCCGATCTAAGCCCTTTCTCAAGCTTTGATAGGCAATAGCACCATAGGCAAAAGCTGCGCCCACATTACGAAGTAAAGTAGAGTCTACTAAATCTCGTTGCCAACGGGAAATAGGCAATCGCTGTGCTAAAGCAATGTGTAAGGCATTGGCTAAGGTTAAATTACCTTCTGCATTTTCAAAATCAATGGGATTGATTTTATGAGGCATGGTTGAAGATCCCACTTCTTCGGCAACAGCCTGTTGTTTAAAATAACCTAAAGAAATATAAGCCCAGAGATCTTGGCAGAGGTCGATGAGGATGCTGTGTTGATGATTCAATTCATAGAGCAGAGCCACCAAATCATCATGAGGTTCTATCTGCGTGGTGTAGGGGTTGTATTCCAAGCCCATGTGCTTTTCAATAAATTCACGATTTAATTCAGGCCAATTTAACTCCGGATAGCTGATACGATGCGCGTTATAATTCCCCACAGCACCATTAAATTTTGCGCGCAGCGAGATGCTTTTCAGGCGCTTGAATTGACGCTCTAAGCGATAGGCGTAATTGGCCAGCTCTTTGCCAAGGGTGGTGGGTGTTGCCGCTTGCCCATGGGTGCGTGCTAACATCGCAATATTGGCAGAGGCTTTGGCTAAAGTTGTGATGCGTTCTATGATCTCTGTCAATTCAGGGGAAATGAGATCTTCTTTAAAACGAGTCCACATCAGGGCATAAGCCAGATTATTAATGTCTTCAGAAGTACAGGCAAAATGAATGAATTCTAGAGAAGCCTTAAGTTCAGGAATGGTTTTCATTTTTTCTTTTAGAAAATATTCGACCGCTTTAACATCATGATTTGTTTTTCTCTCGATGGCTTTAATCACTTTAGCATCTTCTAAATTAAATTCAGAGACTAAAGCACGTAAAGTTTGGATGAGTTTGGGTGCTAGAGGTTTTAATTCAGAGACTCCTGGAAGACTCGATAGATAAATAAACCATTCCACTTCAACCTGTAAACGATAACGAAATAAAGCCATTTCGCTTAAATGATCTCGTAGACTGGCCGTTTTAGAGGCATAACGACCATCAATGGGACTGATGGCCGTTAATTCATTGAGCAAAGACAATTAAGACTCCTTGGCAGCGAGTTGGGTTAACACATATTGTAAGATGCCCCCATGGCGATAATATTGAATTTCATCATCGGTATCGATGCGTGAGCGTAATTCAAAGTGCTGTGTCTCACCATTGGCTCGTGTTAACTGTGCTGGGATATTCATGCGAGGTCTTATTTCGCTGGGCAAATCGATATCAATGATTTCATCACCTTGCAAGTTTAAGCTTTTACGCGTTACTCCGGGCATAAACTCTAAGGGCAAGATCCCCATGCCAACTAAATTCGAACGGTGAATGCGCTCAAAACTTTCAACAATAACGGCTTTAACACCCAAGAGTAAGGGGCCTTTGGCTGCCCAATCACGAGAAGAGCCCGAACCATATTCTTTGCCTGCAAAAATAACCAAGGGAGTTTTAGTTTTTTGATACCGCATAGCCGCATCGAAGATGGTTAAGCGTTCCTTGCTAGGCATTTCTAAGGTGTATCCGCCTTCAGTGCCGGGTAACATTTCATTGCGAATGCGAATATTGGCAAAAGTGCCGCGCATCATCACTTCATGATTACCACGACGAGTACCATAAGAATTAAAATCGCTCACAGCCACTTGATGTTCTCGCAGATACAGACCCGCGGGGCTGTCGATTTTAATGCTGCCTGCTGGAGAAATATGGTCGGTGGTGATACTGTCGCCAAAAATAGCCAAAATCCGTGCTTTTTCGATCGGCTTTAAGGGTTTTAATCTGGACAAGGACAAGTCATTAAAATAAGGCGGATTCTTAATGTAGGTCGATTGTGCAGGCCAAACATAGGTTTCTGCCGAATCGGTGTGAATGTCTTTCCATTGTGCATCGCCTGAAAAAACATCGGCGTATTGTTTACGGAACAATTGACTGGTCACCACTTTGGCAACGATTTCAGAAATTTCTTTTTGTGTGGGCCAAATGTCTTTGAGATAAACGGGCTTGCCTTGCCTGTCTAGCCCTAAAGGATCTTTATTGAGATCGATGCAAATAGTTCCCGCTAAAGCCATGGCCACGACTAAAGGTGGGGAGGCCAGCCAATTGGCTTTAACCAAGGGATGAATACGTCCTTCGAAATTGCGGTTACCGGATAACACGGCGGATACGGTTAAATTTTTCTCTTGAATGGTTTTTTCAAATTCTTCTTTCAAAGGTCCTGAATTGCCAATGCAGGTAGTGCAACCATAGCCGACTAAATTAAATCCTAAATCATTGAGCGGCGTTTGCAAGCCCGATTTTTCCAAATATTCGGTGACTACTTTTGACCCCGGCGCTAAAGAAGTCTTGACCCAGGGTTTCTGTGTCAAACCGCGGGCTAAAGCTTTTTCTGCCAATAATCCTGCAGCGATTAAAGCCGAAGGATTGGAAGTATTGGTACAACTGGTAATGGCGGCGATGACGACAGCCCCATTTTGTAATTCTGTTTTTGCAGGATTAAACTTTGCTTCTGGGAAATTACTGCTAAAAGCTTGAGTCAAACGGGATAAACCGACCCGATCTTGTGGGCGTTTGGGGCCAGCCAAGCTCGGCTCTACAGAAGACAGATCCAATTCTAAAATTTGAGTGAAGATGGGATCGGGGCTGTGATCATCACGCCATAAACCCTGTGCTTTAGCATAGGCCTCAGTCAATGCTATGGTTTCTTGCTCACGTCCAGATAATTCCATATAGCGTAAAGTTTCAGCATCAATGGGGAAAAAGCCGCAGGTGGCCCCATATTCAGGCGCCATATTGGCGATGGTGGCGCGATCCGCTAAAGGTAGATGGGTTAAACCCGCACCAAAAAATTCGACAAATTTACCCACCACTCCATGCTTACGCAGCATTTCAGTAATGGTGAGCACTAAATCGGTGGCAATGATCCCCTCTTTTAAAGATCCGCTTAAGCGTACACCGATGACTTCGGGGATCAGCATGCTGATCGGTTGTCCTAACATGGCGGCTTCGGCTTCGATACCGCCCACACCCCAACCTAAAACCCCTAAACCGTTGATCATCGTGGTATGGCTATCGGTCCCCACTAAAGTATCGGGATAGGCCATGGTTTTTCCTTCAGATTCCTCTGTCCAAACCACCTTGGCTAAATACTCTAAATTGACTTGATGACAAATTCCCGTACCAGGAGGCACGACTCTGAAATTGCTAAAAGCGCCTTGTCCCCATTTCAGAAAAATATAACGTTCTAAGTTGCGCTGCATTTCCTTATCGACATTATTCGCAAAGGAACTTAAAGCTGCATAACTGTCTACTTGTACGGAATGGTCGATGACCAGATCAACGGAGATCAAGGGGTTAATGGCCGCAGGGTTTTTCCCGAACTTATGCATGGCATCGCGCATGGCGGCGAGATCGACGATGGCCGGCACGCCAGTGAAATCCTGCATTAAAACCCGAGCAGGCCGATAGGCAATTTCTTGAGCGCTTTGACCGGTGTTAAGCCAAGCGGCCATGGCTTTAATATCATCCAGTGAAACTGCTTGCCCATAAAAACGCAATAAGTTTTCCAATAAAATTTTTAAAGAGACGGGTAATTTATGCATTTCGCCTAAACCGGCTTCTTCGGCCGCAGCAATGCTATGATAATGATAGGTTTGAGATCCAAGAGAGAGCGTACGTAAAGTGTTTATGTTTTGTTCTGACATAGTTTTCCCCAAAGTGTTTGACTGTTTTAAGGCGCTGTAATTCTAGCATAAAATTATTAGTCGGGACGAATCAAGTTTAAAAATTCTGCACGGGTTTGTGGATTATGCCGAAATTCACCTAACATGACCGAAGTGTTTAAAATAGAATGCTGTTTTTCAACACCGCGCATCATCATACAAAAATGCTGTGCTTCAATGACAATGGCAACACCCGCCGCTTCTGTAACCTCTTGTAGACAATGAGCAATTTCTTGAGTTAAATTTTCTTGGATCTGTAAACGGCGTGCAAAGACATTGACTAAACGGGCGATTTTTGAAATGCCTAAGACTTTGCCTCTGGGCAAATAAGCGATATGACATTTGCCGACAAAGGGCAGAAGATGATGTTCACAAGTTGAATACAATTCTATATTTTTTAAAAGCACCATTTCATCGATATCGGATTTAAAAATGGCCTCATTCACGATCTGAGCAATGTCTTGTTGATAACCTGAGGTTAAGAATTTTAAAGCTTCAGCGGCACGTTTAGGTGTTTTGACTAATCCTTCGCGTTTGGGATCTTCGCCCATTTCTTCTAAGAGTTTGGTAATGAGATTTTCAAAAGATGACATGAATAAAGTCCTGTACACAGATTAAATTAACCCGGGGGCCATTGAAAAGAACGTCCGCCCAAGAGATGTAGGTGAATATGAAAGACGGTTTGACCTGCGGCCTCATTGCAATTTTGCACCAAGCGATATCCCGCTTCAGCTAGCCCTAAAGTCTTTGCCCATTGAGAGGCGACAAGGCCCATTTGGCCGATTAACGGTAAATCTTCAGTTTGCAAATCGTTTAAAGTGGCAATATGTTTTTTGGGAATTAATAATTTATGCACTGGGGCGATAGGATGCAAATCTGCAATACCAATCAGATGATCGTCTTCATAGCCTATTTCAGCGGGGATACTGCCATCGATAATTTTGCAAAAAATACAAGTGGACATAGAGACTCCGCTTTCAATTGTCCCCCATTATAGAGTATGATTCTCCTTTTAAGCAAGGATCAAAACAGTATGAATATCGATAAATTATCCCCAGGCTCTAAAGTGCCTAAAGAAGTCAATGTGGTCATTGAAATTCCAGCCAATTCAGGGCCTATTAAATATGAAGTGGATAAAGAAAGCGGTGCCATGGTCGTCGATCGCTTTATGACCACAGCCATGTTTTATCCCTGTAATTACGGTTATATCCCCCATACTTTGAGTGATGATGGGGATCCGGCCGATGTCTTGGTCATCACCCCTTATCCTTTAATCTCGGGCGCTGTGATTGCTGTGCGTCCTATCGGTCTTTTGGATATGGACGATGAAGCCGGAGGTGACGCCAAGATTTTAGCGGTACCCAGTAAAAAATTACTCCCTATGTTTGATCACATTCACGAACCAGAAGATATTTCACCTCATCAATTGGCCATCATTAAACATTTCTTTGAACATTACAAAGATTTGGAAGAAGGCAAATGGGTGAAAGTCAAAGGTTGGGCCAATGCAGCTGCCGCTGAACGGGAAGTGATGCAAAGCATTCAAAGATATCAAACAGAGATCAACGATAGCCTTTAAAAAGATCTAACAGCCTCTGGCCGAGTATTCTGCAGCATTATCCCAAGCATGTGGAAACTCCCCTCTCCCGGTACCCCGGGAGAGGGGTTGGGGGAGAGGGCTCTATCATTTTAAACGGAATGCAAAAAAACACTTTAGGAGATGCTGGGTGATAAGACAGAAAATGATAGCAGCTCTATTCTTTTTTGCCTTAGGCTTAAGCTCTGCTATGGCGCAAACTTTACAAGAAGCCGTCGATCTCAGTTTAAAAACCTATCCGCAGATTTTAAGCCAAGAAGCCAGTTTGAGCGCCAGTACTGATCAAGTCCGTCAGGCAGAGGGCGGTTATTATCCTAAGCTCAATGTGGGGGGCGGCATTGGGCGCGAAGATTCCAATAATCCAGGAACGCGCGCGATAGGCTCGGGACATAGCGTGGTTTTAACGCGCAAGCAAAGCGATTTTTTGATTCAACAATTATTGTTTGATGGTGGACAAGTGAAAAGCGAAGTGGATCAAAACAAGGCGGGGCAAGCCATCAGCCAATTCAGTTTAATAGAAGCACGAGAATTGCTAGCGTTCCAAGCGGCAGAAGCGTATTTAAATGTGAAAAGAGCGCGAGAATTGGTGGCCATTCAAGAACAAGATGTCAAATCGCATGCAGATGTTTTGGATAAGATGCAACGCTTATTAGCCGGTGGTGCGGGTTTAAAATCAGATGTAGCCTTAGCGCAAGGCCGCCTAGCACAGGCTAAGGCTGAACTTATCTCTGCCAGCTCAGGCTTAGCAGATGCAGAAGCGATTTATCTGCAAACGGTAGGGGTGAAACCCGATCAAAAGCTACCTCTACCGAGCGAACCTGAACATTTTCCTCTGAGTTTAGAGGTGGCACAGCAGAAAGCCTATCTCATGAATCCTTTGATTGCCGAAGCCAATTCCGTTTGGCAGAAGGCCGTCGCCCAGATCCATCAGGCTAAATCTAATTTTTATCCTTTGCTCACCTTAGATTTATCCGGAGAATTACAAGACAATATCGAAGGGATCCCAGGGCCTTATAATGAGGCCCGTGCTATGGTGGACATCAAATATAATTTATTCAATGGCGGCAGCGATCGTGCGGGCGTGGACGCCGCCCGTGCTCTGGCCTTGGCTGCAGAGCGCGATAAGATGACGATCACAAGGCAGGTGGCCAATGATATTGCTTTATCCTGGGATGAATATCTTTCCGATCAAAATCAATTGCCCGATTTAGAATTGCATCAAGCCGACAGTTATAAAGTCACCATCGCCTACGCCAAGCAGTTTAAAGTAGGGCAGCGAACTTTATTTGATCTCTTGAATGCCGCTTCAGAATATTTTGATGCACAAACCAGTACAGTCATGGCTAAATACGATTTGCGCATTGCACAATACCGCTTGCTGGCCTCGGTCGGTGATTTGGTGAATACTGTACAAACCCAGAATGAATAAAAATTCTCCCACTCAGTATTTCGTACTGCTGTTCGGGGAAAGGGTGCAAAATACTTTATGAGTGTTAGCCCTTTACATTTGAAATGGATACTCTAATGCTATGAAAATCCCGCCTCCAAAAAGCGAAGCAGAATTGATTCAGCGCGCAGAAAATTTAAAAGATCGCTCTTTGGGAGAGCTGGCTTTACTGATGAATTTAAAAATGCCCGAAAATTTTTCTCGTGAAAAAGGATTCATTGGTCAGTTACTAGAGCTTGTCTTAGGTGCCAGCGCCGGTTCTAAATCAGAACCTGATTTTCAAACTTTAGGAATAGAGCTTAAAACCCTGCCGCTAAAAATCAATGGTCAACCTAAAGAATCGACTTATGTCAGCATAGTGCCCTTATTAAGTTCTTCCTTGATCGCTTGGCGAGAATCGGCTGTGTATGCCAAATTACGACGTGTTTTATGGATCCCTTATCTTTTTGATAAAGCTTCTCACCCGCAAGATTGGCTGATTAAAGCCCCTATTCTCTGGTCACCGAGTACTGAAGACGAACGGGTTTTAAAAAACGATTGGCAGGAATTAATGAGCATGGTGCAAATGGGAGAATTGGCACAAATCGATGCGCGCTTAGGCGAATATTTGCAAATTCGGCCCAAAGGCATGAATGCCAGTGCACGTAGACAAGGATTGAATGAAGAAGGTCAAGCCATAGCGACTTCCCCTTTGGGATTTTATCTACGGCCAGAATTTACAAATAAAATTTTAATGCCATGACTTAAACTCAAAGCCGTTCAATCAGGGTCACCAGTAAAATCAAGCCCAACCCCAACCCATAATAGAGCCAGCGTTTATGAGCAGAAGCATGATTGGCATGATCACAGCCACTTAAGGCATGGCAAATGGCGATGTAGAGAAAAGTTCCGGCGGCAATGCTGTTAAAATAACCTTCAAAATCATTAAAGTGCTGATGATTGAGGATCTGCTCCAAATGAGTCGTGAGAAAAATCCCCAAGGGCGTCGCTAAGGCCAAGCTTAAGATCAAAAGTTTTTTAGTTTTAACGGTAAAATTATATTTTTGCAGTACTGTGCCTAGAGCGAAACCTTCCGATCCTTTATGCACTAAAATGGCAACGGCTAAAGTTAAAAAGGCATTGAAAGTTTCAGATAAGCCTAAAGCAGCGCCTTCAATAAAAGCATGTAAACACAGTAGAATTAAGATCCAATAGGCAAACCAATGATGCGAGTTTTTTTCGCGTCGATAAATGATTTGCATGATCCCTTTTTCACAAACCAACATAAACAACAAAGCCAAGAGGGCAATGGCTAAAACGCTGTAAAGGGTGTGTGTCTCCAGTGAGGGTAAGAGATCGCTATAAGCCTCGGGCAATAAATGCAATAGGGCAATGCCTAGAAAAATGCCCCGAGAAAAATATTCAGCTCGAGCTAAGAGATGTACTGGAGTATGCTCCCCATAGCATTGCGCTCTTAAACCGAAAAAATAAACGGCAGCAAAGGCGGCCAAAGCCGCACCATATTCGCTGAAATATAGGATCCCTCCCATTGCTGCCACCTTATGTTACCGTTTTAAAAGAAAGAAGCCCGCGCCAGAGTCGCGTAGTATACTCACCAATAAGGTCTTATTAGTCGTGATACTGTTTTTTGCCAATTCATCGGTATTGGTCACCGGTTTATTGGCTACGGATAAAATAATATCCCCAGGGCGCAAACCGGCTTGCCAAGTGGGTGTGCTTTCACTCAGATCAATGATTTGTACACCTTTGACATGGCCATAACTCGGCACAATGGTATCATAATTTTGTAACACAGCACCGAAGAAGAAAGGATCTTGATTAGCCACTTGATTTTGATAGTTTGCTGGATTGGCTGAAACCAATTTAATCACTAAGGGCTGCCCATTGCGCAATAGATTTAAACTCACATCACTGCCGGAACGTAATAGACCAATGCTATTTTTCACCTGCGAAGCAGAACCTACACTTTGCCCATTGACGGCGGTGATCACATCGCCTAATTTTAAACCGGCTTTATCGGCAGGGGATAAGGGATTGACCATGGTGATGATGGCGCCTTTGACACTGGGATCGTGGAAAGCATCGGCCAATTCCGGGGTGAGTGTTTGCATCATAATGCCGACAATACCGCGATCCACTTTTCCATATTGGATCAATTGATTGGCTACGGTTTTAGCCATATTGGAAGGAATGGCAAAACCAATCCCCACATTACCGCCACTGGGCGCTAAAATTGCCGTGTTAATCCCCACCAATTCGCCTTTTAGGTTGATTAATGCGCCACCGGAATTGCCCGGGTTAATGGAAGCATCGGTTTGAATAAAATCTTCATAGCCTTCTATGCCTAAATCACTGCGGCGTAGAGCACTGACAATACCTGAAGTGACCGTTTGATCCAATCCATAGGGATTGCCAATGGCTAAAACGAAATCCCCAACATGCAATTGATCAGAATTGGCGATAGGGATGGTGCTGAGATTACTGGCTTTAATTTGTAACACCGCCACATCAGAGGCCGCATCTTTACCGACTAAACGGGCTTTAAAACGGCGGCCATCACTTAAAGTCACCGTAAAGGTATTGGATTTATTAACCAAATGACAATTGGTAATGATATAACCTTTAAGCGGATCAATGACCACACCCGAGCCAATGCTAATTCCTTTTTCTCCTTGTTGGCGGCGCGGAGGAGAGCCTTGATCATCGTTCGAATTTTCATCATTATTATGACTATTCTCACTCTCATTATTGTTGACTTCGCCAGCTTGAGCTAGACTCAGATCGCTGTTTTTGGCTTCAATATTGACAATGGCTGGCATGACGGGGGCCACCACATTCGATAAAGTCGGTAGATCCTCGTTATTAACGCTTTTCGGCAAAGCCGCTTCTAGGCTCAAAGCGGGGAGGGATAAGGCCAAGGCAAGCAGGCAAACCGATAGTTTTAATTTCATAACAGTCTCTCCATATTTATAGAATTCATAATCAGGCCTATAAATAACATATCCTAGGGGATTTTCGCAAGTGCCGATAAAATGGCGGTCTATTTCTAAAGACCTTGTATCTTAGCTGCAAAGCAAAAACTCAGCTCAAAGATGCTATTTTTGAATTTTGATGCTAATCTAGGCTCTAGGTTTTAAGACAAGGAGAATTCGGGTGAGCATGCCTTTAGCTGGACTTATCTTTATCGTGGGCTTGGCGATTTTGCTTTATCATGAGCGAGCAGCCCACTATTATACTCTGTATTTCGCGCTAGTTGCGCTTCTGGCCAGTTTTATTTATCCAGAACATCTGGGGCTTTGCATCAGTGCCTATGCTATTTTCGGCCTTTGGCTGGTCTTTTTCCAATGGAGCGGTTTGCGCTTACGTTTGATGACACCTTTTTTGCTGGGTTTTTATCAAAAAACTCGTCCTAAATTATCATTGACAGAGGCCGAAGCCTTGGCGGCCGGAACGGTGGACTGGGATCGCGAATTATTCAGTGGCAAACCCAATTGGCCAGCACTCTGGGCTAAAAAATTAAATGTTTTATCAGAACAAGAGCGGGCTTTTCTCAAGGGTCCTGTAGAACGGCTCTGTGAACAAGCGTTACAGCATAATTTTCTGGCTATAGAACAAGATATACCAGAAGCGATCTGGCGCAGCTTACAAAAAGAAGGTTTCTTAGGTTTACAGATTGCCAAAGAATATGGGGGCTTAGGTTTTTCTAAGACGGCAATTGCGGTGATTTTAGCGAAGATTGCCAGTGTGAGCCAAGTGTTAGCCAGCATGGTTTCTGTCCCTAATTCATTGGGGCCCGCAGAATTACTGGTGGACTATGGCACGGAAAAACAAAAAGCACATTATTTACCACGCTTGGCTCAGGGTTTAGAGATCCCGTGTTTTGCTTTAACGAGTCCTGAGGCGGGTTCGGATGCCAGTGCAATGCCCGATTATGGCATCATCGCCCAAGGCGAATGGCAGGGTAGTCATACCTTGGGTATTCGTTTAACTTGGAATAAACGCTATATCACCTTAGCCCCTAAGGCCACACTTTTGGGGTTGGCTTTTAAATTGTACGATCCCGATAAACTTTTGGGAGAAAAAACCGAATTGGGGATTACCTGCGCTTTAATTCCCACCACGCATCCGGGGGTGATCATTGGACGGCGACATTATATTGCCAATGCTTTTTTCATCAATGGCCCAACCTCGGGAGAAGAGGTATTTATTCCTTTGGATTGGATTATCGGCGGTGTAGAACGGGTTGGGCAGGGCTGGCGTATGCTCACAGAATCCTTATCCGCTGGGCGTGCGATGGCTTTACCCGGAGTCTCTTTAGGCGGTGCTTATGCCATCCTTTTAAGTTCAGCGGCCTATGCTTTAGCGCGCCAGCAATTTAAAATGCCCATTGGTTTTTTTGAGGGTATTCAAGAAAAAATCGCTGCTATGGCGTTAAGTGTTTACCAAACACAGACCATGATGCAAATGACCTTAAGCGCTGTCGATCAAGGCCAGAAACCCAGCGTGCCTTCAGCCATCGTAAAATACTATGCCACCGAATCGGCGCGCAGTATTTTGCATGCCGCCATGGACATTCAGGGGGGTAAGGCGATTTGTATGGGTCCGAATAATGACTTATCCGATGCTTTTGCCTTGGCCCCGATCGGGATTACTGTTGAAGGAGCGAATATTCTTACGCGGAACATGATCATATTTGGTCAAGGGGCGATCCGTTGCCATCCTTATGTTAGTGCTGAAATGCAAGCCGCTACTGATCCCGATCTCAAACGAGGCCTTATCAATTTTGATAAAGCCGTATGGGCTCATATGGCTCATTTTTTAAGCCTCTGGCCGCGTATTTTATGGCAGAGTTTAACTGGGGCTTGGCTGATTTGGCCGCAGAGGAATAAACATTGGCGATGCTTGCAAAAATTAACACGTGCCAGTGCTCGCTTTGCCGGCTTAGCTGAAATGTGTTTTTTGGTGTATGGGGCTGGCTTAAAATTTGAAGAACGTGTTTCGGCGCGTATGGCAGATATCTTGATTCAATTGTACGCAGCCAGCGCAACTTTACAATATGCCGAACAAGGTTTTGATAAAGCGCTCTTGGGGCAAACATTAGCATGCCATTTAAATGAAGCCGCGCTACAAGAAAATCTATTTCTCATTGATCAAGCCAGTGTTGAGATCTTAGATAATCTCAAATCGCGCGCTCTAGGCCGTTTCTTAAAAGGCATTTGTTTGCCCTGGGGACGGCAATTTTCCAGGCTGGCTGATGAAGGAAAAAGAAAAATTGCCAAAGCCTGGGTGTTAGGCCAAGCGCGACATTCGGCGATGAATGATTTAATTTATGCCCCTGAATCAGGTACGCATAGTTTATCTCAGTTATTGGGCTTGCAAAAAAATATCGCGAAAGCACAACCTTTGTATCAGCGAATTAAAGTGGCGGTTCGTCAAAAAAAATGTCAGGCCCATCCTTTTTCTGAAAGTTTATTGGATGCGCAGAATAAAGGTATTTTAACGGCATTAGAGTATCAACTTTTAAATGAAATTGAGCACAGTATCGCAAAAATAATTCAAGTGGATGATTTTGCCGGGGATGCCTTTATTCGAAGCAAGGGAGCTTAAACGATGGCGATTTTAATTTGGGCAATAGCTCTTTTGATCAATAGCAGCCTCTTGGGTTTATATCAAGCGTCTAAAGCCGTTTGGGGATTAAGCTTAGCGATTTTTTTAGGCGTCTTGTTTGCCTTGCTGCATCTTCATTTTTTACAAATCGTGCAAGTATTGCTTTTTTATGCAGTACTGATGGTTTTTTGTGTCTGGGGCCCTTTGCGGCGTCTTATTGTAATGCGTGCTATTTTTGCGCTTTATCGTAGAAAAGCCCCCAAACTCTCAGCCACGGAACAAGTGGCTATGGATGCAGGGACAGTCTCTTGGGATGGAGAATTATTTTCAGGATTACCTTCAGCAGAACTTCTAAAAAGTTATCCTAAATCCGTTTTGACGGCAGAAGAACAGGCTTTTCTAGCAGGGCCGGTTGAAGATTTATGTGCAGCTTTAGATCCCTGGGCCATGCAACATCAACTAGGCGATTTACCGCAGCAAGCTTGGCAGATTATCAAAGAACAGGGGTTTTTCGGTATTATTATTCCCAAAGAATATGGTGGCTATGGGTTTTCGGCTTACGCGCACAGTCGTATTTTAGTCAAAATTAGCAGTGTGTCGCCAGCTGCAGCAGTGACCGTCGCCGTTCCCAATTCCTTAGGGCCTGCGGAATTATTATTGCATTATGGAACACAAACGCAGAAAGATTATTATTTACCGCGCTTGGCTTCTGGGCAAGAGCTCCCTTGTTTTGCGCTCACCAGTCCTGTGGCGGGTTCCGATGCCACCAGTATTGTCGATTCTGGAGTGGTGTGTGAAGAGATGATAAAAGGTGAAAAAGTTTTGGGGATCCGCTTAAACTGGGATAAACGCTATATTACTTTGGCACCTGTGGCGACTTTAATTGGCTTAGCTTTTAAATTATTCGATCCCGATCACTTGCTAGGAAATCAAGAAAATTTAGGCATTACTTGCGCTTTAATTCCTAGAGAAACAGAGGGGATTACCATCGGCCGTCGCCATCTAACCAACCAAGTGATGTTTCAAAATGGTCCCATCCAAGGCCAAGATGTTTTTGTTTCCTTAGAAGCGATTATTGGCGGGGCTAAAGGGATTGGGCAAGGTTGGAAGATGTTGGTGGACTGTTTATCAGCGGGACGCGCCATTTCCATTCCTTCCATGGGCATTGGCGGACTTAAAGCGGGATTAATGTATGTGGGGGCTTATGCCCGGATCCGCCGTCAATTTAAACAGCCTTTGGTGAATTTTCAAGGTATTCAAGAAGCTTTAGCGCCTATGGCAGGGTTAGTTTACATGGCTGATGCCCTTGAATCTCTGGCCACCAGTCTCATCGATACCGGCGAAAAGCCTTCGGTGATTTCTGCCATCGTCAAATATCAAATTTCTGAAATGGCCCGTCAATCGAGTTTGGCCAGTATGGATATTCTGGGAGGCAAAGCCTTATGCATCGGTGAGCAGAATCCTGTTAGTGCTTATTATGCAGCCATGCCTATTGGCATTACCGTGGAAGGCGCAGGCATTTTAACGC
This sequence comes from Gammaproteobacteria bacterium, assembly GCA_009885495.1. GTDB lineage: Bacteria > Pseudomonadota > Gammaproteobacteria > UBA1113 > UBA1113 > VFKP01. Next base: position 1,212 of record VFKP01000051.1, on the reverse strand, counting down.
GTTGTTTAGTGATCTTTGGCCAGGGCTTATTTCGCTGTCATCCTTACCTTTTTAAAGAAATGCAGTGCGCCGCAAAAGCTTACAGTGCGGAAAATCTTTTAGAGTTTGATCGGTGTTTTTTAGGGCATCTCAAACACATCATGAGAGTTAAGGCGGCGACGCTTTGGGGTGGATTGTCACAAGGCAAAATGCTGGGCAATGAAGCTGGACCTTTTTTAGAAAAAGAATACCAACAATTATCGCGCTATAGTTCGGTTTTTGCTTATTTGGTTGAGGTTTTAGCCATTGTTTATGGTGCAGGATTGAAGCGTAAGGAATTTATTTCGGGTCGTATGGCCGATATTTTAGGTGCGCTCTTGTGTTTTAGCGCCGTACTCAAAAAATTTCACGATGCTGGAAATCCTGAAGTAGAGCGCTGCGTACTCGATTGGTCTTGTCAAACTTTGGCCTATCAAATTGAAGAAAGCTTGGCCGCTACGATTGCCAATATGCCCATCATATTGCGTTCGGTTTTACGGGCTTTGGTTTTTCCCTTGGGCAGGCGCGCAGGCAAGCCCAGCGATAGTTTGGAAAAAAATATTGCCTTGTCTTGCAGTGAAGATACGCCTTTAAGGCGCAGCCTTTTAGAAGGAGCCTATTCTAAGGATACGGCGCATCATATTGCTGGAAAAATCAATGCCGCCTTGCCTTTGTTCAGTGAAACTGAATCGTTGTGGCAGCGTTTGATGAAAGACCCTCGCGAAACCTTTGATCCTAGAGTCTCTTGGGCTGAAGTGATTGATAAGGCCTTAACTACCGATAAAATAAATGCCGATGAAGCGCAGAAATTACATGCACGTGAGCGTTATCGTCAAGAATTTATTGCGGTCTCTGATTACAGTCAAGCAGAATTATCAGCCTTGCTGTTGGATGCGAAGAAAATGGCCGAGTGAATGTAAGCCTATTCTTCAGTACGGTCTGACCTGAAAGCTCCCCTCGCCCAGTACTCTGGGAGAGGGCTTAAAAGACGGTGTAATTTGTGAAGAAAGAATTAGGAGAGGCAACGGAGCCAAAGCGAGCCCAGAGCAGCTCACCCTCGGTCAAACACGCCGTGAATACACCCCTGTAGATATTGTCTTAAGTGTCAATAGCTTTTTTCATTTTTTCTCACTTTTTTTGCTGAGTCGTTAAAACTTATTCATCTCACCGAACGAGCCGCTGAGGCGGCTTGTT
>VFKP01000084.1 GCA_009885495.1 Gammaproteobacteria bacterium | reverse complement strand
GTAAAATCAATTTCATGACCCACGCCGCTGACAATGGGAATAGAGCAGGCAAAAATAGCGCGGGCCAAAGCTTCATCGTTAAATGCCCAAAGATCTTCCAGCGATCCGCCACCACGAGCGATGATCAACACTTCACATTCTTGTCGCATTTGCGCCCAATGTAAAGCGCGACGTAATTGTGCCGCGGCTTCTTCACCTTGCACCAAGCAGGGATAGATGATCACTCGGGCCTGTGAATAACGCCGCTTTAAAGTGCTGAGAATATCGCGGATCGCAGCGCCGCGCGGCGAGGTGATAACGCCAATGGTTTTAGGAAAAGTGGGCAGGGGTTTTTTATGCTGGGTTTCAAATAAACCTTCCTGAGATAGTTTTAAGCGTAAGGTTTCAAAAGCACGTTGTAAAGCGCCGTGCCCCGCTTCTTCAATATAGGAAACAATCAGTTGATAATCGCCTCGTTCTTCATAGAGGCTGACTTCGGCGTGAACCAAAACCTGTTGGCCATTCTTTGGCATAAAGCCGACTTGTCGATTTTGATTTTTGAACATGGCCGCGCGCACTTGCGCTTTGGAATCTTTCAGTGAAAAATACCAATGTCCGGAACTGGCACAAATAAAATTGGAGATTTCGGCTTCTACCCAGACGCTGTTTAAAGCCAGCCCCAGAGCCTGGCGCGCCTTAGCGTTTAAGGCGCTGACACTTAAAATTTCGCGTTCTAATATCGCCTGTAGCAATTATTCAGACTCCTCTTCATCCTCGCCACAGATCTTTAATTTATTGGCTTTAGCAAAATTTAAAATTGAATTGTAGAGTTCAGGATGGGCTTCCTTCATGCTTTTATCAAGCATCACGCATTTATTGCCATCTTTCATAGCGGGACGTAGTAAGGGTGAATAAATAATACGATGCTTAACAAATTTGGAGAGCCCTCCGCTCATGCGTTCCGCCCAATCGCTGGGGCGAAATGTTTCACCACTTTCAGTGATACCTTCTATAATAATCTTTTTATCATCATCTGCCATGGGGTTCTGTACGCCTTTTATTGACCATCATAGGGATTCTAGTGTATGGTAGCGATCTTAGCGAGTGCCGGCACGCTCAAATCGAAACTGCTGCGCGTATTGTAACACAACCTAGGATATAAGGTAGACACCCATGCATCCTGAATCCAGTCCTGAAATAGAACAACCAAAGTATAAGCCTAAACGAGGAATTTATCTCTTACCCAATCTTTTAACCACAGCTAGCTTATTTTCTGGATTTTACAGCATTGTCAATGGCATGCAAGGCCATTTTCACCGTGCCGCTCTGGCCATTTTTGTAGCTATGGTGTTTGATGCCTTGGATGGGCGAGTGGCTCGCTTAACTCACACCCAAACGGCTTTTGGTGTGGAATTTGACAGTTTGTCCGATCTGGTGTCTTTTGGCTTAGCGCCGGCTTTAATCAGTTATAGCCTGTGCCTGCACAGCTTGAATAATTTAGGTTGGTTGGTTTCTTTTTTGTATGTTGCCGCTACGGCACTTCGTTTGGCTCGCTTTAATACTCAAGTTTTTCAGGTCGATAAGCGCTATTTTCAGGGGCTGCCTTGTACCGCTGCCGCACCCGTTATCGCCGGTTTTGTGGGTTTGGCTAAGCATTACAATTGGTCGGGCAGTATTTTAGAGATTCTGCTCAGTTTACTGCTGGTGTGCTTAGGAGTGCTGATGGTCAGCAATATCCGCTATTACAGCTTTAAAGAAAGCCCGTTCAAAGAACGAGTGCCTTTTGTGGCGATCATCGCGGTTGTTTTGGGCTTTGTCGCCGTGGCCTTGGCCCCTTTATTAGTCCTTTTTCTCGTGTTTTTTAGCTTTGCCGTTTCTGGACCTATCTGGACTTTAAAACTTTTACGTGAAAAACGTTTGCAAAGACGATCTGTGGCCAATCATAAAGACGCTGAATAAGGGTCATAAACAATTCTTAACCCTCTCCCCCAACCCCTCTCCCGGGGTACTGGGCGAGGGGAGTTTCTACTTTCCCCGGACAGTACTACGCAAGATCATGACTTTGCTTGCTTATAAAGTTTTTGCCAAAATCCTTCTCATGTGTTAGCATCCAGAACAGGTCGAGGCTCAATAATAGGAGAAAAAATGATCACTTTAAAGACAAATTACGGGGATATTCAGATCCGTTTACATGAAGATAAAACACCCCTAACAGTGGCTAATTTTTTAAGTTATGCCAAATCAGGTTTTTACGATGGCACTCTTTTTCATCGAGTGATTCCTCGTTTTATGATCCAAGGCGGTGGTTTTGACGGTCATTTTATGCAAAAAAAGACACAAGCCCCGGTCGAAAATGAAGCCAATAAAGGCGCTAAGAATAAACGAGGCACTTTGGCCATGGCTAGAACTTCGGATCCACATTCTGCCACAGCACAATTTTTTATCAATGCCGCGGATAATGGCTTTTTGGATTTCAAAGCACCCACTCCTGAGGGTTGGGGATATTGCGTGTTTGGGGAAGTCAGTTCCGGCATGGACATCATTGATAAAATTGAGCAATTATCCACTCATTCTCGCCAAGGCCATCAAGATGTGCCGGTGCAAGATGTGATCCTTGAAAAAGTTGAATTTGATGATGAGCTCTGATCTTAAACCTCTGATAGGTTTGGTGATGGGCTCGCGTTCCGATTGGGATGTTCTGCAGCATGCGGCCAATACTTTGGACTCATTGGCTTTAGCTTATGAAGTTAAAATTGTGTCTGCACATCGTACGCCCGATCAACTGTTTGAATACGCTGAAACGGCTTCTGCCCGTGGCCTAAACATGATTATTGCTGGAGCAGGGGGCGCGGCCCATTTACCCGGGATGTTGGCTGCGAAAACAGCCTTGCCTATTTTAGGCGTTCCCATTCCCAGTACTGTTTTACAAGGTATGGATGCTTTAATGTCAATAGTGCAAATGCCCGCCGGAGTACCGGTAGCTACTTTTGCCCTAGGTCGCGCCGGTGCTGTAAATGCCGCTTTGTTTGCCGCGGCTGTTCTAAGTTTAAATGATCTTAAGCTCCAAAAAGCCTTAGATGATTTTCGAAGACAACAAACACAAGCCGTTTTAGATCATCCCGATCCGCGTTTGGGGCCAGCATGAAAAAAACCTTAGGAATTTTAGGGGCCGGTCAATTGGCGCGAATGTTGGCTTTGGCAGGGCATGAATTGGGTTTAAAAACCATTTGTTATGATACAGATGCTGCAACTTCGGCGGCGGCAGTGAGCGAGGTGGTGCGAGGCCAAACAGACAGTGATCTTTTAAACTGGGCAGTCACCTGCGATTTGATTACCTATGAAACTGAAAATATTGCTTTGGATCGCATCGATTTGCTTCATCAAAGCGCCAAACCCTTATTTCCTTCGCGGCGTGCTTTAGAATTGATGCAAAATCGAAAATTGGAAAAAACATTTTTGCGACAATTGGGTTTGCCAACAGTCGACTTTGTTAGGGTGAATAATGATCACAGTTTAGAGCAAGCGATCACAGAATTAGGCTACCCCTGCATTTTAAAAACAACCACCCAAGGTTATGATGGTAAAGGGCAATATCGTTTGCAAGAGCAAAGCGATCGAACGAAGCTTAATATTCTTTGGGATCAAGAATACATTTTAGAATCTTGGCTTTCTTTTGAGGCCGAATGTTCTTTATGCAGTGTGCGGGGACAAGATGGTGCGATAGCCCATTATTCTTTAACCCGAAATTGGCATGAAGACGGTATTTTAGTACGGTCTGAAGCGCCTTGGCGAGAAGGTGAGCGGTTAGAGCAAAAAGCGCAAGAGATGGCTGAACGCATTTTAACTCATTTGGATTATGTGGGTGTGCTTACCCTTGAATTTTTTGTTAAAGCAGGAAATTTATGGATCAATGAAATGGCGCCCAGAGTGCATAATTCATTTCATTGGACGATAGAAGGGGCCAAAACCAGCCAATTTTCCAATCATTTACGCGCTTTATTAGGGTATCCCTTAGGCTCGACGGCGGCAATTGCCGATACCGTGCTCTTTAACTGTATTGGTCGAATGCCTGCGATCAAAACGATTTTGTCTTATCCCGATGTTTATTACCACGATTATGAAAAAACACCACGTGCGGGACGAAAATTGGGTCATTTGACTTATTGTGATTTTGAAAAACAAAATAATGGCCAGATACTTGAACAATTGGCTATAGAAATAAGTAACGTATATTAGTGCCTTCCCTAAAGGAGGACATGACAAAGCGCAGATTGAGTAGTTATAACTTATATTAGGAAATTATCATGAATTTTAATGCCAGTAATTCTTTCATTGTTCGCCTGAAATTAAAACACGACACAGCTTTACTTTCAGAAGTGATGTCGGTGATTGCCGCTTGCAACGCTGCGTTAGGGGCTATGGATATTATCCGTTTTGAAGAAGGGAAAATCATTCGTGATTTGACTTTGTACGCACAAGATGTTGAGCATATGGATAGTATCGTTATCAGTCTTGGAAAAATTCCAGAAGTTGAAGTTGTCCATCATTCTGATAGAACTTTTCTCATGCATTTAGGCGGTAAAATTTGCATTAAAAGTAAAGTGCCGATCAAACATCGCGATGATTTATCGATGGCCTATACTCCGGGCGTTGCACGTGTGTGTATGGCTATCCACGCCGATCCCAAGCGGGCCTATAATTTAACGATCAAACGCAATATGGTGGCTGTGGTTACCGATGGAACGGCCGTCTTGGGTTTAGGTGATATTGGTCCTTTAGGAGCTTTGCCGGTGATGGAAGGTAAAGCAATGTTATTTAAAGATTTTGCCGATGTCGATGCTTTTCCGATTTGTTTAGACACTAAAGACACTGAAGAAATCATTGCTACGGTTAAACGGATTGCTCCGGTTTTTGGGGGTATTAATTTAGAAGACATTTCATCCCCGCGTTGTTTTGAAATTGAAAGGCGTTTGAAAGCAGAATTGGATATTCCTGTTTTTCATGATGATCAACATGGCACAGCCATTGTGTTTAGTGCAGGACTTATTAATGCGCTTAAAATCGTGAAAAAACCGATGAAGGATTTGAAAGTTGTGGTCAGTGGTGTGGGCGCAGCCGGAGTGGCGTGTACCAAAATGTTGTTAAATTTAGGCGTTAAAAATGTGATCGGCTGCGATCGTAAAGGGGCTATTTCTACTCTACGACAAGATCTCGATGCGGTTAAACAAGAATATTTATCGATGACCAATCCACATAATGAAACCGGCAGTTTAGCCGAAGTGATACGAAATGCCGATGTGTTTGTGGGTTTATCGGCTCCCGGGTTATTAACAGTTGAAAATGTTCGCAGCATGGCCAAAGATCCCATCGTGTTTGCGATGGCGAACCCAGTGCCTGAGATTATGCCGGAATTGGTGCGCGATTGTGTGGCGATTATGGCCACAGGTCGCAGTGATTATCCCAATCAAATTAATAATGTTTTGGCTTTTCCTGGTATCTTTAGAGGGGCTTTAGATGTGCGCGCACGCGATATCAATGAAGCGATGAAACTGGCCGCTGCCTATGCCATTGCCCAAGTGATTGAACCGGAAAATTTAAATCCTGATTATATTATCCCCAGTGTCTTTGATGCCCGTGTCGTGCCTGCTGTAGCCGAAGCGGTTAAAAAAGCCGCCATTGAAACGGGTGTGGCCGAGAAATAATTTTCCGTCATTGCGAGCCAAGCCTGGCAGAGAATTGACTGCGGGATCGTGAGCTGTTCACTGGATTGCTTCACTGTGTTCGCAATGACGGATCTCGCATCTGAAGATGCGAGGCGTATATACCCAAGATCTTTGAAAAAGCTTGCTTTTTTAACCCAATGGGATCAAACTATGGGGCATGAAAAGAATACACC
>VFKP01000053.1 GCA_009885495.1 Gammaproteobacteria bacterium | reverse complement strand
CTTTATCTTTAGGAATTCCCCTGCTCCCCCAACCCCTCCCCCAGAATACTGGGGGAGGGGAGCTCAGGAGCTTTTCCCGGACAGTACTGCAGAGTACAAGCCTCATTTGCTCCGAAATTTGAAAGACCTATGCATCTTATGTTATAAAAACAGCTCAGTATTCCTGGAGACAGCGTCTATGGACAGTAATTTAGTCATTTTCTCAATCTTTTTAATCTTTTCTGGAGCGGCGATGATGTCGACTCTGGCCCTCTATTCACGTCAATCTTTATTGGTCGTTTATATTGGCTTGGGTGCTTTATTGGGGCCTCGGGGATTAGGGCTGATGTCAGACCCGGCTTTAATCAAAGAAACCGGGGAAGTGGGGATTGTGTTCTTGCTTTTTTTACTGGGCATGAATTTATCTTTGGAAGATTTCGTTAAAACTTTTAGGCGTATGGCTGTTGTTGCGCTGGTGAGTTCATTTATTTTTGCGGGCGTAGGCTATCTATTTGCGCGTTTTATGGGATTTACTTGGATAGAGTCCATGGTGATTGGTGCTGCCATGATGTTTTCCAGTACCATCATCGGTTTAAAACTATTGCCGACCACCGTTTTACATCATCAACACACCGGTGAAATGATGGTAGGGCTTTTACTCTTGCAGGATATTATCGCCATTGTGAGCATGCTGATTTTGCAAAGCGCCAGTGAAGGACAATTATCAGGCATTTTAATTTTAAAAGCTTTGATTGCCTTTCCGGCCTTGTGCTTAATGGGTTATTGGGGAGAGCGTTATGTATTGCGGGTATTATTGACGCGGTTTGACTATGTGCGCGAATATATTTTTCTCTTGATGTTGGGCTGGTGCTTGGGGTTTGCGCAAATTGCCCATTATCTACATTTATCCTATGAAATTGGCGCTTTTATTGCTGGCATTGTCATTGCCGCCAGTCCCATTGCTTTATATGTAGCCGAAAGTTTAAAACCCTTGCGCGATTTTTTCTTAGTGATGTTTTTCTTTTCCATTGGGGCAGGTTTTAATTGGCAATATGGGTTGCCTTTATTTTGGCCGGCGCTGATCTTAGCTATTTTAATGATGTGTATGAAACCGCTGGTCTTTGCGGTACTTTTAAAAAGGGTTGGAGAATCTTCAGCGACCGCTTGGGAAATAGGGGTGCGCTTGGCTCAAAACAGTGAGTTTTCTTTATTGCTGGCTTATTTGGCGGGGAGTTCTCGCTTTATTTCACATCAAGCGTCTAATTTGATCCAAGGCACTACGATTTTAACCTTCTTGGTGGCTTCTTATTGGGTGGTGTTGAAATATCCTTCTCCCTTGGCTTTTTCGGCGCGTTTAAGGCGGGATTAGTCGATGTATACACTGAATAATCCTACGGGTTGGATTAATGAGGCGATGAGCATCGCTTCACCCAATCATAATGCTAGGCCTTCAGATGTGGAAGTTGATTTATTGATCATCCATTGTATTAGCTTACCTCCAGGTCGATACGATAATACTTATATTGCTGATTTTTTTTGCAATCAATTGCCTATTGAAAAGGATCCTTATTTTGAGACGATTCGAGATCTCAAGGTGTCTGCGCATTTTATGATCGATAGAACAGGGCAATTACAGCAATTTGTCTCGGTTTATGATCGGGCCTGGCATGCTGGATTGTCCAATTTTCAAGGTCGGGACAATTGTAATGATTATTCTTTGGGCATCGAATTGCAAGGGACGGTGGATGAAAGCTTTACATTTGAACAATATCAAACTCTGAAAACCTTAACTCTCCTGCTAGGGGGATGTTTTCCCAAGCTAAATTGCGATAGAATTGTGGGGCATAGTCAGGTGGCTGTTGGGCGCAAAGACGATCCCGGGCCTTTCTTTGACTGGGCTTACTTTTTGGGCGCTCTGAAAGAGAGCGGGTTTAATTAAACTAGGAAACCTGAAATGAAACTCATCATTATTTTGCTCTGTCTAGGGATTGACCGATTTACCCCATTGGGACAATGGGTGCGCAATTATGGCTGGTTAAAAGGTTATTTTAAATACCATCAGCAGTATCTGGGAAGCACCCCTTTTGGCAAGCATACTTTTGGCTTGCTGACAGCCTTGGTACCGGCCATTATTGTCATCGGATTGTTACAATGGATTTTTGCTTATTGTGCTTGGCCTATACCTGAATTCCTATTAGGGGCGCTGGCTTTGTTTTACAGTTTAGGGACGATTTCCAATATGCCTTTGTTTTCTGGGCCCAGTCAGAGCGCAAGCATTGAAGACGCCGCTCGTCAGCAAGGCGCCATAACACCGGCAAAACAGGACAATGTTTTATGGCAGGCACAGACACAGATTTTTGCTGTTTTATTTTGGTTTGTGCTTTTGGGTGCTGTCGGTGCTGTACTGTATCGATTTTCACGGATCTTAGCTGAGCGTTCTCAAACGGTGGATCTGCCTATCGAAGGCCTCCAAGGGCCCGCACAATGCTGGATTAACCTTTTAGATTGGTTGCCCGTGCGGCTTTTAGGTTTATGTATTGCTTTGGCAGGGCGTTTTGAACAAACTTTTAAAATTTGGTGGACCCAAATCTTGGTCCATCCCAAAGAGAATCAAGTTTATTTGAATGCTTGTGTTCAAGAAGCTTTAGAACCTGGAAAAGCGGATGTTCAAGCATTGAGCTCTTTATTTCAACGTGTTTTAGCGATTGTCCTTGCGATATTTGCTTTGATGGTTTTGGTTGCTTTATGGCACTCCCCCACACAACTAAGGTAAAAAGAAGGTAATGAGTACAGAATTGATTGATGTTGATGTCCTAGAAACTCGAGAATGGGCCGATGCTTTAAGCTCGCTCTTACGTGAAGAAGGCGCTGAACGTGCCCAATTTATTTTAACACGCTTGCTGGATAAAGCCCGGCGTCTGGGTTTAGATGCACCTTTTACCACGACGGATTATATCAATAGTTTAGCGTTGGCCGATCAACTGGCTTATCCCGGTTCAGTGGACATCGAGGAGCGCATTGATGCTTTTCTGCGTTGGAATGCTATGGCCATGGTGGTTCGAGCTTCGCGCTCAGCGCCTGAAGTGCAAGGGCATTTATCCACTTTTGCCTCTGCTGCGATTTTATATGAAGTGGGCATGCTGCATTTTTTTAAAAGTGTGGATGATCCTTCTCATGGGGATTGTATTTATGTGCAAGGCCACTCTTCACCAGGGATTTATTCTTTTGCTTATTTAATGGGACGTTTGTCCAAAGAAAATTTAGACGCTTATCGTCAGGAAATTGGCGGTAAAGGCGTTTCATCCTATCCTCATCCTTGGCTGATGCCTGATTTTTGGCAATTCCCCACAGTCTCTATGGGCTTAGGGTCGATACAAGCGATTTATCAAGCACGATTTTTAAAATATCTTCATCATCGAGGTCTGCAGGATACACAAGGACGTAAAGTCTGGATATTTTGTGGCGATGGCGAAATGGATGAGCCCGAATCGGTAGGGGCTTTGCACATTGCGCAAAAAGAAAAATTGGATAATTTAATTTTTGTGATCAACTGTAATTTACAGCGTTTAGATGGCCCCGTGCGTGGTAATGGTAAAATTATTCAAGAATTGGAAAGTCATTTCCGCGGTGTGGGTTTTAATGTCATTAAAGTGATTTGGGGCAGTGAATGGGATGAATTGTTAGCTCAAGATCATGATCATGTTCTTCAAAATCGTTTGATGCAAATGCTGGATGGCGAATATCAATTGTTTAAAGCCAAAGACGGTGCTGTGGCACGGCAAGTTCTGTGCAATGGCGATCCGCGATTAGAAGCGATGTTGTCCTCTATTTCCGATGAAACTTTATTTGAAATGCATTATGGCGGCCTGGACCGACAAAAAGTCTACGCAGCCTATCAACGTGCAGTTAACTTTAGCAATGGTCGGCCGACAGTCATCTTAGCCAAAAGTATTAAGGGCTATGGTTTAGGCCCTGTAGGGCAGGCGCAAAATACTGCGCACAATCAGAAAAAATTGGCTCTAGAAGATTTAAAACAGATGCGCGATCGTTTTAATATCCCCTTAAACGATAAAGAATTGGAAGAGATCCCTTATCTTTCCTTTAAAAAAGATTCAGCCGAATGGAAATATTTACAGGAAAAACGCAAAACCTTGGGCGGCGATTTCCCCAAGCGTGTTTCAGTTCATAACCCCTTACCGGTACCTCCTGTGGCCGAATGGCAGCCGCATTGGCAGGGCAGTGGGGAACGAGAATATTCAACGACCATGGCTTTTGTACGGATCTTTGGGACTTTACTCAAAGACAAAGGGATTAAAGATCGCATCGTGCCGATTGTGCCTGATGAATCACGCACTTTTGGTATGGAAGGTTTATTCCGTCAATTGGGTATTTATTCTGTCGACGGTCAACAGTATAAACCCGTCGATGCGGGCGAATTGATGTATTATAAAGAAGATATCAAAGGGCAATTTTTAGAAGAAGGGATCACCGAAGCCGGTGCTTTTTCTTCCTGGTTGGCTGCCGCTACTTCTTATAACACCAATCAATTGCCGATGATTCCTTTCTATATTTATTATTCAATGTTTGGTTTTCAACGCATTGCCGATTTGGCTTGGGCAGCGGCCGATCAAAGAGCGCGTGGATTTTTAATTGGTGCCACCGCAGGACGCACTACGCTCTCAGGCGAAGGTTTACAGCATCAAGATGGACACAGCCATGTCATGGCGGGCTTAGTGCCGCGTTGTGTCAGCTATGATCCAACCTTTCATTATGAATTGGCGGTGATCATCGAAGAAGGCTTACGCCGTATGTATGAAGTGGGCGAAGACATCTATTATTATATTACCGTGATGAATGAAAACTACACGCATCCTGCTATGCCTGAAGGTAGTCGTGAAGGGATCTTGCGCGGCTTATATTGTTTTTCATCGACGAAAGACAGCCAAAAACCTAAAGTGCAATTACTGGGGTCCGGTACTATTTTGCGTGAAGTGATCGCGGCTAAAGCCTTATTACAGGCTTATGAGGTAGAGGCCGATGTTTGGAGCGCCACCAGTTTTAATGAATTGTATCGTGAAGCTTGGGCTTTGGAACGAGAGAATCGTTTACATCCTGAAGCCAAGCCCAAAAAAGCCTATGTCAGCCAGTGTTTGGAAAATACGCGAGGGCCTATTATTGCCGCCACGGATTATGTGCGTGCCTATGCCGAGCCGATCCGCGCTTATCTAGGCCATAAAACGTATACGGTTTTAGGAACCGATGGTTTTGGACGCAGCGATACGCGCGCGGCCTTACGTGATTTCTTTGAAGTGGATGCCAAAGCCATTGCGTATGCCAGTATGAAAGCTTTGTACGATGAAAAAGCGGTTGATTTGCAAACATTAAAAAAAGCCATGAAAGATTGGGGGATTAATCCTGAGCAGGGCAATCCTTTTGATTTATAAATTATAATCCTTGATAGAAAGAAGCTGGGAAAAAATCCAGCTTAAACGAGCCCAGAGTCGCTCACCCTCGGTCAAATACGCCGTGAATGCACTGGCTCGGTTACGGCATCCATGCCGCAAACGGTTTGCCCTGAGGATAAGCGACTCTGAGCTCTGGTTTAGGGTTCAATGTGTCAGGAGCCCTATTAAAAACGTCTCTCTTCCAATATTGGAAGAGGCAGTGGAAAACAGAGTGAAGAATACGTCCATAGTGTCTAGAAAGAGGTTAATACATGTCTCAAATAGTTGAAATTAAAGTTCCCGATATTGGACAGAGCACAGCGGTTGATGTGATCGATGTGCTGGTCAAAGTCGGTGATGTTTTAGCGGTGGAAGATCCCATCATTACTTTAGAATCGGATAAAGCCAGTATGGATGTGCCAACACCTTATGCTGGAACAGTCAAAGAAATTAAAGTCAAAGTCGGCGATAAGATCGCAGAAGGACATTTAATTTTATTGCTAGCCACAGAAGCAGCGATTGCCGTTGAAGCGCCTAAGGCTGCAGCAGCCGTTGCCACGGCTAAAGCGCCAGAACCCAAAACGGTTTCTTCTACGCCAGTGAATGAGGAAAAAGAAACCGAGGCAGAATTATTACACGCCAGTCCGGCCGTGAGACGTTTGGCGCGAGAATTAGATTTAGATCTCAGTCAAATTAAAGCCACAGGTCCCAAAGGCCGCATTTCAAAAGAAGATGTTAAAGCTTATGTGAAAAATGGCATGCAAGCAGGTGGTGCGGGCTTTAATGTGATGGCAGCACCGGTGATTGATTTTAGCCAATTTGGCGAAATTGAAGTGAGTGCTTTATCGCGGATTAAAAAATTATCGGGTGCCAATTTACATCGCAATTGGGTCAGCATTCCTCATGTCACACAATTTGATGAAGCCGACATCAGTGATTTGGAAGAATTTCGTCAAAGCGAAAAGCAGAAAGCAGAAAAGAAAGGCCTGCGCTTAACGCCTTTGGTGTTTATTATGAAAGCGGTGGCGGCCAGTTTAAAACGCATGCCCAATTTTAACGCTTCCTTGGACCCTAGCGGTGAATCACTGATTTTGAAGAAATACATTCATTTGGGTGTGGCGGTGGATACTCCCAATGGCTTAGTGGTGCCGGTGGTGCGCAATGTCGATCAAAAATCAGTGTTTCAATTGGCCGCTGAATTGGCCGATTTAAGTGAGCGTGCGCGCAATAAAACTTTAAAGCCTCAAGATATGCAGGGTAGTTCCTTTAGCATTTCCAGTTTAGGCGGCATTGGTGGCACCGCGTTTACGCCTATCATTAATGCGCCGGATGTGGCTATCTTAGGCGTGTCTAAATCCAGTTATAAACCCGTGTATGTGGATGGCAGTTTTGTGCCGCGTTTAGTTTTACCTTTGTCTTTGTCTTATGATCATCGCGTGATCGATGGTGCAGAGGGCGCGCGTTTTTGCCGTCAATTGGTGGAATATTTGGAAGATATTCGACGTTTGGTTTTATAGAAATAAATGATCCCTCCTCGCCCGGTACTGCGTAGTACTGTCCGAGGAAAGAGCGTGAGCTCCCCTCGCCCGGTACCCCGGGAGAGGGGTTGGGGGAGAGGGTTGAGAATTTTCTGAAGTCAGTATTAAATTAAGCAATTTTTTGGGAGTCTACAATGAGTCAAGCACAGCATTTTCAATTGGTGGTTATTGGCAGCGGCCCTGGCGGTTATACCGCAGCGTTTAGAGCGGCCGATTTAGGTTTAAAAGTTCTCTTGATTGAAAAATATTCCGCCATTGGCGGCGTGTGTTTGAATGTGGGCTGTATTCCTTCTAAAGCCTTATTACACAGCGCTAAAGTGATCGATGAAGCCCATGAAGCCAAAGATTGCGGTATTGAATTTGGTGCACCGAAGATTAATATCGCGACTTTAAAACAATGGAAAGATAAAGTGGTAGGGCGTTTAACGGGTGGCTTAAAAGCTCTGGCCAAACAACGTGGCGTTACGATTTTACAAGGCTATGCTCGTTTCCAATCAAATACTGAATTAAGCGTTGAAACTGCAGAAGGTCTGCAAACCATTGGCTTTGATAAACTCATTATTGCAGCAGGTTCGCGTCCCGTTAAATTACCTTTTTTACCTGAAGATCCACGCATCATTGATTCTACCGGTGCATTGGATTTGGCTAAGGTCGATGGCGAAATGCTGGTCATTGGCGGTGGCATCATCGGTTTAGAAATGGCAACCGTGTATCGAGCTTTAGGTTGTCGTATAACCATCGTAGAATTTATGGATGGTTTAATGCCGGGAGCGGACAAAGATTTGGTGAAACCTTTTCATAAATTTGTGTCCAAGCAATATGAAAAAATTATGTTAAAAACCAAAGTCAGTGCCGTAGAAGCCAAAAAAGATGGTTTATGGGTGAGTTTTGAAGGGGAAAATGCACCGGATAAACCACAACGCTTCGATCAAATCTTATCCGCTGTAGGAAGACGTCCTAATAGCGATCGTTTAGATTTAGAAAAAACAAATATTCAGTTAAATGATCGCGGTTTCATTGAAGTCAATACGCAAATGCAAACCAATGTTCCCCATATTTACGCCATCGGCGATATCGTAGGTCAACCCATGTTAGCGCATAAGGCGGTGGCGGAAGCGCGCGTGGCAGCAGAAGTGATCTCGGGACTTAAACATTATTTCACACCGGCCTGTATTCCTTCAGTGGCTTACACCGATCCCGAAGTAGCTTGGGTGGGTTTGAATGAACAAGAAGCCAAAGCGCAAGGGATTGCTGCCAGAGCGGCAATATTCCCTTGGATGGCTTCTGGACGAGCCTTGAGCATGGGACGCGATGAAGGCTTGACCAAGCTCATCGTGGATGAAAAAACACAACGCGTGATTGGCGCTGGCATTGTGGGGCCGAATGCAGGTGAATTGATCGCCGAGATATGCTTAGCCATAGAAATGGGCGCCGATGTCGAAGACATTGCTTTAACCATTCATCCTCATCCCACCTTATCAGAAAGCGTGGCCATGGCCGCTGAAATTTTTGAAGGCACCGTGACGGATTTGTATATTCCTAAGAAAAAATAAGGATCTGAAAAGGTTTGATGAGTGGGGGGAAATATCCTTTTTAACTATCAGAGTAACTCCAAACTCCCCTCGCCCGGTACTCCGGGAGAGGGGTTGGGGGAGAGGGCTTAAACTAAAGATTCGTCGGCAAATTAAAACTATGGCCTTGTGTGTGTTTAGGCCAACGACTACTCACTGTTTTTAAGCGCGAATAAAATTGCAGACCTTCCGCACCATACATATCTAAATCACCGAACATCGAGCGTTTCCAACCCCCAAAGCTATGATAGGCCACAGGCACAGGAATAGGGATATTAATGCCCACCATGCCCACTTGCACGCGCTCGGCAAAATCATGGGCGATTTCGCCATTGCGAGTAAAAATAGCCGTGCCATTGCCATAAGGATGTTGGCTTACCCAAGATAAAGCAGTTTCATAATCAGGGGCGCGCAGGATACACAGCACGGGGCCAAAAATTTCTTCTTGATAAATGCGCATCTTGGGCGTCACGGCATCAAACAGACTAGCGCCAATAAAAAATCCTTGTTCAGGGATCTTAGCTTTGCGGCCATCCACAATAAGCTTTGCACCTTCTTGTTCACCGAGGGCTAAATAATATTTGACTTTGGCCAATAATTCTGGGGTATTTAAAGGTCCTAACAGGGTTTTGGGGTTTTCCCCAGAACCTATGTATAAATTTTCAATAGCGGGTTTTAATTGTGTAATTAAAGCCTCTGCGATTGCATCTCCAATGGTGATGACCACAGAAATAGCCATGCAGCGTTGCCCTGTTGAACCATAAGCGGCGGCCAAAATCGCTGCTGCGGCATCGTTTAAATCAGCATCGGGCATGATTAAGCAATGATTTTTAGCGCCTCCAAACGCTTGTACGCGTTTACCTTGAGCACAGGCCGTTTGATAAATGTGTTCGGCAACCGCCGTGGATCCCACAAAACTCACGGCTTTAACCTTAGGATGAGTGATTAAGGCATCGACGACCGTTTTATCGCCTTGCAATACATTCAATAATCCAGGAGGAGCGCCTGCTTCATACAATAAATCCGCTAGCAGTAAGGACGCACTGGGATCTTTTTCGGAAGGTTTGTGAATAAACGCATTGCCCGCAATTAAGGCCAGGGGATACATCCATAAAGGGATCATCGCGGGAAAATTAAAAGGAGTAATGCCAACACAAATCCCCAATCCTTGTCGAATACTATAGCAATCAACTCCCGAAGCGACACTGCGAGAATATTGAGATTTTAATAAATTAGGCGCGCCACAGGCGAGCTCCACCACTTCTAAGCCACGACGGATCGAAGCTTTGGCGTCTTCCAATGTTTTGCCATGCTCTGCGGTAATTAAGCGGGCTAAAGCATCGAGATTTTTTTCTAGTAACTGTTTAAAGTTAAACATCAGTTTAGCGCGATGAGGGATCGATGTGCTAGACCATGATTCAAAAGCTTGTTCAGCAGCATTGATGGCCCTTTCGATTTCTTCAGAGCTGGCAAAAGGCACGGTTTGCTGAATTTCGCCAGTGGCTGGATTATACACCGGCCCTGTTTCAGTGCTTTTACTTCTCGAACGTTCGCCATTGATGTGTTGGGTGATCATTGCAGTTCTCCAGGGTTTAAAGACAAGCTCAGATCTTCATCCTAGCATGTGTTTCTGATAAGGACAATCTGCTTGATAAAGGGAAAGGTTTTAGGTATGCTCATTTTGCCTGAAACAATATTAACCCCGAATTTTAAGGAAAAAAACATGAAACTGTATTTTATGAAAGACGCTTGTTCTTTGAGTATACGAATTTTAATCAATGAAATGGGATTGTCTTGTGAATATGAAAGGGTCGACTATAAAACGAAGATGACCGATAAGGGTGTTGAGTTTAAATCCATCAACCCTAAACTGAGTGTGCCCGTACTGATTTTAGACAGCGGTGAAACATTAACTGAAAATGTGGCCATACAAATTTATTTATCTGAGCATTATCCTGCGGCTACACTCATTCCTGCTCCGCCAACTTTCCAACGGTATCAAACTTTAGAATGGTTAAGTTATATTACGACCGACTTGCATAAATCTTTTGTTCCTTTTTTCGCGCATAATGTTCCTGAAGAAGCCAAAACAGGCATTTTTGCAACCATTTTAAGGAATAAGTTTAAACTGGTGAATGAGCATTTGGCGACGCACAAATTTTTAATGGGTGATGATTTTACTGGTCCTGATGCTTATTTGTTTGTGGTCTCACGCTGGTTGGGTGTTACGCCTTGTTCTATCGATCAATGGCCACATCTGCAACGCTTTATGAAAGATATGCAAGCTCGCCCGGCGGTCATTCGCTCTTTGGCAGAAGAGGATGAAAAAAAGTAGAGTGTGGATTTTCGCAGTAGAGACGCGAGAAATCGCGTCTTTTGCTCACCCATAAAACGGATTATTGGCCATCCAATAAAATATCAAAAGCAATGCGCTGAAAGCGGGGATGCCTAAGATAATCCATGCGTAAAAATAGCGGTAATACAATCGCGGCAAGGCCTTATTCTCTGCTAAGGCGATCTCTGCTAAATTGCGACAACGTATTTGTAAGTAAACCACAATCAACCAGCAGATCCCGGCAATGGCATAAGCGATCAATACCCGGATCGCCCACGGGTTATGCCAAGAATACTTTTTTAAATACAGCATGGCTAAACCGCTGATAGGTTGTACTACGCCTGAAATTCCTGTAAATAGGCCATCGGCACGGACTACGCGCCGTGTGGCCAGCGTGATCAGAGAAATATCTTTAAGGATATTGGCATACAGCATATACAAGGCCGTACCCATGCCTGTACCGAACAAAACTGAGGCACTGATGATGTGCAGTATTTTTAGGGCTTGATATAAACTCATCGTTCGGAATCTAATGCGATAACCACTAAAGTTAAAATAATCAAAGGAATATTTTTGGCAATCGGCGCGAAAGGATCAAGCCAAAACTGGGGTAGCCATAGGCTGATCAAAACAGTGTAAATCAAGGTTAAGGCAATTTGTACATTGGCCGTTATTTTTAAGCGATAATGGGCTAATAAGCTTAATCCCAATAGACCATCTAAAATAGCACCAGAGTATAACAACCAAGGCTGCCAAGCTGTGGTAATGCCCATTTGTGCCAGTAAGTCATAGCTGTTGTGCTGAGGGTAAAAAAACAAGCTCACTGCAGCGGTCCAAAGCCAGAGAAAAGCAATGCCATAACGTGCCAAAGGCCTTAAAAAATAAAGTCTGGCATGCCAGCGATCTTGGACTTGACTGGGCTGACTGAACAGCGCTTCTTCAAAGCCCCGGGTCTGAAAAGGAATATACGTTTGCAAATTTTTTAAATCTTCTTCGCTGGCCACATTATCAATTTGCATCATCTCAACACTGGTGCTGTTAATAGGCGTCTTTCTAAAATAATTGCCGAACAAAGCACTGAGTTTAATCAAAGGCATGGGGATGTTGACATTGAGAGCTTGCTTAAAGCCCAGCCATTCACGCATTAAATTGAGCAGGGTTTTTAAACTGATTTGATCTTTGCCGACGGCGGCTATTTTGATTTTCCCCGGTGTGTCCAAAGAAGCGAGCACTATTTTAGCCAGATCTTCAATATGAATGGGTTGTAATTTTTGCTCAGCTTTCCCGGGCAAAGGAATAATAAAAGGTAGGCTGGCTAAACCGCGAAACAAAGAACTGCCGCCATAAGAGCCTGAACCAAAGACGAAAGAAGGACGAATAATAGTGGAATCTATGTTCAGTTGCGCTAGATAATCTTCAGCCGCCAATTTGCTAAGGCAATAAGTTGAATTTTGTTTATCAACGCCCAAAGCCGAAATTTGAATGATTTTATGGACTTTAGAGTGTAGACAAGCATCGAACAATGCTTTGGGAGTCAAATAATGAATTTGCCAAGTTTCTGCAGGGGCACAATGTTGCAATACCCCCACGCAATTGATCACAATATCAATATTTTTTAATCTTTCAAGCCAAAGTTTAGGATCACTGTCTTTGAGAAAATTGCTGTTGATCACTTTTACGCTGGGAAATGCTCGGTTTAACAGGGCAGAGTCACGTTCCGTTGCGCTCAATTCATGACCTTGAGCTAATAGCTCAGCCATAATCTGTCGAGCAATAAAGCCAGAACCGCCAGTGACTAATATTCGACTCATGTCAACCCCCGTAGAAAAGTGGAGCGTGTCACCGCATCATGAATAATGACACACAAACAGAAAATGATCACAATAGAGTTGAGATCCATGATTTTAGAATACTTAAATTTGAAAGTTAAGGTTTGTTTGCTGTATTTTAAATTTTTATGCTTGATCAGCATATTAGCACAGAAACAAAAGATCACCAGGCTGAGTAAGATACAAGCCGCACGGATCCAATCGCTGGCAAATGAAAGGCCGGGTGTGTGAAACACCAAATAAGCACAGCTGAAATAGAGGCTTAATACAGGCAAAATAAGGATCCCATCTAGCCATAGGGTTAAGCCTAGAGTGTATTGAACTAAGGGCAGGGAAGCACTGCGCCGGCTTGTGGCTAGATAATAATAGCTGGCTATCTGCAAACCTAAAAAGCTTACAGCCAATAGCAGGTGAATAAATCGTATAAGGTTAATCGCTGTCATGGCATCCAGTATAGGACATTTTCTGGGTTATCGTCTAGGATGAGTTGGCCCTCTCCCTCAATCCCTCCCTAGAATACTGGGCTCGTTGAGGCTGAAGTTTCTCCTCTGAATCGCAGGATACTGCAGAGAAGGCTAAAAAAGGTAGGCACCGCTAAGTTCTTCTAAATAAGAGCTTTTTTGGAGTTGAATTCTTTCTCTTTAGGTTTTTCACCTTGACTCTTTGCTAGGGTTTAGAGTATGCTATTAGACTAGTATTTGGAGAGGTGGCTGAGTGG
>VFKP01000104.1 GCA_009885495.1 Gammaproteobacteria bacterium | reverse complement strand
TAAGCGATCACTTTACTGACCACACCAGCACCTACCGTACGACCACCTTCACGAACAGCGAAGCGCAAGCCTTCATCCATCGCAATCGGCGCTATCAGGCTCACTACGAACTTGATGTTATCTCCAGGCATCACCATTTCTACGCCTTCCGGTAATTCCACTTCCCCGGTTACGTCTGTGGTACGAAAGTAAAATTGCGGTTTGTACCCTTTGAAAAACGGAGTATGACGACCCCCTTCCTCTTTGGTCAGAATATAAACTTCTGCCTCGAATTTAGTATGCGGCTTGATAGAACCTGGTTTGGCCAAGACTTGCCCTCGTTCCACATCTTCTCGCTTGGTGCCGCGTAATAATACGCCCACATTGTCCCCGGCTCGACCTTCGTCTAAAAGCTTACGGAACATTTCAACACCTGTGCAAATCGATTTGACTGTGTCTTTTAAGCCCACAATCTCAACTTCTTCACCGACTTTCACTACGCCGCGCTCGATACGACCTGTTACCACTGTTCCTCGCCCAGAGATTGAAAATACATCTTCAATCGGCAATAAGAAGGGTTTGTCAATCGCACGCTCAGGTTGCGGGAAATAGCTGTCCATTGCTGCCACCAGTTTCTCAATCGCTGGAACGCCCATTTCAGATTTATCATCATTCAAAGCTTTCAAGGCCGAACCCGTGATAATCGGAATATCGTCGCCAGGAAAACTGTACACGCTTAATAAATCGCGTACTTCCATTTCCACCAATTCTAATAATTCAGCATCGTCCACCATGTCTGCTTTATTCAAAAACACGACAATATAAGGTACGCCCACCTGACGAGCCAATAAGATATGTTCACGCGTTTGCGGCATAGGGCCATCGGCAGCAGAAACCACCAAAATCGCTCCATCCATTTGCGCAGCACCCGTGATCATGTTCTTCACATAATCGGCGTGTCCTGGGCAGTCCACATGGGCATAATGGCGATTGTCGGATTCATACTCCACATGAGAAGTTGAAATCGTGATCCCACGAGCCCGTTCTTCAGGTGCTTTATCAATATTTTCATAAGACACAAATTCGCCATAGCGCTTGGTTAAAGCTGCTGTCAGCGTGGTCTTACCATGATCCACATGTCCAATTGTGCCCACATTAATATGGGGCTTGGTACGTTCAAATTTTTCTTTAGCCATAATTTTATCCTCAATAACTCTCTAACTGTTCAAAACTACTTGGTTTGATTAATGATTTGCTCAGCGATATTGGCTGGCGTTTCATTGTATTTCAAAAATTCCATGGTGTAAGTGGCACGACCTTGACTCATGGAGCGCACGTCTGTGGCATACCCAAACATTTCAGACAAAGGCACTTCGGCACGAATAGCTCGACCTGAAGGGGTTTCTTCCATGCCTTGCAAAATACCACGACGACGATTTAAATCACCCATGACATCACCCATATAATCTTCAGGGGTAATCACTTCGACTTTCATGATGGGCTCTAGTAGCACAGGGCTAGCGTTCAAAGCGCCTTCTTTAAAGCCTTTAGCACCCGCCAATTTAAAGGCCATTTCACTGGAATCCACATCATGGTAAGAACCATCAAAAACAGTGACTTTCACATCGACGACTGGATATCCACCGAGTACACCGCTTTCCATTTGACCCTTAATACCGGCATCTACTGCAGGGATATATTCACGAGGGACCACACCACCGACAATACCGTTCACAAATTCATAGCCTTTGCCACGTTCCAAAGGTTCCAAGCGTAGCCAGACATGACCGTATTGACCACGGCCACCGGATTGGCGAATAAACTTGCCTTCCTGCTCGACTGATTTGCGAATGGTTTCGCGATAAGCCACTTGAGGTTTACCGACATTGGCTTCCACACTAAATTCACGGCGCATACGATCGACAATGATTTCCAAATGCAATTCCCCCATCCCTTGGATGATGGTTTGCCCGGTTTCTTCATCGGTACGCACACGAAAAGAAGGATCTTCTTGAGCCAATTTACTCAGCGCAATACCCATCTTTTCTTGATCTTGTTTAGTCTTAGGCTCTACAGCCACGGAAATCACCGGTTCCGGGAAATCCATACGCTCTAAAGTAATGACCTCATTAAGTGAACAGAGCGTATCACCCGTGGTGACATTCTTTAAGCCCACAGCAGCGACAATATCGCCTGCTCTGGCTTCTTTAATTTCTTCACGATTATTGGAATGCATCTGTAGCAGACGACCCACACGTTCTTTTTTGCCTTTCACGGGGTTATAGACCGTATCGCCGGAAAGCAGAACGCCTGAGTAAATACGAATATAAGTCAGCGTTCCTACAAAAGGATCGGTGGCAATTTTAAAGGCCAAGGCAGAAAAAGGCTCTTCATCGCTGGAATGACGCAAGGCTTCGGTTTCTGCCGCATCATCCAAAACACCTTTAATCGATTCCACATCATCAGGAGCAGGCATGAATTCGATAACCCCATCCAACATCGCTTGCACGCCTTTATTTTTAAAGGCGGAACCACAGAATACAGGAACGATTTCGCCGGCGATTGTGCGGATGCGGATCCCTTTCTTAATTTCTTCGGTGCTTAAATCACCCTGCTCTAAATATTTTTCCATCAATTCTTCATTGGCTTCAGCAGCCGCTTCGACCATGGCTTCGCGTAAAGCTTCGCAATCGGCTTTGAGGTTAGCAGGAATGTCTTTAGCCTCGTATTTCGTACCTTTGGATTCTTCATCCCAGTAAATAGCTTGCATACGCAACAAATCGACCACGCCTTCAAAATGTTCTTCAGCTCCAATCGGGAACTGTAAGGGCACTGGATTTGCGCCTAAACGATCTTTAATTTGTGCCACAACACGTTTGAAATCAGCGCCGGCACGATCCATCTTATTGATGAACGCCATACGAGGCACTTTATAACGGTTGGCTTGTCTCCATACAGTTTCAGATTGAGGTTCTACCCCACCCACCGCACAGAATACAGCGACTGCACCATCCAACACACGCAAGGAACGTTCCACTTCAATGGTGAAATCCACATGTCCTGGGGTGTCGATGATGTTGATGCGATGCAAAGGATATTGTTTATCCATCCCCACCCAATAACAGGTGGTGGCAGCAGAGGTAATGGTAATACCACGCTCTCTTTCTTGTTCCATCCAATCCATCACAGCGGCGCCATCATGCACTTCCCCGATTTTGTAAGAAACACCGGTATAAAACAAAATACGCTCTGTCGTCGTGGTTTTACCCGCGTCGATATGCGCCATAATACCTATATTTCTAACACGGTCTAAGGGAGTCGTTCTTGCCACGATGAGGATCCTCTACAAAATAAAATTTAATTCCAACGATAATGTGCAAAAGCTTGATTGGCTTTAGCCATACGATGCACATCTTCACGTTTTTTAACCGCTTCGCCACGTCCGGCTAAAGCATCGCCCATTTCAGCTGCCAAACGGCGAGTCATTCCTTTCTCAGCACGTTTACGCGCCGATTGAATCACCCAACGCATGCCCAAGGCCAAACGGCGATGTGGAGACACTTCCACAGGGATTTGATAGGTTGCCCCACCCACACGACGGGAGCGAACTTCTACCGTAGGGCAGACTTGATCCAAGACGCGACCAAATAACACCACAGCATTACTGCCAGAGCCTGAACCGGACTCGCCGTCTTCAGCACCCTTTTGCTTTTTACTCAATTCTTCCAAAGAATCATAGACAATGCGTTCGGCCAATGATTTCTTACCGCTCAACATCACCACATTGATGAATCGAGCCAGCAATTCATCACCAAATTTAGGATCAGGCATAACCTGCCTTTTCTCTGCTGCTCTTCTTCGCATAGCGCTACTTCCTACCTGCTTAAACCATTACATTCATGAACACTTCAAGATGACCCACTAAAGTGGGCCATACTCAAACTATTTCGCCTTAGGTCGTTTTTCGCCGTATTTTGAACGACTTTGTTTACGACCCTTCACGCCGGCAGTGTCTAAACTACCGCGCACAATATGATAACGCACACCGGGTAAATCTTTAACCCGACCACCGCGGATCAAGACCACGGAATGCTCCTGCAAATTATGCCCTTCACCACCAATATAAGCTGTGACTTCATAACCACTGGTTAATTTAACCCGAGCAACCTTACGTAAAGCCGAGTTTGGCTTCTTTGGAGTAGTGGTATAGACCCGCGTACACACGCCACGTCTTTGAGGACATTGCTTGAGCGCTGGGTTCTTACTCTTCACCCTACGTTTAATACGTTTCGTGCTTGAAGAAGCACGTACTAATTGACTAATTCTTGCCATAACTCTTAAAGCTCCACGCTTATCTTAAGATCTTTTTTGAAACACTTCTGCTCTGAGTGTTTTAAACCCTGCCTGAAAACATCAGGAAGAGCCAAATAAAAACAACCAATCGGCTGAATTTTGCGCTCAGAGAATTGCAAAATGAGGCCGGATTGTAAAAGGCTTTTCGCTTAATGTCAATACTTTATCGTCCTTAATTTGATTTTTCCCTAATTCCAGCTTGAAATCGCCCTAGCCCCCCCCATTTCTGCCATCAATTTGAGCAATTTCTGGGATATGGCTTTGACTTTACTCCCCTCGCCCGGTATCTGCAGTACTGTCCGGGGAAAGCTCCTGAGCCCCCTCGCCCGGTACTCCGGGAGAGGGGTTGGGGGAGAGGGCGCAATTTACGGTTTAACCACCGCCAAAATCACCATACTGATCAAAAACACAGTAGGCACTTCATTTAAAATTCGATAAAATTTAGGACTATGCCTATTACGATCTTCGGCAAAGCCCTTGACTAAAAAAGCCAGATAAATATGATAGATCCATAAGCCCAAAGCCAGAACCAATTTAATGTGTAGCCAGAGGGCGTGCATATAATAGCTGTAGGCCAGTGTAATCATCCAGACACCAAAGACGGTGGTCAAAACCGCACCCGGCATAGTAATACCCCAATATAAGCGTCTTTCCATGATCTTAAAGCGCGCTATGCTAATGCCATCATCTGTACTGGCATGATAAACAAAGAGCCTTGGCAGATAAAATAAGCCGGCAAACCAAGTCACCATAAAAATCACATGAAAGGCTTTGATCCACAGCATTGGCTTTCCCTCTACGCGCTTTGATAAATGTAAACACTGCAGGCAATATTGACACCAGCATAATCCCTAAAACGATGGCCGAAAAATGCCCCTTAATCCAGGGCAATTGGCCAAAGGCATAACTCAGATACAAGATGCCGCCGACCCAAATCAATGCCGCCAGAGTGTTAACCACTAGAAAGCTGCGAAATGGCATGCGCCCAATCCCCGCCACAAAAGGAACAAAAGTTCGCAAGATAGGTATAAAACGCGTGACAATGATCGCTCCCCAACCATAACGTTCAAAAAAAGCATGGGCTTCGGTTAAGTGTTGGGGGTTTAACCAGCGTGTTTTGGGTTTAGAGAAGATTTTAGGGCCTATCCAAGCCCCTAGGGAATAGTTTAAACTGGCCCCAGTGATGGCCGCTAGAATGGCTACCCCCACCATCCAATGAATGTTTAAAGCGCTTAGCGCTATCAAGCTACCGGTGGCAAACAGTAAAGAATCCCCCGGCAAAAAAGGTGTTAAAATGCAACCTGATTCCAAAAAAATAATCACTCCGATCAAGGCATATATCCAAGCGCCATAATGTAGAAAAAAGCTTTGTAAATGCAGATCCAAGTGCAAGATAAAGGATATTGCGTAAACGAACATAAGAGGTTTTATCTCAAACAATCATTGAATGAGCATGAAAGTATCATATTTAAGCAATTGGGACAAGCATAAGAATCTATTAAACGCCCTCTCCCCCAACCCCTCCCCCAGAATACTGGGGGAGGGGAGTTTCCACGTTCCCAGGACGGTACTAGAATACTGGGTGAGGGAAGCTTTCTCATTCTATGCTCTGCATCTACAGGATGAGGAAGCTCACAAATTTTATGGCTAAAAAAAAGCCCGAACAGCTTTCTGTTCGGGCTTTTTAAATGTTAAATT
>VFKP01000078.1 GCA_009885495.1 Gammaproteobacteria bacterium | reverse complement strand
GATATCGGCATTGCCATGGGTACAGGCGCAGATGCCGCGATACAAAGCGCAGGCATCACCTTATTGAAAGGCGATCTCATGGGGATTGTGCGTGCGCGAAAATTGAGCCAACAGGTGATGAAGAATATACGGCAAAATTTATTTTTGGCTTTTTTTTACAATATTCTGTGTATTCCTATTGCTGCAGGGGCACTCTATCCTTGGACAGGAATAGTTTTAAGTCCCATGATAGCAGCCTTGGCCATGAGCTTAAGTTCAGCTTCAGTGATAGCCAATGCTTTGCGATTGAGAAGGTTTAAAATAACAGATAGATAACATTTTGCAACGCAATTATAAAATTTGGCATGACTGATGATACATGATAGGATCATAGGCCTCATGTTATCGATGCCTCGTTGCTGCCATTCATCGGTAAGCTCTTCTCGAATGGCGATACTGCGCATGCGTTTTTCAATCCAACTATCGGGATATCCTTTGGCTTTGACTGCAGATGATAGCGATCTTGTCAAGCCATTGTTTCTATATTTTAAAATTTAATCTTTTTTTCTTGGCCAGCCCAGAGGCGTTGAATATTGCCACGGTGCTGAATGATGAGCAGCAAGGACAAACTGATCATTGCAGGTAAATAAGCCCTCTGTGACCAGAGCGCAATGTAGAAAGGGGATAAAAAAGCCATGACAAGGGCGGCTAGAGAAGAATAGCGAAAAATGAGAGCCATGCCGATCCAAGTGCCTAGGGCTAGGAGGCCAATGGGCCAACTTAAGGCTAAGAAAACTCCCAAGGCTGTGGCCACGCCTTTGCCGCCTTTAAAGCCGAAAAAAACGGGGAAGAGATGCCCCAAGAAGGCCGCTAAACCCACACAGGACAAGAGGAAAGGGCTGAGGTTTGTAACATGAGCCGCAAAAACAGGGATAAAGCCTTTTAAGAGATCGCCGACTAAGGTGAAAGCCGCCGCTTTCTTGCCCGCAATACGCAATACATTCGTAGTGCCAGGGTTGCCGGAACCTTTATCGCGGGGATCGCCAAAGCCTGCTATCCTGCAGATCAGGATGGCGCTGGAGATAGAGCCTAAGAGATAGGCCCCTAATGTAAAGGCTATAAAAATGAGCATCTGCCTATTGGAAGCTTTTTAGCCTTAAAAAGCAAGTCTTAGCCAGTTATTTTCGAGAAAAAATTGCAAGATAAGCCCGAGTGTTTAACCATTCCCTTGTGTTTAAGAGACTTAAACGCTACTCTTATAGGTGGAGGGCTTGGCCGAATTGAGAACCTCGAGGAAGGCCCTGCGTTGAAAAAAACAGAAATGAGCTCATTGATTTAGGAAGTAAGAGATGACCGAAGGCAGTTTAGATTTAATTTGGATTGATTTAGAGATGACGGGTTTAGATCCCGCATTCGATCGTATTATTGAAATTGCAACGGTCGTCACCGATAAAAATTTGAAAATTTTGGCCGAAGGTCCTAATATTGCTATCCATCAAACCGATCTGGTTTTATCGGGTATGGATGAATGGAATGTAAAACAGCATCAAGGTTCAGGTCTAGTCGATAGAGTGCGTATCAGTGAATATGATGAACGCAAAGCAGAAGAAGAGACCATCGATTTTTTAAAAAAATATATTTCTGCCGGAGTATCGCCAATGTGTGGCAATAGCATCCATCAAGATCGCCGCTTTCTCGCCAAATACATGCCTGAATTAGAACAATATTTTCATTATCGACACATTGATGTGAGTACCGTCAAAGAATTGTCTCGTCGCTGGTGGCCGAAATTGCTTGAAGGTACACATAAAAATTCCCGTCACTTGGCGATGGATGATGTCTATGATTCGATTGCTGAGTTGAAATATTATCGTAAAGAGTTAGATAAAAAAAATTAATAATTCACATTCAGTTTTTCGTTGATTTTCTTTAATTTCTCATCGACCCTTTTAGGGTGCTGACGATCTTCATCTTGCTGCTTTAAAGCCCAATGAATGTGTTCTTGTACCATAGTGTCGGGATAGCTTAGTCGTTGCTGCAACGCGCTCACAATGAGTGGATCATAGGGCGCATTGCCTAAAGCAGTGGCGATGTTTCGGAGCCAGCGGGTATAACCTAAACGACGCAAAGCAGAACCTTCAGTTTTTTGAAGAAAAGTGGTTTCGTCCCAATTAAATAACGTGATTAATTCAGGGTGCTCGAAGTCTTGACGCGCGAAAAAATGGGGCTCTGTTCCTGCCGGAGCATAACGATTCCAGGGACAGATCAATTGACAATCATCGCAACCGTAAATACGATTACCGATTAAACGGCGGAACTCTACAGGAATAGCCGTCTTGTGTTCAATGGTCAAATAAGAAATACATCGTCTGGCATCAATTTGTTTGGCATCTATGAGCGCGGCAGTGGGGCAGATCTTAAGACAGGCTTGACAATTTTTACATCCGTCTTCCTGCTGCACCTGATCGATGGGCAAAGGCAAAGTGGTTAATAATTCCCCTAAGAAAAACCAAGATCCCGCTTCTTTATTCAGTAATAAAGTATTTTTACCGATCCAACCTAAACCTGCTTTTTCAGCGATGGGTTTTTCCATCAAAGGCGCACTGTCTGAAATGGCGCGATAGCCATAACCTGAAACTTCCGCATTAATCTTATGGGCCAATTTCGCCAAACGTTTGCGCATGAGTTTATGATAATCACCGCCAATGGCATAACGGGAAATATACGCTTTGCTAGGATTTTTTAATTGCTTCACGCTTTGACTGTAAGGCGGTAAATAATTCATGCGCACTGAAATAATTCGCATGACTTCAGGCAATAGATAATTGGGATCGGTGCGCATGGCTGCATTGCGTTCTAAATAATCCATTTCACCGTGAAACCCTTTGGCTAGAAAAGTTTCTAAATCGTCGCGATAAGCGCTGAGATCAACATCACAGATCCCCGCCGCGGCAAAACCTAATTCAAGGGCCCAAGCTTTAATCTGTGTGGCTAAAGTTTCGAAATCTAAGCTCATTCGTAAATCGCTAATAATTCTTTGGCCAATTTCCGGTCAGAGATTTTGGCGCTAATATTGCGTCGCACTTCGTTAAAGACCAAACGTGAAGCCTGTTGGTATAGGGTTTGCGTTTCTTCTAGATCATGATTCGATACCAAACAAACGATCCCTTTACGCTGTAAAGCTTCACACCCTTGTGCCAGAGTTTTTTGCTGCTGCATTGAAAACCCTTTATGATGATAAGCTGTAAAATAAGCTGAATCGTTGAGAGGATAATAGGGCGGATCACAATAAACGACATCGCCAGGTTTGGCTTTTTGCAGGCACAAGCTAAAATCTTCGCAGGTAAAAATAGCATTTTGGGCGCGGTCATGAAAAATGCGCATTTCGATTTCGGGGAAATAGGGTTTAGAATAATGGCCCATGGGTACATTAAAGCCATTACGCTGGCTATAACGACACAGCCCATTATAACCATGGCGATTAAGATATAAAAATAAAGCTGATTTTTCACGAGGATCATCGATGCTGTTAAAACGCTGGCGTAAGCGATAATATTGTTTGCTCGTATTGTTCTTGGGAGTGAAAAAAGATCGGCAATAGGCAATAAATGTTTCGCCTTCACTCTGTAAGGTTTGATATAGAGTGATGAGATCGGGATTGCAATCATTCAAAATGGCTTTTTTAAAATCGGTATTCAAAAAAAGTGCCGCAGCGCCCACAAAAGGTTCAATCAGTCGTTTCCCTTCAGGCAGATGCAGCTTGAGCCAAGGGCATAATTTAAATTTCCCCCCGGCCCATTTGAGAAAAGGTCTAGCGTTTAGGCTCATAGCGGCTGATGTATCTTAATTTTAGGATAAGGGCAGTGTATAGAATGGCTGGGGGGTAAATCAAGTGTTTGGGTATAATTACTCGCGCCTCTTTTCTAGAAAAGCCCATATTTGGGGCATCTTACACGTAAAATTCATCAAAAAAATGCTCATTAACGCCAGTGTTAACTCCGCTTTTTTCGTTGAATTTTACGTGTAACCTGCATCCAAATCTGTGCTTTGTCGTACCCTCCCTCAGAGAGAGAGTAGTTCGTTTTGGTAATGACTCAGATCCTAGGTAGTGTTACGGAACTGTGCTATGGGTCAAACCAAGCGCTTAGGAAGTACTGTCGGAGGGGGTGTTGATTTAACACACAGTACAGCCCCGTAAACTCAAAGATGCAGGACAAGGTTCAAATCGTTTAGAGAACCGGAGGTTTCCATGGAAACCTTAAGAGAATCTTAACTAGGCTCTCATGATCTTAACTATAGCGCAGTTTTAAGAAAATGCAAGCTCTTGAAAGAGAATAGGGTCGAACAAATCTTAAGGAGGACAGAGCCATCAACCGAACGATCTTATTTTTTCTGCAATTTTTAAGCTTAAGCACTTGTATCTTAAAGATTAAGCAGCTATGCTAAAATTAAGACTTGTGTAAGATAAATTTAAGAACTAGAGGGAGTTAGGTTGAGTGCATGTATTAATAACAGGGGGCTGTGGCTTTATTGGTTCTCATATTGCTGAATACCATATGGATAAAGGCGATGTTGTACACCTCATTGATGATTTAAGCACCGGTAATTTTGACAATGTCGAGCAGTTTAAAGATAGGCCTAATTTTCGCTTTAACCAGGTGGATATCCTGACCTGGCCTGAGCTGGAGCGTACGGTGGCCTGGGCTGATCGCATTTATCATATGGCAGCTGTGGTGGGGGTTTATCGAGTGATGGCCGAGCCTATTAAAGTGCTTTCTACAAATATCCCGGGCTGTGAACGGCTTTTACGTGCTGCAGCCAATTCCGGCTGGAAGCCGCGTATTTTAATCGCTTCCAGTTCTGAAGTGTATGGGCAGGGCCAAGGTCAAGCCTTTGCCGAGACGGACAATATTATCATTGAATCTGCCGCGCATTATCGTTGGAATTATGCGATTAGCAAAATTGCCGATGAAGCTTTTGGACTATCCTATGCACAGAGTGCCCATTTACCTATTACCCTGATCCGATTTTTCAACACGGTGGGTCCGCGTCAATCGGGGCGTTATGGTATGGTTTTACCACGTTTTGTTGAACAAGCGGTTGCCAATCAACCGTTAACGGTTTATGGTGATGGCGAACAGACCCGCTGTTTTTGCGATGTTCGCGATACGGTGCAGGCGTTAGACCGGTTGGCGAACAGTCAAGAAAGCATTCAGGAGATTGTCAATGTCGGCAATGATCGGGAAATTAGCATGAATGAATTGGCTCAGATGGTGAAAACGATGTCTAACAGTAAATCAGAGATCGTGCATATTCCCTATGAGGAAGCCTATGGAGAGGTTTTTCTCGATATTCAACGGCGTAAGCCTAATCTAGAGAAATTTTATCGCTTGACAGGATATCATCATCAATGGTCGCTGGAAGCCACGATCACTGATTTGATTGAATTGGCGAGGAGAAAAATCAAGCAATCTTGATGAGCTAGTCATGAAGTATGGTTCTTCAAAATGTAGAGGCAATTCAAGAATTGCCCTTTTGAAAAGACCTAAGGCGATTCATCAATCGCCACTACGCAAACTCTACCGCTTCAGTCAGAATTGAACTTGCCCTGGGGTTTGAAAAGGATACCTTGCGATTATTTACGCCACTCTCTATTCTTTGTGATCCACAGATCTTTTGCAAAATTCAATGTGACAAAGAAATCCAGTGCTAAGTATAAATAACGCAGGGGTGTTAAGCATAAACTTTTCAATATATTTCGAACGCGTTTGTTTTTATGCATAATCCCGATGATTAGGGTGTAGAGGGTGACTTCTGCTAGTATCGTTAAGCCTAAAACCTCCCATTTTCCTAGGATGATGAAGATGAGCATGACTGTTGGAAATGAAATTTTCTCAAGAAGAGAAGTGAATACAAACCAACCGATAGGACGCCCATATTTTTGGGTGATCTCTGGAGCAAAAGATTGTCTATAAGCCTCAACAATTTTTCGTTTATGCGCTATTTCAGCTTGTTCTGAAGTAAATTTACCCTTTAGCCATCTAAAAAACACGCGAATTATTTTAAAAGGGGTTTTGACTAAATCATCAAAATAATAACAACTTTGCAGGTATGAAGATGACCATAACACTAATTGACGCGGTAGTTTAAATAGCCTAGGCTCGCAGGTTAAAGCATACACATCATTTAATTGGATGTTTCTATAGCCCTTGTCGGCAAAAGCAAAACCAATAAAGATATCTTCAGATGTGGTTAAATTATGCCCAAGGTTAGCATGATAATGCTGCAACAAATCCAACAGATATTTTCTTCGATAAGCTACCGCGCAGCCTACAGGATTAATGATACTACCGAAGGCGATCATTTCACCATGATAAATAAATTTTTGTAAGAATAGATATAATTCTTCTCGATAATAATTAGTGAGCACTTGCTGTAATTTATGATTTATTGTTCCATTTTTAGGTATGGCAACCTCGGGATGTTCTTTTATAAAATCTCGAAGTTGTGGTTGATCTAAGAGGTTCAATCGATCACTATCGAACTCTGGGAGAATAACACCGCAAGCGCAGGCGATACCCACCCCTTTATACAATTCCTCTACAGTCCGCGCAATGTAATTTTCTGATCGTAAAATAGTATCTCCATCGACAACGAGCAGTACATCGGCGGTGCTTTCTTTGGCGACCATGGAAAGCGCTGGCGTTTTTCCTTCCGCAACTTCTTTGCGGTATATCTGAATGTTCAAGCCCTTAAATGAGGCAAAATCTTGAGCGATTTGACTGGTGTTATCGCTACTGCCGTCATCGACTATAAAGATACGGGCTGGTTGAACAGTTTGCTGAGCGATAGATTCTAAGCACAACATGATATTTGTTGCTTCATTGTGTGCGGGAATAATTAAATCTATGGTTGCTTTCTGGTAGTCTTCGGCGGGTGTGGGGGTTGCACGATCCGGGCCATGTAAATAACCAATAATGCAAGCAATTGCGCTTGGACTCAGTACGAAATAGGAAATTGATGCCATTTGAACTCCTTTTAAATGCATTACCTGATTAATGTACCAAGTATAGCATAATCATTATCGGTTGCACAAAGCGAAGTCTTTCAATATGAAGTGAGTATAGAGAGGAGAGTTGAATTTTTGTAATATGAGTGTTACTATGTTCAACGACATTAGCGTTTATTTGAATAGGGCTATACAAGGATGAAAAATACAACAAAAGCGGTATTGTGCTGCTTTGGTTTACTACTGGGATGTAATATTTGGGCTGAAGAAGTTCCTGCCATAACCTCATCCCTTGAGGCGCAACCCACCCAAGATAGGGCGCAGGCCATCACAGAAATTCGTGTCTTTTCTCAAAGCGGTCATTATGCTGCCTCAGAGGAACAGTTGCGCAATTATAGAACGCAATATGGGGAAGATAAGGCTTATCAAATTGAACAAGCTCGCCTTTGGGCTTTGACCAACCAATCCACTAAAGCATTAGCTGCTCTTGCTCCACTGCTACAAGCAGATCCGAAAGACCAGGTCTTACTCGATATTCAAAGCTATGCTATTGCGCATCCTGAGCCTAAGACGCTTGCTACAAAGACCAAAGATGATAAAGCCATTCTGATTCAAAGCATTCAAACGGCCTTGCTCAAGGGCAATTATGATTTGGGCGCGAAAAAAATTAAAGATCATGAAAATACCTATGGCAAAGATCCGGCTTTTCTCACTGAAAAAGCCCGCTATTTTGCGTTAACGAATCAATCGAAAGCGGCGCTTCAAATTTTAGAGCCCCTACTCCAGCAAGATCCCAATAATCAAGAATTGTTGCAGATTAAGCAATATGCTATCGCGCATCCTAGTCCTGCGAAAACTATAGCGCTCATTCCAGAGACACCTATGGATGCAGCTAAAAGACTAGCTCGTTCCGCAGAACAAGCCAATGACCCCATTTTATATTCTCAGGCGGCTAAAGCGTATCTTGTGGCACAGGATAATGCGGATGCTTTGCTGATGATTAACAAGGCTGTTGCTTTAAAGCCTAATGATGTTGACTATCTCTATTCGCAAGCCGAAATGGCCAATCAAGCCGGAGATTATAAAACAGCGTATGCGGCATATCGGAAAGTCTATGCGCAAAATAAAAACAGCGGCCCCATATTGTTAGGCTATGCGCGTTCAGCATCAAGTTGTAACAAGTTGGATCACGCTGCTAAATTGTATACCCTCTATATTAGGCAATATCCTAATGATTCTAAAGCTTTACTTGAGGCTGCTTATGTAGAAAATTTTAGAGGGAATTTTAGACAAGCCATTTCTTTGTTGGATCAATATCGTGCGCGCTTTGGTGAATCTAAAGATTATTTAATTGAACGTGCGCGGGTGACGGCCAGTGCCACTCGACCTACGCAGGCGCGGGGTATTGTTAATCAGCTGTTGCCCTTAGATCCGGATAATTACGATCTTAACTATGCCAATACAACCGCCTTATATTATCTCAACCAACCTATAGAAATGTTTGATAGTTTGAGTAAAGTCGATGTGTTAGATCCTGATTCCGCTCAGACTCAAGGACTCAATAGTTTTATCCATACGCCTTATCGTTCTAATGCTGGAATGGATGTTTACCATTCTAGAGATTCTGATACGGTGGATATTACGAAGGCGGTATTATCCAGCCAATATTTTATCTCGCCACTGACTTCCCTCATTGGCAATGTTGGCACCGAAGAGTTGAGCGCCAGTTCTTCCAGCGGGCTAAACCCTATCGATGGCGGGAAATCTTTGAATTTGTCGACGGCCAATTTAGGTTTGACACAACAAGTAACGCCTAATCTGGGGCTGAGTGGTCTTGTCGGTGGTGCGAATGTGTCTGATGGACAAAATGCATTTATTTACCAAGCGAATGCCTTTATTCGCTGGAATGATTATTTTAAAACAAATCTGCTTTCAAAAGAAAGTTATTATGATGTCTCACCTAAGGCGGTTTCTTTGGGGGTGAAACAGAATATAACGCAAGCTAATTTTTTAATAGAGCCTTGTTTACAATGTTATCTTAACGTTAATACTTCATATTCAACTTTTTCAGACGATAATTCAATGGAATTTGCCAGTGCAAAATTAATGAGAACTTTTTTAGCGACACAATTATTCAACCTAAATTTTGGGGTGACAGCACAATGGGATGGTTTTGCAAAGCAGTTAAACGATGGATATTATAATCCAGAGAGTTATCAATATTATGCTGGCATTATAGATTTATACATTAAACAAAGTGATAATGTGGGTTATAGCTTAATTGTAGGTTTGGGGGAACAAAAAGATGAAACCTTTACAAAGTTTACTTCCGCCAATGATTACGGTGGTCGGGCTTATTTTGGAATTTACAATGATTGGTATTTAGTACTCTCTGGTGGGTATTCAACGCGTCTTAGATCCGTGGCTGAAAACCCTACTCTGGGCGAGTACCATGTGTATGGGTTAGATGCTGCGTTGACAAAACGATTCAATTAAAGCTGCTCGCGGCCCCGGATCTAAGCTGACCTCTTACGCCTGTAGATGGCGAAATGAGCTTTTCTCAAAAAAAGCCAAGCGTGCTTAATTTAAATCTTATTGAAGGACTCCAATGTCAAAATATTTAGTGACCGGTGGCGCAGGCTTCATTGGTTCGCATTTGGTGGACGCTCTTTTAGCAGAAGGCCACAGCGTTGTCGTCATCGATGATTTGAGCAGCGGCAGATTAGAAAACCTTTACGCAAACATCGTGCCGAATAAGGACTTAGCACCTAGCCGAAAAAACTTACAATTGGTCAGGGGCAGTATTGCCGATCAAAAACTCATCATGGATAATTTAGAAGGGGTCGAGGGCTGTTTTCATCTGGCGGCGCATTTGGGTATGCTGGTGTGTAAAGAAGAATGGGTGGAAACTCATCGCATTAATTTAACCGCAACGATTGTTTTATTCGATGCCTTGCAAAAATGGGCTGTAAAAACAGGTCTTAAAATTCCAACGGTGTATGCCTCATCTTGTGCCATTTATGGCGATTTAGGGGCTAAGCCTTTACATGAAGATTTGAAACCCATCCCCTTATCGGCGTATGGCGCAGATAAATTGGGTTGCGAATTACATGCAGGTGTGGCACATGCGATTTATGGTCTTGCCAATGTGGGGTTACGATTTTTTAATGTTTATGGTCCACGGCAACGTCCCGATACGATTGATTCCGGTGTTATTCCTATTTTTATTGATCGATTGAAAGCTCATCAAACATTCAACATTTTTGGAACGGGAGAGCAAACCCGCGATTTTGTGCATGTCAGTGATGTGGTGAAGCATTGCTTATTTTTTATGAAGCATATGCAACCCAATGCCCGAGTTTTTAATGTGTGTTCAGGACAGGCATTAAGCTTACAGGCTTTGACACAGCTTCTGGCTAAGATCAGTGGTCAAAAGCTGAAAGTGGAGTATAGGCCTGAACGGGCTGGGGATATTTTACATGCGCTAGGGGACCCGAGGCAGGCTAAAGCGGCGGGAATAGAGGCTAAGATGTCTTTTGAAGAAGGATTAAAAGCATTGTGGGAGTTTAAAGATGCTTGAAAGAAAAATTGCGATCATTGGCTTAGGTTATGTGGGTTTAACCTTAGCGGCTGGATTAGCCCGCAAGATCGCTATCTTGGGGTATGACACTTCTGAAAGTCGTATTCAGGAATTAGAACGGGGCTATGATCGAAACTATGAATTGACCGCAGAAGAATTGTCTACTTTAAAAATGCAATTGACGGCGAGTGAGAAAGATCTGGATCGGGCTGATTTTTTTATTGTAACCGTTCCGACCCCTGTCACGAAAATGAAACAACCCGATTTTAGTTATTTGATCAATGCCTCTCAATTGGTGGGGCGGCATTTAAAAAAGGGGGATATCGTTGTCTACGAATCAACCGTGTATCCTGGAGCCACGGAAGAAATTTGTTTACCGGCATTGGAAGCCAGTTCAGGTCTAAAAGCGGGCGATGAGTTTATGATAGGCTATTCTCCCGAACGCATTAATCCAGGCGATACCGTACACACTTTGAAAAACACCGTTAAAATTATTTCAGCTCAAGATGAAGCCACGTTAGATATCCTAGAACAAGTTTACAGTTTAGCTGCAGAAGCGGGAATTTACCGTGCTCCTACTCTTAAAGTCGCTGAGGCGGCAAAAGTGATTGAAAATACACAGCGCGATTTAAATATTTCTTTGATCAATGAATTGGCTTTTATTTTTCATCGTTTGGACATTGATACTATTGAAGTTTTAAAAGCCGCTGAAACCAAATGGAATTTTTTATCTTTTCGTCCAGGATTAGTGGGAGGGCATTGCATCGGTGTTGATCCTTATTATTTAACGTATAAAGCTCAGGAAGTGGGTTATGATCCCAATGTGATCTTAGCGGGTCGCCGGATCAATGATACGATGGGGAAGTTTATTGCAGAGAAAACCATCAAAAATTTGATCCGTATCGGCGTACCGATTAAACATTGTCGTATTGCTGTTTTGGGGATCACCTTTAAAGAAAATTGTGCAGACACCCGTAACTCGCGAGTTATTGATTTGATCCGTGAACTCCATTCTTATGGTACTGAAGTCTTGATTCATGATCCTGTGGCCAATCATGAATTGGTGCGTCAGGAATATGGGGTTAATTTAGTGGAATGGGATGAGATCGTTGATCTGGATGCGATTGTTTTAGCGGTGTCTCATCGGAAATATCTTGAATTAGATAAAGCCCATTTGAAGGTTAAATTAAACCATCGTGGCTTGGTGATGGATGTCAAAAGTATGCTAGATCCCAAAGAATTTAAGGACTCAGGTATTTTTTATTGGCGTCTATAGAGGCCGCGATTTTAAAAATGGCTGTCATCATAAAAATCTTTATTCTGCTTGGCGTGTAAAATTTCTTCTATTTTACGTCTCAACTCGACCTGTTCTTTTGCATTGCGTTTGGGTTGGGAAGGAGTAGGGTGAATTAAGCCTAAGACGGATGAAAAAAATTCATCGATGCGATCTTGTTCTAACTCAGCTTCTGCATTTGCAAACAGGGTGCTATTTTCTGCCATGATATGACTCCCTTATCCTAATTGCTGTATTCATCCAAAGTATTGTCATGATCTTAGGGATCAAGATCAAACTGGATCCATTCTATAGCGAAATGATGGGTTTAGCAAGCCCGTCTGTGATTTTAAATTCTGTACAGCTTAGAGGTCCAGAGAGTATCTTTCTTAAAATATATGTTAAAATACCCCATCTAGCGATTAGAGGTAAAAAATGTCTATTTTATCCATTCAATCTCATGTGGCTTATGGCTATGTGGGCAACAAAGCGGCGGTCTATCCCTTGCAAGCGATGGGCTATGATGTTTGGCCAGTGAATACGGTACAGTTTTCCAACCACACGGGCTATGGCACTTGGCAGGGGCAGGTTTTTTCTGAGGTACATATTCAGGAAGTCATCCAGGGATTAGTCAATTTAGGTTTGATTGCCAAGACCCGGGCTATTTTATCGGGTTATATGGGCAGTTTAGCGATCTGTCACGAGGTGTTAAAAACAGTACGGCAGTTTAAATCTGAAAATCCAGATATTCTTTATCTGTGCGATCCGGTGATTGGCAATACGCATTGTTTTGTGCCTCCCGCAGTCTTGTCTTTTTTTAAAGAACATTTAGAGGCGGATATTATCACGCCCAATCAATACGAAGCTGAATTATTATCCGGGATCCCCATTGAGCATCCCGATGATCTTAAAGCAGTGTCTGCTTTTTTCCATGCCAAGGGCTGTGGTATCGTTATCATCACAGGGATTCAAATGAAGGGGTTTTCGCCGAATATTTTGCATATTTACGGTGGACAAGAAGACCAACATTATTTATATGCAACGCCTGAATACATTTTTCCGATCTCACCTAATGGAACCGGCGATCTGTTCTCCGCTCTTTTTTTAGGATCGTATCTACATCGCGCTGATTTGGCCTGGGCATTAACACGCAGTATTGTGTTAATGGATGCTGTTTTAGCCAGAACAGCTGAAAAACAACAACGAGAATTGGCTGTTCTAGAGGTGGATTATAAACCCATGGAATTGCCCGCCGCTAAGATCTTGAAGTTGATTGAAATATAGGCAGACCTTTCGTATCCCTTTCAAATCCCAGGGTAAATCCTCCTATCCACCGTTGTAGGCTCCAGAGCTCTGGATCAAACTAGCCAGTGAAGGCATCTCATTTTTCTG
>VFKP01000064.1 GCA_009885495.1 Gammaproteobacteria bacterium | reverse complement strand
CAATATCGCAGCCTTCTGCCTCGCAAGACAGACACCTGAAGGCTCCAAAATTTAGATCTACCTGGAATGAATCAGGGCTATCGCCAACATGAAAAGGACAAGGGCCAGCATCAGTCCAGCCCGGTTTTCTACTTAAAACCTTATCTAATTCGTGGACGTAAAAATTTGTTGGATTGATACTTCCTATGATAACATTGCGGTTGAGATGATTTTTTTCACTCCCCAACGGCCGTGAACCGAAGGGGGGCGGTGTGTTTTTATAGCTCATGTTTATGCTCCTGAAAGGGGCCTGCGAGTAACTTCGCACGCTGCGTTTGCGCGGAGTGATCAGTTTCAGTTTTTTTGTGATTCTTCTTCATTTATTTTCCCCTGTATGTGTACGCCTTCTGGATTTCACAAATTCTCGCAGAGCCCCCATTTCATAACGGACCGATCGGCCGATTTTTAAGTAAGGCAAATCGTATCTCTTGCAGCTTCTCCAAACTGCTAAAGTTCCCTTTTTTATTGGGTTCTCTGTGCCACCAATAAAAATTCCCGCTTCTTCCTCGCCAACTTTTGCGCAGTCGGGCAAGCTTGTAAATAAATTTTCGTCAAATTGCATTTTATTCTCTCCATTAACTATTAAAAAAATCCTGATTTGCAAAATTTTTAATTTAACAAAACATTGGGAATATTATGCATCCACGATTTTAATAAAAAAAGATAAAAGAAAAAGCCTTTTGGTCTATTTTGGTTAAAGCTATTTATTACTTATAAAACAATAAGTTGCGGGATTTTTTGCTTGTTTTTGCTGGGATTATTCACCCACGATTGAGTTGTCGTGGGTGAATCGTGAGTGCCTCACCTACGATTGTGGGTGGCTGTTTAGTTTTAGGTTTTAGGCTTAGGCCTTATCCTGTGTTGCGCTTCATCTGCTTTCACTTGTGTAGATATTTTTAAGACCTTGTATTGAGGTTCATCTGGGATCTGATCTGGCACATCCCTCCATGCCCAAAGATTTAATGCGGTAGAAACTTCCGTACTATTCAGAACAAAATCTTTTTTAGGATGTTTGTATATTTTCATATGATCCTCTATTTCAGGTATATTTAAAAGCTCAGTTTGAAATTCTTTATTGCAAACAACATCCTCATTGCAATATTTTAGGCTGGTGGAGCCATACTTCTGTTCAATACCAGATGCCAGGCTTATCTGCTCGCTAATACCCGCATAATTTATGCATGAAATATTAAAATTTTTAGATAAAATAATTATATTACGCTTATCTCCCTCATTTAGTTTATCATCATATAAAAACTTAGGGCTTTCAGTCAGCCGGGTAAGAATTTTCATGGTGATTTCCTTTCTAGTTATATTTGTTACATCTATATATTGATCCATGAGAACTATCGGCAACAACCATTTAAAACCCAAATGCCATACTGCCCTTTTCCCCTCAAGAGATTTTGGACGTGTAATCATTTCGCCATCTGCACCAGTTTCTTGCTCCATACTCTCTGTTTCAGGGGTCTTTAAACTTTCCGAAAGGCTTTTATAATCAGGAAACGCTATTCCCTTTTTTCTTAGCACATTCCGTACTTCATGCCAATATAAAATATCATAAGAATCATGATATTTATGATCATATTCAATAGTTTTCCATGTGTTTTTGTTATGTAAGAGCAATTCTTCCCGATAGAGGGCCTCCCTTATTGCTTTATTTATCAAATTCCCATAATTATGTATTGTTAAAGCATTAATGCGGAAGCCGTTCTTCTTGCCCCAAGATTCACTAACTAACTCGCCAATACGATCAAGCCACATTACCTCTGTGAAAGTACTCTCGTTTTCAATTTCATCTTCACAAAAAATCGTTCTCGGTAATCTATAGATGTCTTCAGCTAAATGAAGAACTTTTTTGTCAGCAATTAACGCATCAAGTTCTTTATCAAATAATTGATTGTATTTTTCCATCTGCCTAGTATAAACATGCTCATCACTTTTACACAAAACTCTGACTAAGTGCCAATCTGGTTTTTTTGTAGAAGCATCAATCACGGTTAATAGACTTTCAAAATCAGCTAATGATGAAACAGGATCCAAATAGGCATCGTCCATAATTTCATATAAGAGATTGTTATCTTCATCTGTTAGTTTTTCGAAAGGAACTGGCATTGAAAATGGGAAATGGGACCCTTCTAACGCTTTGCAGCAACCGAATAGTAAACAATATTCTCTAGGGTGATTCGAAATTTTAGCAGGCAATTCTGACATCCGAAAAAAACTAGAATAAAAATAGTTGTTGTCTTTTTCAAAATTAGGTACTGTTTTTCTAAGCTCAATATAAGGTTTATATGGAATTTTTTCTTTTGCAATATAAGCGCAAATTCCCTGTTTTGTAAATAGTCTGGCCATTTTAAGCTCCTAAATTTTATTGTGTTTCTGCTGGTGTTTATGCTGACATAATGCCTTGAATTTTCCCCAACACAAACCCCGTTATCTTCTGCATCGGTTCCCTTAATCTTTCCACATTCGCTACAATATATCCTGCGGTAACATCACTGCCATCGGCATGATTTAATAGCCGTTTCAAGGCATAGGCGGGGATATCCAGTGATTCGGCCACCGTGGCGAAAGTTCGGCGTAGGTCATGAATGCAAAAATCAATACCGCTAGCCTGTTTAATGGCGGCAATAGCGTGGCGAAAATTAGAGATCACTCGCCCTTTAGCATCTGCAAAAACATAGTCAGACATCGCCAGGGATTTACGACGTTGGAAAAGGCTGAAGATAAAATCAGACATGGGTAAAGTGTGATCTTTATGGTTTTTAGGCT
>VFKP01000017.1 GCA_009885495.1 Gammaproteobacteria bacterium | reverse complement strand
TCTCTTGTAAGTGACACAAACTCCTTGCTTCACCTTATGCGTGCAAATCCAGAAGACGTAAAGGAAGAAGATTTACATAAGATAACAAGCATAAAACATAGCTAAAACTGTAACTATCCCTGGGATTGTAGGTTTAAGTGCGTCGATGTATTTGGAGAGCATTAAGCTGAGTAAGGGCAGAAGGGGTGTTCTGTCGCAACAAATTTATAAAGTTGCATAGGGCCTTAGGTGCATTTATCCTAGACACATCAGTATCCCTTTCAAATTGTGGGGTAAAGGGCCGAGGCCTTCAGAGCTACGCAAACTGTACAACCCCAGTCAAAATTCAATTTACCCTGGGATTTGAAAGGGAGACCGAACACATTATAAACAAATATGGAATAAAAGTCAAACACTACATTTGAAATGGATACGATCGGGGTTTAATTCAAAGTATTAGAGCTCTTCCATCATCTCTGCTTGATTTTTTTCTCGAAACAGAAAGATAGGGATCAGCATGCAGACCGCAATACCCGAGAGGAGCTTGAAGGGATAACTCCAGAGCGAGCCCACGTCCATACCCATCGGCGGCAATAAGCCTAAGGTGACGGCAATGGCACAGGTGAGGGTACCCGCACCGGCTAAGAGCCACATGCCGCGCGTGCCGCCGGGGACATTATAAGTGCGATAATGCAAAGGATATTTATAGCGTAAACGTATGCCGGCCGCAAACATGAAGACATAAACAATCATCGCTAATTGCGCTGCTAAAGCTGATAGAATCCAATAAGAACTTTGAATGCTGGGCATATAAACAAAAGTCAGCGAGATGATCGAAAAGATCAGCGCTTGGATCAATAAGAGCGTGACTGGGGCCTTGTGCTTATTGGTGCGACTGAGCCAAGCCGGTAAGCATTCATCTTCAATGGCTACCATTAAGCCGCGCACAGGGCCAATCACCCAAGTGGAAACACTGCAAAAAGCACCAATGGTAATCGATAGAATGACCCAAGGCGTTAAAGCCTGTAGATGAAATTGCGTGAGAAAGGCGATGAAGGCATCGATGAGTCCCGAGACCAAATTCAATTGACTCTTAGGCAGTACCACGGCGATGGCCAAAGAAGATAAAGCCAAGGATACCAAGATGATGAGCGCGGAATAAGCAATGGCTTTGGGATAATCGCGTTTAGGATGACGTACATCTTCAGCATGCGTAGCCGACATTTCCATACCCAATAAACCAAATAAAACGGCCACCAGAAAAGCCAAATGATCATTGGCATGATGTGCCGGC
This sequence comes from Gammaproteobacteria bacterium, assembly GCA_009885495.1. Classification (GTDB taxonomy): domain Bacteria; phylum Pseudomonadota; class Gammaproteobacteria; order UBA1113; family UBA1113; genus VFKP01. The sequence goes on along the minus strand of VFKP01000017.1, from coordinate 4,941 downwards.
AGAAAAGAATGCCAATGAAAATCAATGGCACTGGGATGCCCTTGCCAGAGCCAGACAATGCCCAGGCCCACGATAAAGCCGATAGGCAATAATGTACCGACAATGGCACCGATCGTGCTCACCCAAGCCGATAAGCGCATACCCCCGCAATTTAGCAAAGTGGTGGCCCAGAAACTGGCGAGTAAGACGCTGATGAGATAAGTTTTGTTTTGTGCCAAAGCAGGATTGAATAGATAAGCTAGAGTAGAGGCTACAAAGGCTAGGATGGTCGGATACCAAACGATATTGTAAAACCATTGCAGCCAAATGGTGACAAAGCCCCAGCGTTTACCAAAGGCTTCACGCACCCAAACATAGACTCCACCCAATTGAGGCCAGCCTGTGGCCAATTCAGCGGCGACAAAGGCGACGGGCAGGAAAAACAGAATGGCCGCTAAAGCATAATAAAAAACGATACTGGTGCCCAATTCAGCGTTGATGGGCAGGCTTCGTAGACTATCCACGGCAATCACATTGATCATCACCAGGCTAAAAACAGACAGAATTTTAGGTTTGGCGGCAGTGGTACTCATGGATCGGGGTCCTTTACGGATGGAATAAATGAGCCTAGTTTAGCATAGAGCTAGGCCGTATCAAAATAGTCTATACTGGCGAATAAGTCTAAAACAGGAACAAACATATGCATCAGACCCTCTTAGCGCTAGACCAAGGCACCAGCAGTACCCGAGCCATCCTTTTTGATCGGCGAGGAAAAATCATTGCACAAGCACAGCGGGCGCAAACGCAAACGACTCGCCATGATGATCTGGGCTGGGTTGAACAAGAGGGCGAAGATATTTGGCAGAATACCTTGAGCGTTTGCCAAGAAGTGCTCGCTCAAACAGAGATGGCCCAGGTGCTGGGATTAGGGATCACCAATCAACGCGAAACTTTAGTCACTTGGGATGCCTTGACGAATCAATTGCTGGCACCGGTGATTGTTTGGCAAGATAGGCGCAGCGCCGATCTTTGCCAGCATTGGATCGATCAAGGTTTAGAACCTTGGGTGCAAAAAAAGACGGGCCTATTGTTGGATCCTTATTTTTCAGCGACGAAAATGGTTTGGCTGTTAAATCATGACTCGAAACTTAAAGCCTTACATGAAGAAAAGCGTTTGCGTTTTGGGACTATAGATACATTTTTATTATGGCGCTTGACGGCGGGTAAGGCTTATGCCACGGATGTCACCAATGCCAGCCGTACTTTGTTGATGAATTTAGAAACGCAACAATGGGATCCAGAATTATTGTCATTTTTTAAAATCTATCCGGAAAGTTTGCCTGAAATTAAAGCCTGCACCGCTGATTTTGGTTGTACTGATCCTAGTTTGTTTGGACGGGCCTTGCCTATTTGCGCGCTGATTGGCGATCAACAAGCGGCCTTAGTAGGCCAAGCTTGTTTTACGGCAGGCATGGCCAAAAGCACTTATGGCACGGGTTGTTTTGTATTGATGAATACGGGTGCTAAACCATTGTATTCACAGCATCGCTTATTAAGCACTATCGCTTATTCTGTCAAAGGTGAATTGGCCTATGGTTTAGAGGGCAGTATTTTTGCTGCCGGCATGTGTATGCAATGGTTACGCGATACTTTCAAATTGATTGAAAATGCCGGCGATTCGGAAGCTTGGGCCAGGCAAATAGAAGACACCCAAGGCGTTTATTTAGTACCGGCTTTTACGGGTTTGGGAGCGCCTTATTGGGACCCTTGGGCGCGAGGGGCGATTATAGGGTTAACGCGTAATACGGGTATGGCCCATATTATTCGCGCGGCTTTGGAAGCGGTGTGTTATCAAACGGCAGATTTACTCAACACCATGCGCTTAGAAGGTGTGGTCATTCAAGAACTGCGCGTTGATGGAGGTATGACGGCCAATACCTGGTTATTACAATTTTTAGCGGATATTTTAGACTGCAGTATCCAACGCCCGCAGGTGATTGAAACCACCGCTTTGGGGGTGGCGTATTTAGTGGGACTACAGACGGGCCTTTACACTTCATTATCGGAGATCTCAAACTTATGGGCCGCTGAAAAAATATATCAACCTCAATGCTCAGCCGAAAAACGTGAGCGTTTATATCAAGGTTGGCAGGAAGCCGTAAGCCGAGTGTTAAGCTCGCAGACGCATCTTAAACCACATGCACAGCGGTAAAATAATTAAGAGAAACACACAGGCTATGCCGGCATAGGCTAAAGCCTGAATGAATAAACCAGGCACAAACAGCGCAATTAGGGTTGGGGGCAGATAAACCAAGAGCATGAGAAACAAGGGTGGCCGTTTTGTTTTTTTAGTTTTTAGGGCGTCACTTAACAGATCTAACAGAGCGATGGAAACGCCTAAGAAAGCCGTGAAAGTACAGATGGATCCAAAGATCCAAGCAAAGCTGTGCAGCAAGGGATTTGCGGTGATTTTTTCTAACTGCGTTAATAAAATAGAGCTGGTTTCATCGCCTTGCAGTAAATGCAATTGATCTTGGGACAAGACCGCATGCACAGAGCCAATCCACACTAAATATAGAGCCAGAGGAATAAATCCGCCTAAAATGACGACACGCAACAAACGTTTTTTATCGAAATCTAAATAACGTCCTAGAACAGGTAAAATGATGGCATAGCCAAAAGCCGTGATCATAATCAAAAAACCGTGCAGGGTATACTGTGTTTCCCCTATCCCCAGATGATCGACTTTAGCACTGGGTAAAATACTGGCTATCAGTAAAAAACAAGCGATGATTTTAGCCAACATAAACAGACGATTGAGTTGATCGGCAGCGGCAATGCCACGGTAGACCACGGACCCTAATAAGAATGCGGCCAGGCATACACTTAAATGACGTGGAATGTTAAGGTGTAAGCGCAATAATAGCGCATGAAAAACATCGCCAGTGGCCAGAGTATAGGCACAGAGTAAACTGTACATGAGTCCTAAAGAAGCCAGCAAAGTGAGTTTGCTCATCGCTGACCCGAGAGTGATTCGCGCTAAACTGATCAAACCGTTTTGCTCTGGATAGTGTAATTGCACAAAGGTCAAAGCCAAAGCCCCTAAACTCATGACGGCCCAGGCTAAAACGAGATACAGCAGGATGGCGGAAAAATTTAAGTTGGCCGTGACGGCCGGTAAGGCCAGCATGCCCGCCCCAATAGACATGCCTAAAATCAAAAGGAGGGCGCCAAGTTCACGGTTTAACATTAAGGGTTCCGCTTAAATTTTTGAATAAGAGTAAGGATTGTATCAGATCAGCGTGGTATCGACGCAAGCTCTGAATAGAGCCTAACGCGCCTGTGATCTCATACGAAATGGCGCCACATAGACATTTTCCACTGAATTTTGACATGAAGTCATTCCTCCTAAGATACGATTAAACTAATTGTGATAAAAATGTTTTCGCAGGAACCATGAGGGGAGAGCTGTGCTCAAAACAATTGCGAGGAACATAAGGAGCCTCTAAAGCGATTTGAAAAGCATGAGGAGCTTCTGTGGCTTCTTGAAATCGTTTTAAATTAGGATTCAATCCTTGATTTGCGCTGGTTTTGGCTTCTACCAAAAACCAAGGTTGATCGTTGCGAGTCACTAAGAAGTCAACTTCGTGCTGATCTTTATCTCGCAAATAATACAGTTGATAATCACCAAATCCACGATCACACCAATAATGACAAGCTTTATGCAAATGCGATGCGATAAAATTTTCCGTTCTAGCGCCGGGAGTCTTACTCAATGACCAATCCCATAAATATACTTTAGGTTCTTTTATGAGAGAGCGAACGATGTTGCGCGACCAGGGTTTAATCAAGAAGCAATAATAAAAGGATTCTAATATTTCAAGCCAACGACTGATGGTGTCGACGGATACTCGCAAATGTTTAGCCAGCTGACTGTAAGTGATAGAATGTCCTGCATAATGCTGTAGAGTTTCAACGAGTAAAGTTAAACGATTTAAGTCATGAATAAGTAAAGTATCTTGGATATCTTCTTGCACCAGTTGCTGCTTTCGAGATTGTTGCCAACGGTGGCTGAACATAGACTGCTGTTGCAAGAACGGTTTAGGATAACCTCCGAAAGTGAGCAAGCGCTCAAATTCTGCAGAAGTGATTTCTGCGGGTTCTGATATTTCGCTGGAATGCAGAACAGTTCGTAGCGTTTCAGCGACAGACAAAGGATGCATGCGATATTGGAAATATCGCCCCATTAAGCTATCGCCGCCTTTCTTATATAAATCGAGTCGTGCACTGCCGCTCACGATTATGTTCACCTGATCTTTATAAGTGTCGTAAAAACCTTTTAAAAAATTTTTCCAATCGGGGCGTTTGTGTATTTCATCTAGAGCCAGAATAGGTTTTTCTAGGCTTAACTGTTGAAACTGAGCTGCGGCCAAGATCTGACTCGGCCCTTGTAACAATAATTGCTTATGATCTTCATTATCCCAGTTGAGGTAGAAATAAAGGTGATTTTGGCTTAAAGCTTGGCTGCAGGTGGTTTTACCAATCTGTCTTGGTCCGGACAAGAAAATCATTTCTTCATGATGAGCTAAATGGTCTTGAAGGACACTGTCGTAAATGCGCCGCATAAAGGCTCCTGTTTCCGACTATTTTAGCCTATATCGTAAAATAGTCAAGACTATTTTACGATATAGGCTAAAATAGTCGGAGATTTTTAAGTAAAATATCGCTATTCTTCATAATGATACGTTTAATTTGAGCAGTTTGATGCCTCATATGAGAGGCTCTTAAGATAGGAGGGGATTTTACCCGATAGATTCCTTTCACAAGGCTATAGTTTTTTTCTGTTCTAAAAGATGCCTTTAACTGTATCCCTTTCAAAACCCAGGGTAACGCGATAAATCTTGTTTTGTAGAGACGCGATAAATCGCGTCTCTACCCTAAGATTTGAAAGGGATACCTTTA
>VFKP01000130.1 GCA_009885495.1 Gammaproteobacteria bacterium | reverse complement strand
TCCCGATTGTGGAGCGGGTGATGGGAATCGAACCCACGCTATCAGCTTGGGAAGCTGAAGTTCTACCATTGAACTACACCCGCAGAGCTTTTTCAAATGAGGCTAATCCTAACACATACGAAGGGCGCTCACAATTGCTGCGCTTGAGTCTGTGGTGAGGACTTTAGCGCTATTCCAGTGTATGCCTTTCAACAGGGCAAGGCGTTTAGAGCGGCTCTGGGCTATTGAAAGGGGCGATTCATGAATCGTCCTTACGCAAATTGCACAGTCGCAGTCAAAAATCCACTTCCCTCAAAGATTTGAAATCACTGTAAAAAGAGCGTATAATCATCGGCTTACCTGTTTCTGCATCAAAATTCAGTTTTTGAGACTGTGTGCGGATAGCAGGATCCGAACTACAATTATAGATAGAGTCTTAAATGCGGGGTAAATATGAAATATCTGATCAGCATCTCAGAAGCTGAGTTAGACGCACAGTTTGAAAAAAATCAAGAGTTTGTTATGGCACAACAAAGAATGTGGCGTATGCAGCTCATCGCGTTTTTTGCCGCTTTTTTACTTTTGGCGGGGGTTGCATTTTTGCAAACGCATGCAGGTTCCGCGCATTACAGTTTTTTTTCTATTCGTCATATAGTTTTGGGTTTATTGGGCTTATTGGCTCTGCTGATTGCTGGAGTTACTTTCTTGAATTCCAATAAAGCTCGAAGCCTCGTCGCTTATACCCCCAGCGCTCAAGACAAAAATATTGATTATGATATTGATTTGAATGATAGCGGCTTATCCATTGTAAAAATTTCGAAAGACAGCCGTGAAACCACAGAGTATTTTTGGACGACGATTAAAAAAGTTTATCTGTTTAATAATTCGATTATGATTTTAGGATATTCTAAGGCTAAAGAATATTTGCTACTGCCTTTCGAAGGTCCGGCCTCGGATCAGGCGATGCAGCATTTGGTGGATGAATTGCAGCAGCATTTGCCCGCCAGTATTTTTGTCAATGCTTAATGTTCAAATGCTTCGAGGGTTAGTGTGAGATGTCCTGGCCCAAAATTTAAACAACCGACCGACTGGTAAATGTAAAATGTTGAGCTATTTCCCTTTAGCCAGCCACTTAAACAGAGATCTGTGCGAGCGGCTCCGCTGGGTTGGTAGGTATCTACACCTATTATTTAATAAAGCCCAGACTAGGGGAATGCTACCTTATAGTGCCAAAAAAGATCAAGCGTGCGTGACAGTGTTATCCTATATTAAAAGGCTTATATTTTAACACCCTCTCCCGGATTACCGGGCGAGGGGAGCTTTCACTAGGGAAAAGACAATAGCTGCTAACGAACTGCTACGGTATTCAGCCCTTTTAACAAAGTCAAAGCTTGATTGAGTTGATAATCCTTAGCTGGATCGGCGATAAGCTTTGGAATGCTGGGAGTGACAGGTGCTGGCGCCTTATCCGCTTTGCTTTGAGATTGCGGTTTATCGCCATTGGTCAAATGTTTTTCCAGATCTGCTTCACTGACATTCAAGAGCTCATCAGAATTGTCTTTAGTGGGCGTGACATTAAGCTCATCCACCATAATATCAGGGACTATGCCTTTGGCTTGAATAGAACGACCATTGGGCGTGTAATACAAGGCCGTGGTGATTTTAACCGCGTGCTCATCATCCAAAGGCAGTACGGTTTGTACGGACCCTTTGCCAAAAGAAGTTTGCCCCATAACAATGGCTCTTTTATGATCTTGTAAGGCCCCGGCAACAATTTCTGCAGCAGAAGCTGAGCCATTATTGATCAGCACAACCATAGGCACACCATGAATTAAATCGCTGGGATCAGCTTTGGCCTTAAAATCGCTGTTCTTAGTGCGCCCTTTGGTGTAAACAATTAAACTGTTTTTACCCAAGCGATCGCTGTTTAAGAAATCATCGCTGACGCTGATGGCCGAATCCAATAATCCACCGGGGTTATTGCGTAAGTCCAGAATGAAACCTTGTAAAGGACCTTTATTCTCTTGTTCTAATTGTTTAATGGCGGTGACTAAATCATCTGCAGTCGGTGCTTGAAATTGCACAATGCGCACATAACCATACCCTTTTTCAAGCAGACGGCTTTTAATGCTTTGCGTATGGATAATATCGCGAGTGATTTTAATCAGTAAGGGTTTGGGAGTATTTTTTCGTATGATCGTCAAATTGACCACGGATCCTTTGGGACCCCGCAATAAATTAACGGCATCGGTTAAACTCAGGCCTTGTACCGGTTGTTTATCGATTTTGACAATGAGATCTCCCGGTTTTAATCCTGCTTTAAAAGCAGGGGTATCATCGACAGGGGATACTACTCGCACTAAATCATGATCCATATCCACTTCCACACCTAAACCTGCAAATTCGCCCTGTGTGGAAGCTTGTAATTCTGCATAATCGGCAATGTCTAAATAACTGGAATGGGGATCCAGTCCGGCCAACATGCCTCGAATGGCATTATCAAATAAAACCTTATCATCCACGGGTTGTACATAATAATGCTTAATTTGTTCCATGGCGCTGGTAAAACGTTCAATCTCTGCCGTGGGAACGCCGTTATTATCAGCGGCACTGTTATTCTGTGATTTTGCTTGCCCAAAAGCCAAACCGCTAAAGAGCAAGATTAAAGAACAGCCTAAGATATTACAAATAGAGGGTTTCGAAGATAACATTTTTAGTTCCATATTTCCTTTGAGTGGGTAGCCGTTCTGTTTAGCCTTGTCCACACCATCGTTCTGGATTGACAGGCTCACCATTATGCCGTATTTCGAAGTATAGCGCGGTTTTACCATAACCGCCTGTGCTGCCGGCTTTAGCGATGACTTGCCCCCAACGGACCGAATCACCGGTTTTAACCGTTAAGGCATTATTGCGTGCATAGAGACTCATATAATTCTGTCCATGATCGACAATGACCAATAAACCAAAGCCCTTTAACCAATCTGCAAAAATAACACGTCCTGGATAAATGACATGTACGGCAGTCCCTGTGGGCGTATCGAGTAGCACACCACTGCATTGTAGATTGCTGTTTTCAATGCTATCGCCAAAATGATCGGTGATGCGTCCGGATAAGGGCCAAGGTAAATGCCCCTGCAATTTTGCAAAAGAAAGCGGAGGAGCGGCAAGATTGAAATTTTGCTGTTTCAATGAACGAATTAAATTTTCTAAAGAATGATGGTTTTGTTCCAAGATGGTTAACTGATTATTCTTATCATTCAAGGATTGCTGTATGGCGCCCATCAAAGTTTGGCGTGCCGCTTGTTGCTGTATCATATCTTGGATTAAAGCTTTTTCTTGGGCTTGAATATTTTTCAATTGAATTTCACGTTCTTGTAATTCTTTCTGCAAAGCCATGAGATGGTCGATATTTTTTTTGATTTCAGTCATAGCGATGATTTTTTGTTCGTTCAACAAACGAAAATAATGCATCATGCGATCCAAATCATTAGGGGTTTCTGTGTTCAACATTAATTTAATGGCGCTGTTTTGTCCGAATTGATAAGCATGTCGCATTTCACGGCTTAGGCTGGATTCTTCGCTGGACAATTGATTTTGCAATACCGCTATTTTGTCATTGAGTTTATCAATATTTTTTTCGATCGTTGTCATTTCATGTTCTAAATCGGATAAAGAGGTTGACAGATGAGCCATTTTGAGTTCGGTTTCACGTAAATGATTCTGTAGATTTTGCTGTGAATCGCGATCTTCAGCAATGTCTTTTTGTAGGGAATGGATCTCAGTACTAAGGGCAGATAATTTAGATTGATTTTGATCGGGATTGGCTAAGACAAGATTGGCGCTCAGCGCTAAAATAAGAGAACAGATTAAATAACGCGATAATACCATGAGATTATCCTAAGCTTTCAGCAGGAGTAGAGGCTTGCCGGTCATCGCTTTGGGGATAGGCAAGTTTAAAAGGCTTAGCAGGGTGGGTGCGATATCCGCTAAGATCCCTTGAGTTGAGGTGAATGTTCCGCGTTCACCGACATAAATTAAAGGGACCGGCTCGGTGGTGTGTGCGGTATGGGCTTGCCCGGTTTTCTCATCAAACATGAGTTCTGCGTTACCATGATCGGCCGTGATCAACATCTCTCCTTTGACCTTTTGTAAGGCAGCTGCAATCTGACCTATGGCAGTGTCTAAAGCTTCAATGGCTTTGACTGTTGCGGCAAATTGACCGCTGTGGCCCACCATATCGGCATTGGCAAAATTACACAATAGAAAATCATAGTTTTGGCTTTCAATCGCTTTAATCAAGGCTTGACTGACTTTTGCGGCATGCATTTCGGGTTGTAAATCATAAGTGGCAATTTGAGGAGAATCAATCAGTTCGCGGGTTTCACCGGGATAAGCTTCTTCTCTGCCGCCATTGAAAAAGAAAGTGACATGTGCGTATTTTTCAGTTTCGGCAATGCGAAATTGGCGAAGATGATGTTGACTTAAAATTTCAGGCAGCGTGTCGTTTAATTTTTGGGGTGGGAAAGCCACTGCAGCATTTAAGTCTTTATGATAAGACGTGAGGGTTATAAAAGCGCTGAAATGGGGTCGCAGATGACGGGTAAATCCGTTAAAATCATCTTCTCTCAAGGCATAAGATAATTCGCGCGCGCGATCAGCACGAAAATTCACGAAAATAAGGGCATCACCATCACGCATGATCTGAGATTGCTGGTCTGGGCCTAGAATGGCTATGGGCGCAACAAATTCATCGTTTTGCCCTTGTTGATAAGCCCAGGCCAGGCCTTCTAGGGGGTCATTACAGTGGTGATCGGCTAAGCCTTCGGTATAAAGGCGATAAGCTTTTTCAACGCGTGCCCAACGTTGATCGCGATCCATCGCATAATAGCGGCCAATCAGTGATCCTATAGATACTTCAGGATGTTTCTCACACAGCGCTATTAAGGTTTTCAAATAAGCGGCAGCGCTTTGTGGGGGTGTGTCACGCCCATCTAAAATAGGATGAATGATAATGTGTTGGATGCCCTGGCTTTGGGCTAAGCGAATTAAAGCGTAAAAATGCTGTTCGCGGCTGTGTACACCACCAGAAGACAAAAGCCCTATGATATGTAGGGTTTTGCGGTTTTGTTTGAGTTGTTTCAACGCATGATCCAGAACGGCATTTTCCTTTAAATCATGATCGGCGATGGCCTTATCAATGCGCACGCTGTCCTGGTAAACAATGCGCCCCGAGCCTAGATTAATATGTCCCACTTCAGAATTTCCCATTTGCCCTTCGGGTAAGCCCACGGCAGGTCCCGAGCCTTGTAAGAGCATATGGGGGTATTGTGCCCAGAGTTGATGCCAATGGGGTGTTCTGGCTTGTGCAATGGCGTTGTAGGCATTTTCTTCGCGATATCCCCAGCCATCTAAAATGAGGAGCAATAAGGGCCGTTTACCTCTCGGGTGAGCCGATGCCGTCATGGGTCATGTCCATCAAAATTTCAGTTAAGTGTATTCTAATGTTTTTTCAGCTTCAAAGTATAGGGGTCTAACCTATCCCTTTCAAATCTTAGGGTAAATCTTCCTATCCAGCCTTGTAGGCCCCAGAGCTCTGGGGATGGGCAAAATGAGGCCCTTACATTTTCGGCATGAATGGGGCCTTACGTTTCATGGGGGTTGTTATCAATTTTTAGCCTTGGCTGATTTTTGGAACTATTCTTGCAAGGCTTTGTATCTATCTGCATGATGAATACCCAAAACTTCAAAGAGGGCATTGATTATCAGCGGAATGTGCAATTTCCAGAGATGATTTTAGAAAAAATTCAAGAAATTTTAGATACTGATGAATCATTTGACGATTATTATCAAATGTACACTCTCTTATTGGATCGCATTAGGCAGTGAGATGAAAATTTACTCTTGGATTTAAAAATGGAATTGCGAGAAGGCCCACTTTCCTTTGAGAAATTTGAGGACAGAGTGATCGTGAAAAGAAGGGGTGATGGGCTCGTGCGACATCTGAATAACACTGTGCTTATCTTGAAACGTTATTGACAAGAAATTTTTAGCGTTTACGATCGATTTTAGCAAATTGAATAATAATGTGCTAAAAACAAACTTTAATCTTAACAAACTCTCTTAAGCCGTGTATACTGAGCACCAGTATTCATTTTGAGAGGCCAATATGGGCGTTTATTTAGATTTTGCCAAGGCACATTGGATTTTATCCTTAGCGTTTATCATCGTGACTGCTCTTTTATTAGGCAATGAAATATTGATTAAGATGCGCGGCTTGGCCAAAATTGGTGCGCAGGCTCTGGTGGCCTTGGTTAATAAAGAACAGGCACAGGTTTTAGATCTGCGTCCTTCTTCTGAATTCAAAAACGGGCATATTGCCGGTGCCGAACATTTAGATCAGGCCGATTTACAAGTTAAATTGCCTAAACTCATTTCCGATAAAGCAAAACCGATTATTTTGGTCTGTGCCCAGGGACAAAAATCCTTGGCCGCAGCACAAGCCGTGCAAAAATTAGGTTACCAAAGAGTCTATTATTTGGCGCAAGGTATGCTGGGTTGGCGACAAGAAAATCTGCCTGTAGTGAAGTAAACTTTTTGAGAGAATCTAAGCTCCCCTCGCCCGGTGATCCGGGAGAGGGGTTGGGGGAGAGGGCGTTTATGCCCTAAAAAAATTCTGAGGAGTTTGATGATGACAAAAATATTGATGTACACACGAACGGTGTGTCCTTATTGCGATCAAGCTAAGGCTTTATTTAAACGCTATAATCTAGCGATTGAAGAAATTAATTTGGATGAGGATCTCAGCCGAATGGATGAAATGATTCAAAAAACGGGGCGACGCACTGTGCCACAGATTTTTATCAATCATGAGCCTGTGGGCGGTTGCGATGATTTATACGCCTTGGAGCGTGCTGGAAAATTAAAAACAATGTTAATGGGAGAAGATTAATGACTGAAGAACTTAAAACTGAGGCGACTACAGCCACCGATAATACGACCTCACAAATGCATATTCAAAGATTGTATATCAAAGATCTGTCTTTTGAAGCTCCGAATTCACCGGCAGTGTTTCAAACACAAACTTGGCAACCGCAGATTGAAGTCAGCTTAAATACAACGACACAAGTCTTAGTGGATAATTTGCATGAAGTGGCTTTAACGATCACCGTGACCGCAAAAATAGCCGATAAAGTGGCCTATTTAGTGGAAGTCACACAGGCCGGTATTTTCTCAGTATTGAATTTTCCCGCCGATCAAATCAATTATTTATTAAATGCCTATTGTCCTGCGATTTTATTTCCCTATTTGCGCCAGGTAGTGGCTGAATGCGTGATTAACGGCGGGTTTCCTGCTTTTCATTTAGCCCCCATGAATTTTGAAGCCTTATACGCCCAACATGCGCAGCAACAAGCAGCCAGTGATTCTAAACAAGAAACCTAAATCGTGAAACTGAACAAGATTGCTGTTTTAGGCGCCGGCTCTTGGGGGACGGCGCTGGCCGTTTTGTTGGCTGAAAATGGACATGCCGTTTCTCTCTGGGGCCATGATAAGGCCCGTATGCAACGCATACAAGAGACGCAGTGTAATGAAAAATATTTTCCTGCGCTGATTTTGCCTCAAAATTTACAAATAGAATTGAATATAGAAGCCTGTGTAGCGAATGCGGATGAAGTTTTAATCGTGGTTCCCAGCGCAATTTTTAGCTTGACTCTAATGCAAATCAAGGCCAGTATTCCAAAGACGGCCGGTGTTTTCTGGGGTTCCAAGGGTTTAGATCCTTCGGGTGTTTGGCTACATGAAAAAGTGATCGAAGTTCTGGGTGCGGATCGCAATCGAGCCGTTCTTTCAGGTCCTTCGTTCGCCAAAGAAGTCATTGATCAAAAACCCACCGCCGTAACCATTGCAGCCAATACTCCAGAATATGCTGCAAAACTCTGTACTTTAGTGTCCAATCATTATTTTAGAGCCTATCAAAGCAGCGATCTGATTGGCGTGCAATTAGGCGGGGCACTTAAAAACAGCTTAGCCATTGCCGCGGGTTTGGTTGATGGTCTGGCTTTAGGAGCGAATGCGCGTGCGGCATTGATCACTCGCGGCTTAGCTGAAATGATGCGTTTAGGCCAAGCGGTGGGGGCGCTACCCAGTACTTTAATGGGTTTATCGGGCGTGGGGGATTTGATTTTAACCTGCACGGATAATCAATCTCGTAATCATCGTTTTGGCTCTTTGTTAGGGCAGGGTTTAACGGTCGATGAAGCTTTAACTTCCGTACAGCAAATCGTTGAAGGGATTAAAAGCACCCATAGCATGCTCCGCTTAGCCCAAAAGTTAGGCGTGGAAATGCCGATCACCGCCTGCATCGCCGCTGTTCTTAATAATCAATTGAGCGTAGATGAAGCGCTGAGAAGCTTATTCGCTAGGCCTTTGAAAGCGGAATAGAGACAGCCCAGACCAGTCTAATATCGTGTTGATTGAGAATCAGTTATAAAGAGGAAAATGCTATGTCAAACTTATTCACTCCCATTAAAGTGGGAGATTTAACCTTACCTAATCGAATCATTATGGCGCCATTGACTCGTTCTCGAGCCGGAGAGAGTCGGGTGCCCAATGAGATGATGGCTCAATATTACAGCGATCGCGCTGGCGCGGGTTTGATCATCAGCGAAGCGACCTCTATTTGCCCGATGGGAGTCGGGTATGCACAGACTCCCGGCATTTGGTCTACAGAGCAAATTGAAGGTTGGAAAAAAGTAACGAGCGCCGTTCATGAAAAAAATGGTCGTATTTTCTTGCAATTATGGCATGTAGGTAGAGTTTCTCACCCGCTATTTTTAAAGGGGGAATTGCCGGTGGCGCCCAGCGCTATTGTACTTAAAGGACAGGTCAGTTTAGTGCGGCCGCAACAAGCCTTTGTGACACCGCGAGCGTTGTCCACAGAAGAAATTCCGCAGATTGTAGACACTTATCGAAAAGCGGCACACAATGCTAAAGAAGCGGGTTTCGATGGAGTTGAAATACATGCGGCGAATGGATATTTGATCGATCAGTTTCTACAAGACAGCACTAACCATCGCAGCGATCAGTATGGTGGCAGTTTGGAAAATCGCGCACGCTTTTTATTGGAAATCGTAGATGCCGTCATTTCGGTGTGGGGGCCGGGGCGAGTCGGTGTGCATTTAGCACCGCGTTGTGATTCCCACGATATGGGAGATTCAAATCCCTTACAAACGTTTTCTTATGTCGCAAAAGCGCTGAGTGAACGTAAAATCGCTTTTATTTTCGCGCGCGAACGACAAGGAGAAGGGTATATCGGTGATCAATTGAAGCAAACTTTTAAAGGTGTTTACATTGCCAATCAAGAATTAACTCAAACCATGGCAGAACAGTTATTACAAACAGAAAAAGCGGATGCGGTTGCTTTTGGTAAACTATTCATAGCCAATCCCGATCTGCCAGAACGGTTTTTCTTAAAAGCGCCCTTAAATCCAGTCGATGCAGAGACTTTTTATGTCGGGGGAAATCACGGTTATAATGATTATCCTCGTTATGAGGCAATGGAGCTGCGAAACTGCTGATCTTATTTGAGTTTTTGTATTAACGCTGTGTTCCCGCAGGATTGTTTCAAAACGCTCGTCGCAAATCCAAAGTATAAGGGTATTCTTCATCGACAAAACGCTGTGGACTGTCGCTATAGGCTCGTGGGCCTAGGTCATGAGTGAACAATTTTTGAAAGCGGATCGCCGCTTCTTTTTTATTCATCGGCAGTTGTTCATAGGCTTTGCCGCTGGGATCACAGACCTGATAGCAGCAGCCGCCCAGGCTGCGCTGTTGCTGGCAATCGACTATTTCAAAGGTTAAGGTTTTTTGCGTGGGAAGGTTAGGGTGTAAAGTGTTGATGAGATCCCAGGCCTTAAAGCGCACTCCAGCAATATAATGTTGTGCTTGAGTCGTTGCATGCAAAGGCAAGGGGTAGCCATTGCATAATACTTGATATCTATCTTCTAAGGGGCCAATCACTTCTACTTGCAAGCGCTCTGTTGTCGAATCCACGGGTCGACTGGTGGTGCCAGCTGTAATTTGTTCTCCTAAAATCAACCAAGGCTCTGCAGCAAATCGTAAATTCAATTGAATATTTTCAAGGGTTATTTCGCCAATTAAAGGGAAACGAGTTTCTAGAAAGGGATGATACCATTTAGGCTCTAAGGCGATTTGATGCTGTTGTAAATCATATAAAACAGTTTCAAAATCATTCCAAATATAATAAGGTAACATAAATTTATCGTGTAGAGCGGTGCCCCAGCGGATCAAACGTGCCGCATAAGGTTGTTGCCAGCAGCGCAGTACTAAAGAACGTAATAATAAGTGTTGTAATGAATTCAATTCTGCTGTAGCAGGCATTTCAAAGGAACGAAATTCAACTAAGCCTAGGCGACCATTCAAGTGATCGGGAGAGTATAATTTATCCAAACATATTTCTGCGCGATGTGTATTGCCTGTGACATCGACCATCATATTGCGTAACACTCTATCTATTAATCCATAATCATCTTCTAGGCTCGCTTTGGGAATGGCCTCAAAAGCAATTTCCAATTCATGCAGGATATCATTTCGAGCTTCATCTAAACGTGGGGCTT
This sequence comes from Gammaproteobacteria bacterium, assembly GCA_009885495.1. Classification (GTDB taxonomy): domain Bacteria; phylum Pseudomonadota; class Gammaproteobacteria; order UBA1113; family UBA1113; genus VFKP01. The sequence continues at coordinate 3,439 of VFKP01000130.1, read as the reverse complement.
GACAAGTAGGGCCGATAAATAAGCCTGAAAATAAATAGGATAAACTCGGGTGATGTTGAAAATAAGTAATAATGCTGCGCAGCAATTCAGGGTTACGTAAAAAAGGGCTGTCTTTAGGTGTTTTGCCGCCGAGCACAATATGATTGCCACCTCCAGCGGCTATGGTGCGGCCATTCATCATGTATTTTTCAGGCCTTAAAGACAAAGCCTGTGCTTTTCCATAAACGTTTTTCAAAATATGAGACAAGTCTTGCCAATGTTCAGCAGGATGCATATTGATTTCTATGACACCGGGGTCGGGGGTTACGGAGAATTTTTCTAGACGTAGATCATTGGGGGGTTCGTATCCTTCTATGAACACCGGTAAGCCCAGTTGAGTGGCGATGGCTTCAATATGCGCTATTAAAGCTAAATAGTGTTCCACATAAACCAGGGGCGGCATGAAAACATATAAACGATTTTCTTTAATAGAAACGCCTAAAGCGGTACATTCCCAGGGTGCGGGTAAATGACTTTCAATGAAAGCTATATTTTGACTGTTCTCTTTGAGTTCGAGCCTAGCAGGCAAAGGATCTAAGGGACTCAATGCCGAACGTTGTGCTGGCCAATCCACTGCATTGGGCTTATGTTTGATCAAAGTGTCTAGCGGTAAGCGATACCCTATCGCCGTATCGCCATAGCTTAAAAAAAGTTTATCGCGACTAAACTTCCAAAGAGGGGAATGCCATTGTTTTTGTGAAAAATCCCAATGCAAAGGTAAGATTAAGCCTGTCGGCACTAAAGCTTTGTCATTGACCGCCTGTAAAAATTTTTGTGTCCATTCGGGATTATTATAATCCAGCTCATTATAAGGGGTTAAATCATTTTCACAACGAACGATTTCAATCGGATCTTCAAAAGCTTCTATGCCGTGTGCGTTGAGATTAAGCGCTTTAATCAAAGCAGCCATAAATGATTGAGCATGCTCGAACGTTAATGAATAAGAGACATCCTGTGCCAACAAAGCGCTATTTTCCCAGATGGGAATATTATCTTTGCGCCAAAAACAATTCAGTGCCCAGCGAGGATACGCTTCGCCCGGATAATATTTGCCTTGCCCAAAATGCACAAGTCCATTTTGTGCAAACACTGCTTTTAAGGCCAGCAGCAATTTTTCCGCCGTTTCTTTTTTCTCAGTGCCAATAGCGCTAGTATGCCATTGTGCTGAAGAGTCACCTGTTTTGGTAAAGGTGGGTTCGCCCCCAGAGCTTAAGCGTATATCCAGGGCGTTGATTTGTTCGTCTATCTGTTGGGCTACAGCGCTGATTTTTTCCCAATCAGAGTGATAGGCGGCTGTGATGCTGACAGGCTCGGTCTCTAAAGGTGAGAGACTCATTTCCACGGTAAATTCTGTTTCACAGGGTGTACAACTGCCTGTTATGGGAGCTGCCTGTGCAGGATCTGGAGTACAGCACAAGGGAATATACTCTTCATGAGTCAATAAACCTGAAGTGGGATCCAAACCTATCCAACCGGCTCCTGGTAGATAAGTTTCTACCCAAGCATGCAGCGCCAGTTGATAGCCCTCATGGGTTGCTGTCGGCAATTGTAGCAAGTAACCGGAGACAAAACGTGTTGCAATATGATAATAACGTAGGGTTTCCATCAATAATACGGACATATCGCGGCATGAGCCTAGTTGAGTGCTCAGTGTTTCGGTACTGGTTTGTATGCCGGGTTCATGGCGTAGTGTATAGGTAATCGTGTCATGTACTTGCTGATTTACGCTAATCACAAAATCCAGTGTGTGTTGGGGGCGGATATCAATAGCCTTTAGCCAAGCTGTAAACTCGCTGGTGGGGGAGGGTAGCCAGAGATAGGGGTTTAATTGTGGCTGTAGGGCCTCGCTATATTGAAAGGGATAATACCGCGCAGACTCGTCTAAAAAAAAGTTAAAGGGGTTAATCGGTTTAAGAGCCACTTGTAATGATACGCTGACTTCTAAACTATTCACCGGTTTAGGGAAAATAAGCTGAGCAAGATGATTGCCACTGAGATCCTGTTGCCAGTTGAGAAAGCAATCCGAAGGATTAATACTCAATGCATAATCTAATATCTCGCAAGGGGTATGTGTCGCAGGACGTAAGCGTATCGAATGGGGTGATAAAATGACAGGCTGACTGTAGCGGTAAATGCTTTTATGGAGTAATGCTAATTTCAATAGAAAAATCCCTATCTAAGAAGAACCCGATCAGTTAGGCTTGTATCCTTACTAAATTTAGACTATTTTTAAAGAAACACAAGGCTGTTCAAAGAGATTAGACTTTATAGACGGTTTGCGCTAGTCTGTCATGCTGAGTCTGGGCCTTCCAGCCCGAGGGGGAATGATGCCCCTAAGGGAGGGTACGACAAAGCACAGATTTGGATGCAGGTTACACGCAAAATTCAGCGAAAAAAGCGGAGTTAACAATGACGTTAATGAGTATTTTTTTGATGGATTTTGCGTGTAAGATGCGCCAAATATGGGCTTTTCTAGAAAAGAAGCACGAGCAGTTACGAAATAAGGATAAAAATTCAGTGGACAATCCCTTAACTGGTTTGTTTAAAGACTATAAACCGCTACCGGGTCGATACGATGAAATGTTTCTTGGAGATGGACAACCGCAACCTGCTTTTCGTAAATTACTTGAATTGTTAGATCAAAACACGCTGGAAGATTTTCAACATTATCGTCGTTTGGCTGATAATATTTTCCGCAATAATGGGACTACTTTTTTAGTGTACAAACATGAGAGAGGCACCGAAGAAATTTTTTCGTTTGATTTAATTCCTCGTATTATTGGTGCGCGGGATTGGCAACTCTTAGAAAAAGGATTGCTGCAGCGTATTCAGGCCTTGGAATTGTTTTTACACGATATTTATGGCGAACAGAAAATTTTAAATGATAAAATAATTCCACGTGAATTGGTTGAATCTTCAGCGGGCTATAATATCAACATGCGTCATATTACGCCGCCTGGCGGAGTTTACATTAATATTTCGGGGATTGATTTAATTAAAACCAATGAGGCAGAGTATTGTGTCTTAGAGGATAATTTAAGGACTCCTTCCGGGGTCTCTTATGTGTTAGAGAACCGCTTGACGATGAAGCGAGTTTTTCCGAGTATTTTTCAAGAAAGCCATATTCGCACGATTAAAGAATATCCTTTACGTTTTAAAGATGCACTGACGTCTTTATCTGAAGAGGATAATCCACTCGTGGTCATATTAACGCCTGGGGTCAACAATGCCGCTTTTTTTGAACACAGTTATCTGGCTCGTAAAATGGGTTGTTATTTGGTGCAGGGCAGTGATTTATTGTGTCCTTCCGGCAAGCTCGCGTGACAGACCTGTTTTAAATTGAGTAATATCCTCTTTTAATCAAAGAAGAGGAAGAAAATGAATATTCTTGCAGCAATCC
>VFKP01000085.1 GCA_009885495.1 Gammaproteobacteria bacterium | reverse complement strand
TGACTAAAAATTAACCAGGAAGGCTTGGCTATGACATAATTTTACATCAGACAAAACCGGCAATCTTAATTGTCGCCGACCGGCAAAGATAGTTGACGTTTAATAGTCCTCACTGATCATAAAGTAAGGTGCTGCGGACAAAACATTCTCCAAACTTGCTTCTTTGCCTTCATCTCCTATATTGAGCGCCAAAGTATAGGTCTGCGAATTAATCACTCCCGGAACAACATCGTATAAAGGCGAGAGCGCCCATTGCTGATCTCCTACATAAATGAAACCATGATTACGCATATGATCATCATTGTTGAGCACTAAAATATTAAAGATCATGCGTTTAAATAATTCGAGTCTATCTTGCAATGGGTGATAACTCAATTTATTGATGGCATTACATAAGGACAGATAGCTCCATTGTGTATAATCCTGTTCATGTAAACCGGTTGCCGTCAATCCTGAAATAAAAGGAATAGGATGTTCCTTTTTATGAAGGACTCTGCGATCAAAACGTTCAATTAGAAAAACATCTCTACCTGATACTTTGGCTGTATCAATGGCTGGGACATTTAACCCACAACGTTTTGCCAATGATAAAGTCGCATATTCAAGCAGAGCCTCATTTCTCTTGTCCATCGATAATGTGAATTTGGCTATATAAGGTTTATTATTCCATTGAACAGTGGCTTTGGGACGAGCCCCACCTAAAGAAATTCCATAATTTAAATAAGTTTCCAGTGCTGGCGTACTTTCTGTGCCTAAAGCTTGCTCAGCAGCTTCTAGGCAAAGTTTGAGATCCAAATCCGGATAGACCGGTATTTCTACTCCATGAGCATCGGCTGCGAAAGCCAAGGCTCCACTGCGATCAGGACCTAATAAGGTAATATAATCTAATTCATCCAAAGGCCTTTTATATTTTTTATCTAACAGATACCGTCCCCAGCGATCAGGGCCTGCGTCACGAATACCATTAAAAAGTTCAAAGCCAGACTCGGTCACAAATTCTTGGGGTCTCAACGGCAGTTGTATGGGATCAATACTCAAAGCATTATCGCGTTTTAAATATCGTTCACCATAACGAAATATCGCTTCAGAATAGCGACCCTTATTTTCAAAATCTAAAATACCGGCGGGAACAAAATTATCCTGCAAATAAATATAAACAAAGACTGTTTTCATCAAAAATCTATTTCCTTATCTGTAAAAACACGCCTTTTTTTCTGGATAGAAACCTTATGTATAAAATCGCCTAGAATGCGCTGTGCAATTTGATCGGCTAAGCCGAGAATGTTGAGATATTCGATAAAAGTGCCCAGAGAAACACTGGGATCGCCTTTCTCGATTTTACTCACGGTTCGAGGATTTTTAACCCCAATACGCTCGCACATACTGGCAATAGTTATTTTGCGCTGCACACGCAGTACGCGCAGCCATCGCCCCAAATCATGGAGTTCTTTGGACAATACAGGATTTAGCGGGCTTTTTTCTTTAAATGCTTTCATGCCTGTATTATAGTACATTTTTAAAAAAAGTAAAGTCTGTCAATAACTCAGCTAAATGTATTTTAATACAGTTTTATAGGTTTAATGAGTATTAAAAAACTTATAGCTAGACTTCCTCACCTTCAACTAAAGAAAACACCATTCCAGGCTCTTCTGGCCCCACGAGTGCCATAGCAGAATAAGCGATATTGGGAATGGCCAATAGTTTGCCCTCTTGATAAATCAAAGGCCATTGCCCTCTTTGCCAAGGGGGAATATCCCATTCCTGAAAAAGTTTTTTCAAAGGATGCGAGCCTTGTCGCCCCGCAGGATGGAAACGTTCGCCGTGGACTCGAAATCGAATTTCACAAGGCTTTGTACTTAAGCGAATCCCCTGCCCTATGATCGTTCGTGCTTCAAGATAAAGCTTTGAATCTGGCAGATGAAAACGCTCACTCAGATCCCAGAAAAATATTCCTTGCCTAGGCTGTACTTCAGTATTCGCAAGTAGGTATAAGCGATCGCGATAAACTCGCAATTGATGATTTTGGCTTTGTACAAGGGCTTTGCTATCCAGTTTATCGTTGTACACCATATTCAGGATGCGCTGCATCAATTGAAAATGAGGTAGAGGGGCTTGCTGTCTTTCAAACTCATAGCGAATGATTTCAGAGATTTCATAGGCCGTGTATTGCCTTAACTGCCGTCGATCTAAATAATACCTGTTCTTCTTTTCATCATAGCAATGTGCGCAGTCTTGCCAAATCTTTTCAAAATAGGGTTTAGCCCAAGTGCATAATTCGGCGGATAAATGTGCGCTACGCGCTATGCTTTTGGCATAAGCAGGCCAGCGCTGCTGTAAAAGAGGTAAAACTGCATGGCGTAAATAATTGCGATCAAACTGCAATTCGGCATTGCTGGGATCATCGATGAATTTTAATGCATAGGCCTTTGCATAACTTAAAATCTCGCTGCGGCTTTTCGTTAATAAAGGTCGATAATGCGCTCGCCCCTCAGAATAAGGCTGTATCAAGGGCATGGCGGCTAGCCCTTTAGGACCCGCGCCTCGTAATAATTGCAAAAGCATTGTTTCAGCTTGATCGTCTTCATGATGCGCCGTCAGTAAAATGCCCTGAGGCTTTAATTCAGAAAACAGGGCTTGATAACGTAAGGCCCGGGCTTTGGCTTCTAAATTTTCAGTCTGCCCTTGATTCATCTCAAGTGAGATAATTTTTAAAGGGATCTGCCAGGCCTGACAAAGCGCTTGACAGAATTGGGCCCAAAGATGAGCGTCTTTTTGCAAGCCATGATTGATATGAATCGCCTGCAAAGGAGGATCTTCAGGCGTTAATTGCTGCTTTAAAGCATGCAATAAGACGACTGAATCCACTCCCGCGCTCAAGGCCACTACGTATTGGCAAGGTTTAAATTCCGCCAAAGGGGCTAGAAAAATTTCCCTATTTAATAACGTGCTTGCCATAAGCCATCAAACGTTCATAACGATCCGTTAAAAGTACCTTCATAGGTTTTTGATTCAAGGTTTCCAGTTCTAAGATCAGAGCTGTCTTCAAATGTTGTGCCATTTCATCGATTTGACGATGTGCTCCGCCCAAAGGTTCAGGTAAAATTTTATCAATCAGATGATGTTTAAATAAAGTCTGTGCATCCACACCCAAAGCTTGCGCCGCTTCCGAAGCTTTTTCAGCACTCTTCCAGAGAATTGAGGCACAGCCTTCTGGAGAAATGACGGAATAAATACTGTATTGCAGCATTAAAATAGCATCTCCTACACCTAAGGCTAAAGCACCGCCAGAACCTCCTTCGCCAATAATCGTGCAAATGACGGGAGTTTTTAGACCTGCTAAAACGTAAAGATTACGCGCAATGGCCTCACTTTGATTATGCTCTTCTGCTGCGATCCCAGGATAAGCACCCGCGGTATCGATAAAGGTAAAAACCGGTAGATTAAATCGTTCGGCCAATTGCAATAAACGTAAGGCCTTACGATAGCCTTCAGGTTGCGGCATGCCAAAATTACGCTCGACTTTCTCTTTGGTTTTGCGCCCTTTTTCATGACCGATAACCACCACTGGACGTCCTTCTAAACGAGCCAGCCCACCGACAATGGCTTTATCATCCATATAATGTCTATCGCCATGCAATTCATCAAAATCAGTGAATATGCGACTGATATAATCTAAGGTATGAGGACGTAGCGGGTGACGGGCCAATTGTGTAATTTGCCAGGCCGTCAAATGCGAAAAAATTTGTACTGTTAAATCGCGACTCTTAGATTGCAAGCGGCGCAATTCACCGCTAAGATTAACAGAGACATCATCACCCATACGGGCCAATTCCTCGATTTTAGCTTCTAACTCGGCAATAGGTCGCTCAAAGTCTAGAAAATTATGCATATTTACTCCTGCTGTTCATATCGGGTCTATCAGGCCTTTCGCTCTTAGGGGGTATTTTGCTAGAATATAAGCCTGGCGTCAATTTTCTGCAAGAAAGAACAAAATATGAACGTTTTCGTTTTTGATATTGAGACTATTCCGGATTGCGCGGGCGCTCGCCGTCTCTATGATAGTCCAGAATGGAGCGATCAGGAGGCTTCTGAAGCACTCTTTGCGATGGCTCGTGAGCACAATGGACGTGATTTTTTACCCCATTATTTGCAGAAAATAGTGGCTATCTCAGCGGTGTTAAAGACTGCGGATGAAGTGAAAGTCTGGTCTTTGGGTGATTTGGATTCTGATGAAAAAGACTTAATTAGCCGTTTTTTCGCCGGTATTGCCCGTTTTTCACCGATCTTAGTCACTTGGAATGGCACGGGCTTTGACTTACCGGTTTTACATTATCGTGCTTTACTCTATGGGATCACGGGATCCCGCTATTGGGAGTCTGGGGAAAATGATCAAAGCTTTCGCTGGAACAATTATCTAAGCCGCTATCACGAGCGGCATTTAGACTTAATGGATGTATTATCGGCCTATCAACCTAGAGCCAGCGCGCCCTTAGATAAAATAGCAACGCTTTTAGGTTATCCCGGTAAAATGGGTATGGAAGGCTCTCAGGTTTGGGCCCATTATCAGCAAGGAGATCTTCTGGGTATTCGCAATTATTGTGAAACGGATGTCTTGAACACCTATCTGGTTTATTTGCGTTTCCAACAGATCCGTGGAAAAATAACTGCTGTAGATTATGAAACGGCGTGCACTGAGTTAATTGAAACTTTAACCGCCGAACAAAAGCCCCATTTCAACGAATTTCTTCAACATTGGCAGCGATCATGACATTCGATTCTGAAACCCATACCACCACTATTTCACATCTAAATCATGAAGGGCGCGGTGTAGCGCAGATTGAAGGAAAAGTAACCTTTATCCAAAATGCCTTACCCCAAGAAACCGTCAGCTTTAAATACACTAAACGACATAAAAATTTCGATGAGGGTTTAGCCCTAGAGATCCTGGATAATCCCAATGCTGAACGAGTGACTCCTGCCTGTCCCCATGTCAGTCATTGCGCCGGCTGTAGCCTGCAGCATTTAAGCACTCAAGGGCAAATTAAACTAAAAGAAACCACTTTAAAAGAACATTTTAAGCATTTTGCTGAATTAACCCTCGATGATGTAGAACCCGCCATTCATAAAAACAGTTATCATTATCGGCATAAAGCGCGTTTGTCTGTTAAAGATGTTTTAAAGAAAAATAAAGTTTTGGTGGGTTTTCACGAACACAATGGGCGTTACGTCTCAGACATTCAATCCTGTTCTATTTTAGCAAAACCCATGAATGATAAAATTTTGGTTTTGGCCGATCAAATTTCAAAACTGAGCGTTCGCGCTTTTATTCCACAAATTGAAGTGGCTATCAGTGATCAAGAATTAGCATTGGTGTTTAGACATGTTCAACCTTTAACACAAGAGGATCTTTTTTCTTTGATTAATTTTGCTAAAGAAGAACAAGTCTCTGTGTATCTACAGCCGTCTGCTAAAGATAAAGCAACTGAAACACTGCTTTTTTCATTATTCCCCGAGAATCTCAAAAAAAGCGAATCTTCAACACTTCTTAAATTATGGCCACAAGATGGTTTAAACCACAGGGCAAGATCATCTAAAATTTGTACAATTAAACAGAGTTTAATGATCTATTTTTAATCAAAATAAAGTTTTATCATGCTGTTTAGCTTGAAAAGCAGCGATAAAGTTATTAAATTTTTCTGTCATCATTGCTCGAAAGGCCTCTTTAGATACGAATTGATTTTTTTTTAACCATTTAGATGCGGTTGCCCTGGGGATTGCTCTCAATTGCATCCTTTTTAGCATTGGCTTATAATAGGACATCAATTTTAAAGAGGTTAATTTATGTACAGAGGCGTGCTGTCCCTAGTGCGTTTGTTCTGGGGGATCTGCTGTTTTAAACGTAGCCCGGAAGAGGTGCCTTATTCACCCAGCTTACTGATTTTTGTAGCCCTCTGCCAATGGGGTTTGGCCAGTCTGGCTTGGGGATACAGCCAAGGGTTTAGCTATGGATTCATCGCTGCCAGTGTTTATCTGAGTACTATTTTAATTTTGCCTTATCTCGTTTTACGCCTTGCGCACAAAAAAATGCGCTATCTGCAAACGCAAACGGCTTTATTGGGCACGTCCTTAGTGTTGAATTTTGTTGCGGGCTTGGTGATCGTTGTCAGCCTGCAATTGGCACAGGCTTTTTCTTTTTTAGAGCATTTAATTTTAGTGGCTATTTTTATGGCGGTGTTTTGGGCGGTATCCGTGCAAGGCAGCATTTATCGCTGTGCCTTAGAAAAGCCGCGTTTTGTGGGCGTTTTAATCGCCATTGCGGTGCTATTGCTAAGTTCAAATGTGTTTGAATGGGGAATGCGTTTATTGGGACTCGTCAAAACCTAAAGGTATCAGAAGAGTTGAGAAAAAAGAGTATGCATATTCATATTTTAGGGATCTGTGGCACTTTCATGGGAGGTCTTGCAGCCCTGGCTAAAGAGGCGGGATTTACCGTGAGTGGCGCTGATCTCAGCGTTTATCCGCCCATGAGCGATCAACTCTGCGATTTGGGGATCTCATTGCATGAAGGTTATGATGAAGGATCTTTAAACCCTTTGCCCGATCATATCGTGATTGGCAATGCCTTATCTCGTGGCAAAGCGGTGATTGAAACGATCTTAAATCGTCAGCTGCCTTATAGTTCAGGCCCAGAATGGTTGTATCACAATATTTTGCAAAAACGAAAAGTGATCGCTATTTCAGGAACGCATGGTAAAACCACCACTTCCAGTATGGTGGCTTGGATTTTAGACGCTGCAGGATTGCAGCCTGGTTTTTTGATTGGTGGGGTGCCCGAGAATTTTGGCGTATCGGCGCGTCTAGGGCAAGGGCCGTATTTTGTCATCGAAGCCGATGAATACGACAGCGCTTTTTTTGATAAACGATCTAAGTTTATTCATTATCATCCACAAGTGTTGATCATCAATAATTTAGAATACGATCATGCTGATATTTTCCCCGATTTGGCCAGTATTCAACGACAATTTCATCATGTATTAAGGACTGTTCCCAGTGAGGGGCGAGTGATTGTGCCTGCCGATGATGCCAATGTCGATCAAGTTTTAGCTCAGGGGGTGTGCACGCCCATCGTACGGTTTGGTGAAAAAGGCGTTGAATTTACAGCCCAGATTTTAAAAGACGATGGCAGTGAATTTGAAGTGTATTATCAGGGGCAGTTACAAGGCCGCGTTTCTTGGCCCTTAGTAGGTCAACACAATGTACGCAATGCTTTAGCGGCCATTGCAGCAGCCCATGCGGTAGGGGTGCCTATCAGCACGGCCCTAAAAGCCTTGGCCGAATTTAAAAATGTGAAACGACGCTTAGAGAAAAAAGGACAAGTGCGCGGTATTTCAGTGTATGATGATTTTGCCCACCATCCCACTGCGATTGCCACGACCTTGCAAGGTTTACGTGCGCGCATTCAAAACACCCGCCTGATGGCTGTTTTGGAATTGGGATCTTATACCATGAAGACGGGGGTGCATAAAAACAGTTTGCCTTTGTCTTGGAATGAGGCGGATCAGATCTTGATTTTAAGGCCTGATCCCGATTGGGGTGTGGATGATTTAGCAAAATATTCGAAAAAACCTGTGAGCGTTTTTGATACGGTAGACAGTATTATTGCTTATCTTAAAACGCATGCATTGGCCAATGATCAAATCGTGATGATGAGTAATAAAGGGTTTTCAGGCATTTGTGAGCGTTTATTGGAGGCTTTAGACCATGAGTAGAGTGGCTGCTATACAAATGTGTTCATCAGAAAGTGTGGATGAGAATTTACAAGAAGCTTATCGATGGATACAAGCGGCCGCGGCAGGAGGCGCTGAATTAGCGGTCTTGCCCGAAATGTTTGCCTTGATCAGCACACAGCCGGATCGTAAAGCCAAAGCCGAAGAAAGCTTTGGTTCTGGCAAAATTCAAGATTTTCTGGCCCATACCGCCAAACAGTTTTCGATAACCTTAGTGGCGGGCACGATAGCTTTAAAAAGCCCAGTGACGGGCAAGAGTCGCGCCGCTTCTTTGGTCTATAATGCACAGGGCCAATGTGTGGCACGTTATGATAAAATCCACTTATTTGATGTGGTGTTATCGGAACAAGAATTTTATCGCGAATCAGACAGCATCGATGCGGGGACTCAGATTGTCGTTGTTGATAGCCCTGTGGGGAAATTGGGTTTGGCGGTCTGCTATGATGTTCGTTTTCCAGAATTATTTACGCAAATGTTTTCCAAAGGAGCAGAGATCATGAGCTTACCTTCTGCGTTTACAGAGAAAACAGGTCAAGCGCATTGGCAAGTCTTAACGCGTGCACGCGCCATCGATAATTTTTCTTATCTGATAGCGGCCGCTCAAGCGGGCGTGCACGCCAGCGGCCGCAGAACCTATGGTCATGCTTTAATTGTCGACCCCTGGGGCCAAGTGATCGCCGAACGTGAAGATCCCAGCCCGGGCGTTATTTTTGCAGAGATTGATTTAGCAGAAGTTAAACGTATTCGTAAAGCCATTCCCATTGGACAATATAGAGGGTTAGAATCACTATGAGCGTAATTATTTCCTCCCTAAGGGCGGGTACGACAAAGCACAGATTGAGTATTGCATCATTATTAAAACAAGCCCATCAAAGCGATCAACGCATTAGTTTAGAAGGTTGGGTGCGTACACGCCGTGATTCTAAAGCCGGCGTTTCTTTTATTGCTTTATACGATGGCTCGTGTTTTGCCACGGTGCAAATTGTGGTGCCCGATAGTTTAATCAATTATCAGACAGAAGTTTTAAAACTCAGCACGGGCTGCTCTATCAAAGTCTCCGGGCTTTGGGTTTCATCTTTAGGCGAAGGCCAGAATTTTGAAATGCAGGCCGATACTGTAGAAGTCTTGGGTTGGGTAGAAGATCCCGATCAATATGCCATCAGCCCTAAAAGACATACTTTAGAGTATCTGCGTGAAGTGCAGCATTTACGTCCACGCACCAATATTATCGGTGCGGTGGCTAGAATTCGTCACAGTGCCGCGCATGCTATTCATGAATTTTTTCATCAGCAAGGTTTTTTTTGGTTGAATACACCGATCATCACCACCAATGATTGTGAAGGTGCCGGTGAATTATTCCGCGTGAGTACTTTGGATCTGTTAAACCTGCCCAAAGATGATCAAGGGCAATTGCGGTTTGAAGAAGATTTTTTTGGACGTGAAACTTTCCTGACTGTTTCTGGACAATTAAATGCGGAAGCCTATGCTCTAGCCTTATCTAAAGTCTACACTTTTGGGCCCACCTTTCGCGCGGAAAATTCAAACACCAGTCGGCATTTGGCCGAGTTTTGGATGTTGGAACCCGAAATGGCGTTCGCCAGTTTAACTGAAGATGCAGAACTCGCGGTTAAACTGTTAAAGCATATTTTTTCTACGGTATTGTCTGAACGCGCCGATGATATCGCTTTTTTCAATCAATGGGTGGATAAAACCTGTATACAACGTTTGGAACACGTGCTGAACAGTGAGTTTATCACAATGACTTATACTGAAGCAGTATCCATTTTAATGAAAGTGAACAAAAAGTTTGAATATCCGGTGAGTTGGGGTATTGATTTACAATCGGAACATGAACGGTATTTGGCAGAAGATCATGTGAAAGCCCCTTTAATCCTCATCGATTATCCTAAGGACATTAAGGCTTTTTACATGCGCTGTAATGATGATGGCAAGACCGTTGCCGCTATGGATGTGTTAGCACCCGGCATTGGCGAAATCATTGGTGGCAGTCAGCGTGAAGAGCGTTTGGAGGTGCTCACACAGCGTATGCAAGAAGCCGGTTTGGATTTGGAAACTTATGCCTGGTATTTAGATTTACGTCGTTATGGCAGCGTACCTCACGCTGGTTTTGGTTTGGGCTTTGAACGCTTACTCAGTTATATCACAGGGGTCGCCAATATTCGCGATTTAATTCCTTTCCCCAGAGCCCCGGGCCAGGCAAAATGTTAGAACGTGTGACTTCTCTTAACTAAGAGTTGTTACGAGGCCACTACTTCCTCCCTAGGGCGTGTTCATGGGCCGAATAGGAGCTTTTCTGGAAAAGAGGCGCCAGTACTTAGGTTGCCGTATATTTAATTATAATTTTGCAAGGAGGCATCTAAACGAGGGTAAAAAAATGGCAGCAGAACCGCATTCAGTGCAAGCTGATGTTAATCAAGTAGAGATCATTAAAGCAAAAGTCGCACAATTGCCTTTTGTAAAAAAACTGATACTTTCTTGGCAAATATTCCTTAACGAAGATCTATTTTTGGAGCTCCCAGATTACGATCAATGGCTCTGGATTCAATCTAATTCTAAGATAGGAGCAGGGGAGTCGGGGATCGTTTGTAAAGCGTATTTCGTGAATCAAGAGGGTGTAGTGGATAAGCAGCATCCTTTGGCAGTGAAGCTCCCACAATTAAGGCCATTAAGCCCAGATAAAAAACTAATATTAAAAGAGATGTTTAAACAGGAAGTTCTATTATCTCATCATCTTTACAGCAGTCGATATGTGGAAATTGAATCTAAAGATAAAAAAGACGATAATTATTTTATTTTAATGCCTTTTTTTAAAGGATCTTCCTTGCTGGATGACAAGCGGGGTAGAGACATCCCTCATCCTGATTTGATGTTTTTGAGTTTTACGCAGCGTATTGGCTTGATTTTTAGTGTTTTGCAAAAATTTATGGAATGTCATCATCCCCGCTTTCTGGACGGTGAAGTCTCCCATGAACGAGTTCATGGCGATGTGAAACCCGGTAATTTACTGATTTACATTTATAGAGATGAAAGTGGCAAAGTCCAATTTGATTGTAATTTAATTGATTTTGGATTTTCCTGTGATTTGCGAGGTGAGGTATCTTGGGTCGAGAGTGATTATTCTTGCGGTACTCCAGTGACTATGGCACCAGAAGCGTTTGGCCTTGTTAAGGACTCAAACAGTAAAACCTATATTCAAGCCACTGCAAGTGATCTGTATTCTTTAGCTTTTGCTATTGCCGTTATTTTGGGGGAAGTCGATCCTTTTCACGATAAAGAAAGAAGCAGAGATAAAGATTGTTCAGGGATTAAATTATATGTCAAGAATATGGATGACTATTTAAAGTCTCATGATCCTTTACCTCAACCTGGTTTAAGGCAAAAAATATTTAATTTGCTGGATCAAATGCAAGAGCTTGATTTTAAAAAGCGCCCCAGTGTTTCTGAGATGATGGAAGAATGGATGCGTATTTATCGACTTTCTAAGACGATTGATTTATTTTTGCGTTCCGATAAAAGTGTTGATGCCAAACGAGTTTTAAAAGAGATCCATGAATTTAATATTTATAATGATTCTAAGCAAGATTTACAAGAGAATACTGCTGAAATCGCAGAGGCTGTGACGAATTTGAAAAATAGTGTTGATGAGATAGTTTTGAGAGATATTAAAGCCTTATCGCCAAAACAGCAAGAACAGCGTTTGGCTGTTCAGTTAAATGGTCATAATCTACATCAATTTCGCTCTTCGCAGAATGAAAAAATTCCCCAAGATACTCGTTTTCAACCGATGCAGCGTTATCTGGATCAGATTTTTTTTAAACCGCCTAAATTGGCAGGTTCAGCTTCTACAAAGCCGCTAACCTCCCAATCACTGAGTTTTTAATTTCTCAGCCAATATTTTTTCAATGAGATCCACGGCATGATCAATCAAATTAAAAATATCAGCTGTTTTAGTGTAGGTTAAAGCGGATTTTTGCCAAGCTTGGCGCTGTTGGGGATCATTGATGGCTTTTAAAAGTGCCTGATTGAAGGTCTGCTGTGAAAAGGGTTGGGCAATCACAAGCCCCGCATTTGCTTTTTCAATATAAGGGGCATAGCCACAGGCGGCACTGGCGATCAAGGGCAAACCCGCCACTATAGATTCTAATAGGATCGTGCCGGCTGTTTCATAATAAGCCGGATGCAGTAAAAGATCGGCGGCCAGTAAAAAATCCGGCACATCCTCACGGCCGCCTAGAAAGCGGACTTGATCTTTAAGCTTTAATTTTGCGATCAATTTTAAAAAAGGGGTTTGTTTATCTTGACCTATCACGAATAAAAAGGTTTTCTTTTGGATAGGTGTTGGCAGAGAAGCTAAAGCCTTTAGGCTTCTATCTAAACCCTTGGTTTTAAATCCAGAACCCACCATCAATAATAAAATATCCGAGTCTTCTATCTGAAATGTTTCTCGTAAGGTTTGGCGTTTAGCCAAAGCGAGGGATTCTTCAGGGCGAATGCGATCGGCTGTAATGCCGGGAGGCAAAAGATGTAAGCGGTTTTCCGGTGTTTGATAAAATCGTTTAAAATCGTTTTTTTGCAGTTCACATAGGAGTAAACTGTGAGTGGAGGCTGTTTTAGCAAACACAGCATTTTCATAGGTGCAAAAGGCATAAAAACGAGGGTTTAGGCGATGGAAAAAAGCCCTATTCTGCATCTTAGCTCGATAGCAAGGATCGGCCGCATAATAAAAATCAAGCCCCGGCATTTTATTAAAGCCCATCAGGGCGTCAACAGGATTTTTTTGAAGATCGGTTTTGACCCAAGATTGAAATCGGCGGTATAAGACATGATTTTGTAGGGCTTTGACGGGCACTAAACGCAGATCAATAAAATCCGGTTTAAAGCCCTCCCAACTTAAAGCATAGACCCGGATTTGATGGTCGCGGCGATGGCAGTCTTTGGCCATACGCATAAAATCGCGTTCTAAACCACCAAAGGGAAAATAATGATAGAGGACAAAACCTAGCAACATCTCAATACATTCACTTAGCGTCAACTTTTTTCTTGCGAAAGAATACCGCAATATGGCCAATTTTTTGAATGAGGTTGGCCGAAGTGGCTGTGCCAATGGCTTCGATCAGCGGTGTTCGCTCTTCGCGTTCTAAATTAGGAAGTTTGATTTTAATCAATTCATGATCGTCTAAGGCGCGATTCATTTCTTCGATCACCGCTGGGCTTAGGCCATTTTGGCCCATCCAGATCACCGGTTTTAAGGAATGTGCTTTTTGACGAAGCTTGCGTATTTGTTGGTCAGATGGTATCATAATGGTCTCATAAATAATAAACAACAATTATACATGGTTTTAAGAGAGCTTTACAGTGAGAACATCTAAAAGTACGAAAGTCATCGAAAGTCCTTTTAATGGGATCAAGTTGATCTTGGCTGTAGGCCTGATTTTAGGGCTTTGTCTGCTCTTGCTCTTGGACTATTCGAGCTGCTCTGAAACTGAACAATGCTTTTTTCTGGGGCTGTATGGCTTTGGCTGGGCATTTTGCTCTTTCATGCGTGTGCGTAGACTGGAAAAAAGGAAAAAACATCATGCCCCGTTCTAAAAGTAGTCGACGCTGGTTGCAAGAGCATTTCAGCGATCCCTATGTTAAGAAAGCGCAGAAAGAAGGGTATCGTGCCCGTTCGGCGTTTAAACTCAAAGAAATTTTAGAACGTACTCCCTTGATTCGTAAAGGCATGTCTTTAGTGGATCTAGGCGCCGCACCGGGGGCTTGGAGCCAAATCTTAGCTGAACAGGCCGGCCAGCAAGGGCGGGTGTTTGCTTTGGACATCTTGGCGATGAAACCCTTGACGGGTGTGGACTGTATTCAAGGAGATTTTACCGATCCCAATGTCTACGATGAGTTATCTCAACGCGTGGGTGCAGCACAACCTCAGTCTCAAGAGGCGAAACGGCGTGTTATCGACGGAGTGTTCAGCGATTTATCGCCCAATATGAGTGGCAATTTATCGGTAGATCAAACCCGTTCGATGTATTTATCGGAGCTGGCTTTGCATTTTGCCAAAGAAACTTTAAAAGAAGGCGGTTTTTGGGTCTGTAAAATTTTTCAGGGAGAGGGCAGTGATGCTTTACTCAAAGAGCTTCGCCTTTTCTTTCGACAAGTTCAAGTGCGTAAACCGGATGCTTCACGCCTGCGTTCGCGCGAAGTGTATTGGGTGGGTAAGGGTTTTAAAGTCAGTGAAGCAGAACGGTATTTACAGCAGATTGCGTAGGGGCGATTCAACGCTTAAAGTAGAGACGCGATTTATCGCGTCTTAAGATCTTAGAAAAGCGCTTAAATTTTTAATTTAGAATCCGATCGGTGTTCTTTGAAGTCTAAAAGGAAGAGAAAATTTCTCAAAAATCTCGAAGATCGCAAGACGCGATAAATCGCGTCTCTACCAACACAAGATGGATTACGTTAGCCTGGATTTTGAAAGGCATACCCTTTACTTTACCCATTCTTTAATGATAAATTAAAACCCATATTGCCGCTGATGAATTGAGAGGTTTCTTGTGTTATCCACCGATCAGGCCCCCAGTGCAAAAGCCTGGTTGATGTGGGCTTTATCACTGTCTTTTCTTTTATTTCAATTCATGTTACAAGGTTCTGTCAGTGCTATGGTGCCTGATTTAAGCCGAGATTTTCACGTGGATGTCACGCAAATCAGCCTTATTTCCTCCAGCTATTTTTGGACCTATCTGCTGCTACAGATCCCAGGAGGAATTCTAGTCGATCGTTTCGGCTCTAAACGCTTATTGCTGGTAGGAACGGTATTATGTGCGGGCGGCACTTTTCTATTTTCCATCAGTCATTCCGTTTCAGAGGCTGTATTGGCCCGTCTTCTCACGGGTTTGGGCACTGCACCGGCTTTGGCCGCTGCTTTTTATCTAGTGGGCAGTTGGTTTAGTCCGGGGTATTTTGCTTTCGTGATCGGTTTAAGTGAAGCCTTGGCCATGCTGTTTGGTGGTTTGGGCGGCGAAGTGGTTTCAACTTTGACTCATCTTTTTGGGTGGAAAAATTTATTTTTATACGCTTCAGTATTTTGTTTGGGTTTAACGCTGCTCATGGCTTTGTTTTTGAAAGATAGGCCCGCGACACAGCAAAAAGATCATCATAATAGTTCAAAATTATCGGTTAAAAATCAATTGTCGATTGTTTTGCGTGCACCGCAAATCTGGCTCTGCGGTTTATTTTCTGGCCTCATGTTTCCTCTCATCAGTGTCTTAGGCACTTATTGGTGTATTCCCTATGTGATGACGCGTTTTGGGGTTACAATCCGTGTGGCCGCTTTAGGTAATTTAGCTTTATTCTTGGGTGCGGCGGTAGGCTGTCCTGTTTTGGGGCATTTATCCGATTTTTTTCATCGACGAAAAGTCATGATGGCCGTAGGTGCTTTTGCCGCCTTTGCGATGATCTCCATGGCATTGTACATCCCGGCCCTTAAATTTTCAGTGGTGGTTGGACTTTTCTTCTTATCGGGGTTATTTGCCAGTGTTTATATGCTCCCATTTGCCTTGGTCAATGAAATCACGCCACAAAGAGTTCGAGGTACCGCCATGGGGTTTACCAATATGATGAGCATTGTCATCGGTGCGCCCTTGCTGACCGCTTTGGTGGGTGTGCTTTTGAAAACTTCGGCACCACAAATCGAAGGTGTTTTTCCTCTGTCATCTTACACCCTTGCTTTGAGTGTTTTACCTTTGGCTTTTTTGCTGGGCTTAGCGGTATTGCATTGGATCCGCGAGCCTGAACGCAATACGGCACAATGCAGTTAACGCCATGAATACTGCAATTCACGCACCGACAAAAAACTTATATTGGTTTCGCAGTGATTTACGTCTACAGGATAATCCTGCTTTTTCGGCTGCCATTGAAGAAAGTCATGATTTAGTCGCTTTATATTGTATTCCCGTTCAGACTTTTCTAAGACATCATGCAGCAGCGAGTAAAATTCAATTTATTTTGCAGCAACTCAATGGCTTACAACAGAGTTTAGAGGAACTTGGAATTCGTTTATGGGTGTATACTCTAGACACTTTCAGTGATGAGATACGCTGTGTGCAAGCGCTGTGCCAAAAGCATGGGTTTTCTGCCGTGTATGCCAATCGTGAATATGAATGGGATGAACGTTGCAGAGATGAAAAGCTGCAGCAAAACTTATCGGCGATAGGGGTGCAATCGCGTTTGTTTGATGGGCACTTGATTTTATCCCCCGGCCAAGTATTGACCCAAAGTCAACAAGTTTTTCAAGTGTTTACTCCGTTTAAACGGGCCTGGTTAAAGGTGGCCTTTGGTACAGGGGCTTGGGTTCCGGATTCTTTCAAGACAAAAAAATTTAAATTATGGGGTGAGCAAACCCCTATCCCCCATCAGTTGTCTGAATTTGATTCTGCTGTAGATCTATCTGCTTGGCCTGCCGGCGAAGTTCAGGCTTTACAACGATTGCGAAATTTTTGTCAACATAAACTAAACGCTTATGCCGAAGATCGTGATCAACCGGCATTGAAGGCCAGCAGTGGTTTATCGCCTTATTTAGCGCAGGGCGTGCTTTCTCCTCGGCAATGCATTGCTGAAGCTTTAAAGGCCTCAGAGGATGCTGATTTATCGAGTTTAACGCCAGGCTCAGGTATAGAAATTTGGATCGGCGAATTGATTTGGCGCGAATTTTATAAGCACTTAGTTTATTTCCATCCACAAGTGTGCCGTGATCAAGCCTTTAAGAGCGCCACCGATCGCTTACCCTGGTTTCATGATCAGGATCTCTTCCAACGTTGGTGCCAGGGCCAGACGGGCTTTCCTTTAGTGGATGCAGGGATGCGTCAATTACAACAAACCGGTTGGATGCATAATCGTTTGCGCATGGTAGTGGCCATGTTCTTAAGCAAAACTTTATTCATTGATTGGCGCTGGGGTGAACGGTATTTTATGCAGCATTTGGTGGATGGAGATTTTGCGGCCAATAATGGTGGTTGGCAGTGGAGTGCTTCCACTGGAACAGACGCTGCTCCCTATTTTCGCATCTTCAACCCCATTCGACAAAGTGAGCGATTTGATCCTAAGGGCGAATTTATTCGTAAATATTGTCCAGAGCTCAGTCATTTAGACGGAAAAACAATTCATATGCCTTATCGGCGGGGGATATCTTTGGGCAGTTTAGACTATCCTGCCCCCATCGTCGACGAAGCCGTCGCGCATCGTCAAACCATTGCTTGGTTTAAGGCTTTGTAATACGGGCTTGCTCTCCCAGGCTTTTCACTTTACCCTGCAATCTGAAAGAGATACTATACCCTCAGATTAATCATAAGGTTTTTACAGATGCTAAAAAGGGAAGGCTGGCGTTGGAAGAGGCGCAGCACACAAGGGGCAGTCAAAAAAAAGACAGTTAAAAAAGCCTCAACATTAAAACTCGCTTTGAATAGTGTGATTTTACTGCTGATTTTTGCTTCAGTAGGGATCTATTTTTTCATGTTACCTCAATTTCCCATACGACGCGTCTTGGTGGAGCATGGCAATGATTTAATCGATGCCCCCTTGTTAAAAGCGCTGATATCTCCTCAAGTCAAAAAAGGGTTTTTTTACACACAAGTCAGCGAGATTCAAAAAAATTTGGATGCATTGCCCTGGGTTGAGCAAGCCATTGTGGAAAAAAAATGGCCAGATACTTTAGAAGTGCACTTGAAAGTTCGCAAGACCGTCGCACATTGGAATTCGACCAGTTATTTGGTGAGTAATGGAGAAATTTACCATTCAGCGCAAGTCCTCAATCCTGCTGTTTTACCCTTCTTGAATGGGCCTGATGAAGAGGCTTTGCCCCTATTGGAAGAGTATTATGCTTTTCGTGCCGATTTATTGAGCGATGCATTAAGCATTCAATCCTTAACTGAAACAAGTGATCGTGAATATGTAGCTGTTTTGTCGAATGATGTAACGCTAAAGTTGGGGGCGGATCATTTACAAGAAAGGATGCATCGCTTTGTTAAAGCCTATCCCCTTGAATTAATAGACAAAGTCAATAATATCGCTTATGTGGATCTGCGTTATGAAAATGGACTGGCGGTAGGATTTCGTCTTCCTGAAAACAAAAGTTCAAATTTGAAAATGATGCAAACAAATGACTAGTTTTTAGGTCTAAATTTTGTTATTCTGAAGCCATACTTTATTAACATCCAGGCTGGAGAATAATTCGGATGTCCAAACAAAAAGATGCTAAGCTCATCGTTGGTCTCGATATTGGGACCACAAAGATTGTCGCTATTGTGGGTGAGGTTAATGCTGAGGGCGGTATTGAAGTCATTGGTTTTGGGACCTCGGCTTCGCGAGGATTAAAACGAGGGGTAGTGGTTAATATTGATGCCACCGTACAATCGATTCAAAGAGCCGTTGAAGAGGCTGAGCTAATGGCCGGATGCAAGGTCAATGCTGTATTTGTCGGTATTGCGGGCAGCCATATCCGGGGAATGAATTCTCATGGTATTGTCGCGATACGCAGCCGTGAAGTCGTGCCTTCCGATGTTGAGCGTGTGATTGACGCGGCTAAAGCCGTAGCCATTCCAGCCGATCAACAAATTATTCATGTTTTACCTCAGGAATTCATCATTGATAATCAAGAGGGGATCCGCGAACCCATTGGTATGTCAGGGGTTCGTCTGGAATCTAGAGTGCATATGGTGACCGGTTCGGTATCGGCTGCTCAAAATATTGTGAAATGTGTGCGCCGTTGCCAATTGGAAGTAGTTGATATTATTCTTGAACAATTGGCAGCCAGCGATGCTGTTTTAACCGAAGACGAAAGAGAATTAGGCGTCTGTCTAGTCGATATTGGTGGTGGTACGACTGATATTGCTATTTTTACCGATGGTGCCATTCGCTATACTGCTGTGATCCCTATTGCAGGTGATCAGGTTACCAATGATATTGCTTTGGCTTTGCGGACACCTACAAAATCGGCTGAAGCGATCAAGGTCAAATACGGTTGCGCTTTATCGGGATTTGCCAATGCTTCTGATCTTATCGAAGTGCCTACGGTCGGTGAACGGGGTGGCAGACGATTATCGCGAAAGAGTTTAGCCGAAGTCATAGAGCCGCGCTATGAAGAAATTTTTGCGTTAATACAATCTGAATTGCGTCGCAGCGGCCTTGAACATTTACTCGCTGCGGGCATGGTCTTAACCGGTGGGGGTGCAAAAATTCAAGGGGCTTTGGATCTGGCCGAATCTATTTTTCAAGTACCCGTGCGCTTGGGGTTACCACAAAATATTGGTGGTTTGCCTGATGTCACGCAAAATCCAATTTATGCAACGAGCGTGGGCTTACTGGCCTATGGTTATCGTCGTCAAATGTTGGGGCAAGTGGATGCGATGCATGCTCCAGGAGGACCTAAAGTCTGGTCACGCATGAAACAATGGTTTCAAGGTAACCTCTGACCCAAGGGTTGTTGGGCCTTTGAGTCAGCTTTTTAAAATCAGTCAGCTCATAATTTTATTGAAGGAGAGTTAAAAATGTTTACAACAGAAAATTTAAATAGGCAAGGTGCGGTCATCCGCGTGATTGGTGTCGGCGGTGGTGGCGGTAATGCGGTTAAGTCCATGTTAGACAGCCAATTAGAAGGGGTGGAATTCGCCTGCGCTAATACCGATTCCCAAGCTTTATTGGAATGCCGTACGCATACCATACAATTGGGCGATCAAATTACCAAAGGTTTGGGTGCGGGCGCCGATCCTGCCATTGGGCGAGAAGCGGCGGAAGAAGACAGTGAACACATTCGCGAATTTTTAGCCGGTTCGGATTTAGTCTTTATCACTGCGGGGATGGGCGGCGGAACGGGTACGGGTGCGGCACCCGTTATTGCGCGTTTAGCCAAAGAAATGGGTATTTTAACTGTGGCAGTGGTCACTCGGCCCTTCCTATTTGAAGGCAGAATGCGTGCTCAAGTGGCTGAAGAAGGCGTGCAACAGCTTTACCCTAATGTTGATTCTTTGATTATTATTCCGAACAATAAATTATTGACAGTTTTGGGTAAAAATATCACTTTACTGAATGCCTTTAAAGCCGCTAACAATGTTTTACTGGGCGCAGTGCAAGGCATTTCAGAACTGATCACTAAACCGGGTTTAATTAATGTCGACTTTGCTGATGTACGCACCGTGATGTCTGCTAATGGTATGGCCATGATGGGTACGGGTGTTGGAACGGGTGAAAACCGTGCTAGACAAGCCGCAGAAGCTGCTATTTCCAGTCCTTTGCTGGAAGATGTACATTTACAAGGGGCTAAGGGCGTTTTGGTTAATATCACCGCGGGTTTGGATATGTCCATTGGTGAATTCGAAGAAGTGGGCGACGCGGTGAAAGATTTTACCTGTGAAAATGCCACTGTGGTTGTGGGTACGGTGATTGATCCTGAATTGAAAGATGAAA
Source organism: Gammaproteobacteria bacterium (assembly GCA_009885495.1). Lineage (GTDB taxonomy): Bacteria > Pseudomonadota > Gammaproteobacteria > UBA1113 > UBA1113 > VFKP01. The sequence continues at coordinate 8,317 of VFKP01000085.1, read as the reverse complement.
TGCGGGTGACTCTGGTGGTGACGGGTTTAGGCGGCCGTGAAGGCAGAAGCACTGATCTACGAGGTCATGCCGCCGCCAGCCATGCAGGCACCTCGGTCAATTATTATCAGCATTTACGTACCGATGGCAGTGTCGATTACAATAAACTTGATCGTCCCGCCGTATTGCGACAGAAGACCAGTTCTCAGTTTCCCAATGCGAATGCAAGCAGCAGTCAAATCTATCGTCCAACGACAGCGACAGCTCCTACAGCCAATACGACGGCGAATGAATCACGGGATCCTGCGGATTATTTAGATATTCCAGCTTTCTTGCGTCGTCAAGAAGAGGTGAATTAAGGGTATCCGGCAATCGTTCTGTTTTTGCGCTTTAGTCTATCTAATGGTATACTCAGCGAAAGCTCCCTTGGTCCGGTATTCCGGGTCAGGGGAGAGGGTTTTAAAAAAGACACCCTTAATTAAGCCTAAAAACAGAACGTGGGTATGCAGTTGACTCCCCCAGTAAGGCGAAAAACGCTATTACTTGTGGTAAAGCCAGGAGCTTAAACACTATATCTAGTGGGTAGTCGAGTCAGCTGCATACCCGCGAAACAGAATACTCAAGAGGTTAATAGATGGTTATGGTCAGACAAAGAACGCTAAAGCATGTCATACAAGCGACGGGTGTGGGATTACACACCGGTAAGAAGATTTATTTGACTTTGCGTCCTGCTCCAGTGAATACAGGTATTGTATTTGTGCGCACTGATCTAGACCCCGTAGTGATTTTTCCGGCTAAGGCTGAAACTGTAGGGGATACTACTCTGGCCACGACTTTGGTTCAAGGCCCGGCACGGATCTCAACCGTCGAACATTTAATGTCGGCTTTTGCGGGCCTTGGCATCGATAATGCCTATGTGGACATTACCGCACCTGAATTGCCCATCATGGATGGCAGTTCCGCGCCTTTCGTATTTCTAATCCAATCTGCTGGCATTGAATTGCAAAATGCGGCCAAGCAATTCATTCGCATCAAGAAAAGAATTTGGGTTGAAGAAGGGCAGCCGGGTACTAAAGAATATAAATATGCCGGTTTGGAACCTTTTGATGGCTTTCGGGTTGATTTTGAAATCGAATATCAACATCCTTTGTTTAAACCACAAGATCAAATCATTTCGATTGATTTTGCCCAAGGATCGTATAGCAAAGAAGTGAGTCGTGCCAGAACCTATGGTTTCGTCGCTGATTATGAATATCTACGATCTAAAAACTTAGCCTTGGGCGGTAGTTTAGAAAATGCCGTGGTGGTGGATGAGTATCGAGTTTTGAATGAAGATGGTCTTCGTTATCGCGATGAATTCGTACGTCATAAAGCTTTAGACGCCATTGGTGATTTATATTTATTGGGCGCAAATTTAATCGGCGCTTTTAAAGGCTTTAAATCCGGGCATGGTTTGAATAATCAATTGGTTCGTAAGCTCTTGCAAGAAACCTCTGCCTGGGAATACATTCGCTTTGAAGACACTGAAACTGCAAAAGGCTTAGTGCCTGCCAATTGGATCGGCATAGGCCGGCCTGCTACGGCGATTGCTTAGTATTATATTCTCACTACTTTCTTCAGAGAAAGTGGAAGCTCCCCTCGCCCGGTATTCCGGGAGAGGGGAACATTTATCTCTTAACCCCCAGCCGGCCTAGGTTTAGGCGTAGAGCGATTTTCCTGGGTCTGCTGTAATTGCGCTTTAGCGGCCAATTGCAATTGTAATTCGTTTCTGGCTTGTGTATTTCGTTCCACATTAGGATCCATATCAGGATTATCCATTACTCCCGTCATTTTCTTTGACAACAATGGATGTTGGGGTGTGGAAATTTTTTGATTGCCCAAGCTCGCAAAATTCTTTTTGGCCAAGCTCACCACTGATCCTTTAGAATACAGATCCTGTCGGCGGCGCAAAGACTTTTTATTTTTCTCATCGTTAAATCGTTCACGCTCTTTTTTCTGAGCCAAGCTTTCTGGGCTTAAGTCTTGAGCGCTTTCAATGGATTCACTCGAAACGATTTTTAACTTTTTTTTCGGGGGTAATTTTGTTTTGGTTTGGCTTTTTTCTCTGGCTTTCTTTTTATCTGAAGCTAATTTTTTATCCGGTTTGATCGCATCGTTTTTCTCTGCACTATTTTTTTGTTTCAGAGGATCTTGATTAAGACTATCGGGATCGCTGGGATCTCGTGGAAGATGGGGGCCTTTAGGTTTTGAAGTATCAGCCATATAATTACCAGTGCTGTGCTTTGTCGTACCCGTCTTTAGAAAGGGAGCGATGCTAGCACCGCTCCCTGAATCTAATTAAAGGACCATGTCTTTTAATTTTTTCAAAGGTCTGACCTTGACGACATTGCGTGCAGGTTTGGCTTTGAACATGATTTCTTCCCCGCTGAAAGGGCTGATCCCTTTGCGCGCTTTAGTAGCGGGTTTACGCACAATTTTGATTTTCAACAAACCGGGGAGGGTAAACTCTCCAGCCGCTTTAGATTTAATTGAGCCGTTGATAATATCGGTTAAGCCTGAAAAAACAGCGGAAACTTGTTTTTTACTAATCTCAGCAAATTCAGCTAAAGTCGTCAATATTTCAGTTTTAGACGGAGCGTCTTTATACGTTTTATTTAAAGTGGCTGGTGCTGTTTTACGAGCAACCGTTTTAGCTTTAATGGACGTTTTCTTAACGCTGCGAGTGGTTTTTACAGCCTTGGCTGCAGGTTTAGTCGTAGCCTTCCCGGCTGACTTCTTAGACGTTTGTGCCATGTTTATTTCCTCAACAATATGCAAAAATGATTACACCTAACGATCCATTCGTTTTTCATCTAGGTAGATAGTCTACTGAAAATGAGAAAACTTCAAGGATCCGAAAGGCTAAGATATCATATTTTTTAAGCCTGTAAACAGGTTTTCAGCAAAAAACAGGCCAAAAAGCATGTTTTTATTAAAATTTCAGCTTATGCCAAGGGCTTTTTTTAAAAAAAAGCCCTTGTTTTGCCTGTAAACCTACCTAGACCTCTGCATTTTGTTGTAGCTGCCTTAGGGAAGAATCGATATTTTTTCGGTTTGAGTTCAGAGTATTTATGAAAAACACAGGGGAGGGGCTTGAGTCTATCCAAGGTTCTGAGGTACAATGGGTGATCTTATAAGCCGGGTTAAAATGCTTTTTATAGACTTCCTCCTGGCTCTGGGTCCGAATTACTTGAGAATTCACGATTTTCGTTCATAAAGGGGAAATGTTAGTTATGTTAAGCAAAGAAATCAAAACCGAAATCATTGGCAAATTTCAGCGTAAAGCAGGTGATGTGGGATCAACTGAGGTGCAAATCGCCTTATTGAGCGCACGTATTCGTGATTTACAGGGTCATTTTAGTACCCATAAGAAAGATAAACATTCACGCCGTGGGTTGATGAAGATGGTTTCACAACGTAAAAAGTTAATGGGATATTTACAGAAGAGCGATAAGTTGAAATATCAACAGATCGTCGGTGAATTAGAGTTGCGCGGCTAAGCGTTGAAACATTCCGGGGGTTTTTTACCCCCTTTTTTATATGATAGAGGTTAAATTTGTGAGTATTGTAAAAAAATCATTTCAGTATGGCAGCCATACCGTCACCCTGGAAACAGGCCTAATCGCGAAACAAGCCAGCGGCGCTGTGATGGTGACTATGGGCGATACCATGGTGCTGGTCACGGTGGTTGGTCAAGCCGATTCAGTGGCGGATAGGGACTGGTTCCCATTAACAGTCGATTATATTGAAAAAACCTATTCTGCGGGAAATATTCCTGGCGGCTATTTCAAACGTGAAGGCCGGCCTACAGAACGTGAAATTTTAACTTCTCGACTCATCGATAGGCCTTTACGCCCCATGTTTCCAGAAGGATTCATGCAAGAGGTGCAAATCGTTGCCATGGTGATGTCTGTTGATCCTGAAATTAGCCCTGATGTGCCGGCTTTAATCGGTGCTTCTGCTGCTCTGGCAGTCTCTGGGATCCCTTTTCATGGGCCTGTGGCTGCAGCGCGTGTGGGCTATATCAATTCTGAATATGTTTTAAACCCTTCCAAAACCGAGCTTAAAGAATCTCGTTTAGATTTAGTGGTTGCCGGTGCCAAAGACGCTATTTTGATGGTTGAATCTGAAGCCAAAGAACTTTCAGAAGACTTGATGTTGGGTGCGGTGATGTTTGGTCATGGCCATATGCAAGTTGCTATTAAAGCCATCCAAGAATTAGCCGATGAATCAGGTACCAAAGCCTGGAATTGGCAGGCAGCGCCAGTAGACAGCGAATTGACCGCGGCGGTTGCCAAGCAGTATCACGATGCCATCGCTGCAGCGTATCAACAAGTGGATAAAATGGCTCGTCATGATCTTTTGAATGCTTTAAGAACAAAGATTGATGCTGAATTTGCCATTGAAGGTGATGCAAAACGTCAGAAAGCGATTGCACAGATTATAGAAGCTTTAGAAAGCCGTGTAGTGCGTGAAAAAGTTTTGGCGGGTGGCCCGCGTATCGATGCTCGAGCTTTAGATCAGGTCCGACCCATCTCCATTCAAACCGGTGTATTGCCGCGCGCTCATGGTTCGGTCTTATTTACCCGCGGTGAAACTCAAGCCATTGTGGTGACCACTTTAGGCAGCGGTAAAGATGCACAGATGATTGAGGAATTTGAGGGTGTACGTCGTGAAAGTTTCATGCTGCATTATAATTTCCCCCCGTATTCTGTGGGCGAAGTAGGGCGTATGGGTTCACCGAAACGCCGTGAAATTGGTCATGGCAATTTAGCCCGTCGTGCTTTACAAGCTGTTTTACCGGATCCTGCTGAGTTTCCTTATGTCTTGCGTTTGGTTTCTGAGATCACTGAATCCAATGGTTCCAGCTCTATGGCCACTGTCTGTGGCGGTAGCTTGTCCTTGATGGATGCCGGTGTGCAGATCAAGGCTCCTGTGGCCGGTATCGCTATGGGTTTAGTCAAAGAAGGCGAACGTTTCGCGGTACTCACCGATATTTTGGGTGATGAAGATCATTTGGGCGATATGGACTTTAAAGTGGCAGGGACACAAGCGGGTGTTACGGCGCTACAGATGGACATTAAAATCACAGGGATCACCGAAGAAATCATGCGTAAGGCTTTGGCTCAAGCCAAGGACGGACGCCTACACATTCTAGGAGAGATGGCTAAGGTTCTGACCGAAGCACGGGCAGAGATGTCTAATTACGCACCTCGCATGACCACTTTCCGGGTTCCTGTGGATAAGATTAAAGATGTTATTGGTAAGGGTGGGGCGACCATTCGGGGCTTAGTAGAAGAACTGGGTGTGACCATTGATATTGACGATGATGGCGTGATTAAGATTGCGGCAGTCAGTGGTGAAGCGGCCAAAGAAGCCCGCCGTCGGATTGAGAACATTACCGCTGAAGTAGAAGTGGGTAAGAATTACGAAGGCAAAGTGGTTAAGATCATGGACTTTGGTGCTTTCGTTGCTATTTTACCTGGCAAAGAAGGTTTAGTGCATATCTCACAAATTATGGATGAGCGTGTGGACAATGTGACCGATGTTTTGTCTGAAGGACAAGCCGTACGTGTTAAAGTCTTAGAAATCGATAGACAAGGCCGAGTGCGTTTGAGCATGAAGGCTGCAGATCCTGTTAGCACTGAAGCTGAATAGTCTTTAAGATCTCTTATGCCCTCTCCCCCAACCCCTCTCCCAGAGTACTGGGAGAGGGGCCTCATCAGAGCCCGACAGCAAAATCCGCGCCCCTGTCTCAGAGTACTGGGCGAAGGGAGCCATCAAAGCTCCGAGAAGCACAGTCCGCTCCCCTCGCCCGGTAATCCGGGAGAGGGCATAAAGAACTTGAAGCATTAAGGAGCCTATTGCATGCAAGATCCTAAGCATTATCCTTGGTTTGAAGATGAGCAGGCTTATTTACCTTTTGATAGATCTGCTTGGCCCCCCGCCTTATTGATTGCTGCAGATGCCGATTTAGGCGCTTTAGAGCTTAGCCATCACTGGATTTCGTTTCTCTTATGTGAAGATCCTAAACTGAAAGAGGCTTGTGGTCTTTGTCGTTCCTGCCATTGGCTACAGGCGGGCCATCATCCGGATTTTTTTGAGCTGCTCAAAGCCGATGAAGATAAAAGCATCAAAATTGATGCAGTTCGCAATTTGATTGCCAGTTTATCGCAAACGGCGCATGAGAGAAGGGCGCAAGTGGTATTGATTTATCCTGCCGATAGTTTAAATGAAGCGGCTGCTAATGCCTTATTGAAATCTTTGGAAGAACCTAATGACAGAGTTTATTTTTTATTGCTCAGCGCTTACCCTTTAAGTTTACCGGCAACCTTACGGAGCCGCTGTCAAACCTATTTGCTGCGAGCCAAACAAGCACAAGTGCTTCCTTGGTTACAGAGCCGCTTTCCTGATAAAAGCGAGCACAGCCTACAACAGGCTTTAAATTTAGCCCGTGGTCTGCCTTTAGCAGCAGAACGCTTATTGCGCGCGGAAAATAATTCTGCCGATCTTTGGATCGATGATTGCATTTCAGTTTATTTGGGACAGCAATCTGCTTTGATAGTGGCCGAAAAATGGGTTAGTCGTTTGCAAAATGAGCATCTCAAGGGTTGGGCTTATTTTTTACAAGATCTATTGCGTTATCAATTAAGTAATCGATCGGTATTTTTGATCTATCAAGACCGCTTGGAGGCTATTAAGGCTTTAGTAAGACGTTATTCATTGGATCAATGGCTTATTTGCGCACAAAAAGTTTGGGATCTCTATGGCCAGCGCTTACAGGGATCAAATCTGAATTTTCAGCTATCATTAGAATGTAGTCTATTGGCCTTAGAAGGGGTGTAAAGGATATGAGTAAAGATTTCGATGTGACGGAGCAAACCACCGGTGATAATCGCAGCCTATTTTTTATCACTTTCCATGACAAGCAGGCTTTATACAATAAATACATGCCTTTTGTGATCAATGGCGGTCTGTTTGTGCCGACACAAAAGAAATTTCATTTAGGCGATGAGGTTTATCTATTATTAAAACTATTAGACGATACAGAAAAATACACGATCAGTGGCCGAGTGATGTGGATGACCCCACAAAGCGCGCAACGGGGCCGCCCTGCCGGCATAGGCGTGCAATTTGAGAATGATGAAGCTTCGCATGTGCGCAATAAAATTGAAGGATATTTGGCAGGTTTTTTAAAATCAGAGAAAGATACGGATACGATGTAAATGCTGAAAGATTTTGTTTTAGCGGACAGCCATTGCCATTTAGATCAATTGGATCTTTCACCTTTTGATCATCATTGGGATCGCTTTTTTGCTCATGCGGCCGAACGAGGTCTGCATTATTTTTTAGATGTGTGTATTGATACGGATAATTTAGAGGCAGTCTGTTTAGCAGCAAAAACTTATCCTAGGGTTTGGTGCAGTGTGGGTGTTCATCCTAACAGCGAAGCTGAAAAAGATCTCAGTGAACAGGATCTCAAGACCGCAGCATTTCGCCCTAGAGTCGTTGCCATCGGTGAAACCGGTTTGGATTATTATCGCAGTACGGGCGATCTGAGCTGGCAGCAAGAACGGTTTCGCCGCCATATTCGTGTGGCTAGAGCCGTCAGTAAGCCTTTAATTGTCCATAGCCGCGAGGCCAATAGCGATACCATTGCAATCTTAGCCTCCGAAAAAGCAGATACGGTGGGTGGGGTTTTACATTGTTTTGCCGGCGATTTAGCTATGGCTAAAGCGGCGATTGATTTAGGTTTTTACATTTCTTTTTCAGGGGTGTTAACCTTTAAAAATGCTCAAAGTTTACAAGCCATTGCTGCACAATTGCCTTTAGAACGAATTTTGATTGAAACCGATTCTCCTTATTTGGCCCCGGTACCGCATCGCGGAAAACCGAATTACCCTTATCATGTCTATCATGTGGCTGAAAAATTAGCTGAGCTCAAGGGTATGGATTTAGATCGAATTGCCGAACAAACCACAGAGAACTTCTTTACTTTGTTTAAAATGGATCGAGAATAATGCCAGCCTTGGAAAAAAGCTTATGGGTCTTAAATCTTCGGGATCTTGAAATTTGAAAGAGAAGCATTTCGTATTCCTTTCAAATCTTACGGTAGAGGGCCGAGGCCTTCAGAGCTGTGCAGGCCCAATGTAGGGGCGATTCACGAATTGCCCTCTCGAAAAGAGCTAGGGCGATTCATGAATCGACCCTACGCAAACTGTACAAGCTCAGTCAAAATTCAACTTACCCTGAGATTTGAAAGGGATACAGTATTAAAGTTCAAATTTTAAACATATTT
>VFKP01000035.1 GCA_009885495.1 Gammaproteobacteria bacterium | reverse complement strand
TGAGATGAATAAGTTTTAACGACTCAGCAAAAAAAGTGAGAAAAAATGAAAAAAGCTATTGACACTTAAGACAATATCTACATGGATGTATTCACGGCGTGTTTGACCGAGGGTGAGCGACTCTGAGCTCGTTGAGGCAAAGGCCCTCTCCCCCAGCCTCTCTCGCAGAATACGGGGCGAGGGGAGCTGCTCTTGTATTTAAGGATCAACCTCCATGCACTAAGGCCCAATTATCGCCATCATGCATATCCACTAATAAAGGAACAGCCAATTGCGCCACGCCTTCCATGGCCGTTCTTAAAGCCACTCGCGCTAAATCTAAAGCTTCTTTTTTCACTTCCAAAACCAATTCATCATGCACTTGCATGATCATACGCGCGGGAATATTGTCTTTTGTCAAACTGGCATCAATACGGATCATGGCTTGCTTAATAATATCAGCGGCACTGCCTTGCATAGGGGCATTGATAGCCGCTCTTTCGGCAGCCTTTTGCAAACCTTTATTTTTAGATTGAATTTCAGGTAAATATAAACGTCGCCCCCAAATCGTTTCCACATAACCTCGCTCGCGCGCCAAACGACGCGTATCTTCCATATAACGCGCTACTCCCGGATAACGCTCAAAATAAAGCTCCATATACCGTTTCGCCATACCATTATCAATATCCAGCTGACGCGATAATCCATAGGCCGACATGCCATACATTAAACCGAAATTAATCGCCTTTGCATGACGTCGTTGTAAACTTGTCACCTCTTCAGTACTCACACCAAAGACTTCCGCAGCCGTGGCGCGATGAATGTCCAACCCTTTGGCAAAAGCGCCCAATAATCCAGCGTCTTTCGACAAATGGGCCATGATGCGTAATTCAATTTGGGAATAATCCGCATCTAAAAGCGTAAAGCCGGACGGGGCAATAAACGCTTCACGGATGCGTTGACCTTCGGGAGAACGCGTGGGAATATTCTGTAAATTTGGATTAGACGATGATAAACGGCCCGTAGCCGCTCCCGCTTGATGATAAGACGTGTGCACACGCCCTGTTTGAGGATTGATTTGTAATGGCAATTTATCGGTATACGTTGATTTTAATTTGCTTAAACTGCGATGGTCTAAAATCACTTTCGGTAAAGCATAGCGCTGCGCTAAATCTTGTAAAACCGATTCGGCTGTTGAGGGTTGCCCCGTGGGCGTTTTTTCCGTCACCGGGATACCCATCTTCTCATACAATATTTCTTGCAATTGTTTTGGCGAACTCATATTAAAGCTTAATCCTGAAATCGCAAACGCTTCTTTTTCCAATTCTGCCAAACGTATCGCAAAAGCCGCACTTTGTGCTTGCAATTGCTTAGCATCAATCAGCACTCCATATTGCTCCATGCGCGCAATCACTGGAATTAAAGGCGCTTCGATTTCTTCATACACTTGTAATAATAAGGGCTCTTTTTGTAAGCGTGGCTGAAAATACTGATGCAATTGCAAGGTGACATCCGCATCTTCAGCGGCATAAGCTGTGGCTTTATCTAATTCGATTTGATCAAAGGTCAGTTGTTTACTCCCTTTACCCACCACCTCTTCATAAGTAATGGTGCGATGATCTAAATATTTTAAAGCCAGGCTGTCCATATCATTGCGATTGCCCGCTGATAAAACAAATCCTTCTAAAAGACTGTCCCATAACGATCCTTGCACACGGATACCATAACGTGAAAACACATTCATATCATATTTAATGTGATGACCTATTTTAGAAATCGCTTTATTTTCTAAAATGGGTTTTAACTTTTGCAAAACCAGATCCAAAGGCAATTGTGCGATAACCCCTTCATAGCGATGCTGCAAGGGAAGATAAGCCGCTTGATGTGCTTTAACACAAAGAGAAAGCCCCACTAAATTGGCTTGCATGGGGTCTAGATTATCCGTTTCAGTATCGATGGCAAATACAGCCGATGCACTTAATTTTGAAAGCCAGCGGTCTAAATCAAATTCAGTCAAAATGCATTCATATTCTGTTTTGACACTGGTTTTAGGGGTCTTCGAGCCCTGATTAAAATCTTTTAACCAGGATTTAAATTCAAGTTTTTCCAGCCATTGTTTTAAAATATCGAGATCTTGTTCTTGTTGTTTTAAATCGTCTATGGATTGGGGCAAAATCACTCCAGACTCTAAACAAATTAATTGTCGGCTCAAGGGCAATTGCGCTAAGGCTGCGCGTAGATTTTCGCCCACTTTGCCTTTGATATTTTCGGCTTCAGCAATAATGCCCTCTAAATGACCATACTGTTGTAACCATTTAACCGCTGTCTTTGGCCCGACGCCATTGACACCCGGCACATTATCAACACTGTCTCCAATCAATGTTAAATAATCGATGATTTGATTGGCTTTGACACCAAATTTTCCAAGCACGCCTTGTTCATCCATCCGCACATTGTTCATAGTATTGATTAAAGTCACTTGTCCATCAACCAATTGCGCTAAATCTTTATCTCCAGTTGACACTAAGCAATGCCAACCACGAGCCTTGGCTTGTTGCACCAAAGTGGCAATCACATCATCAGCTTCAACGCCTTCAATACTGAGCAAAGGGATCCCCATCGCTTTGATCATACGGTGTAAAGGCTCAATTTGTGAGATTAAATCATCGGGCATAGAGGGGCGATGTTCTTTATACGCGGGATATAAATCATGACGAAAATTTTTGCCCTTAGCGTCAAAGATCACCGCGACATAAGTGGGAGTATACTCTTGCAAGAGTTTTCTAAGCATATTAATCACGCCATACACCGCCCCCGTGGGTTGGCCTTGACTATTCAACAAAGGAGGCAAAGCGTGAAACGCGCGATAAAGATAAGAGGAGCCATCCACTAAAACAAAGGGATGTGCTGGATCGCTGGGTGTGCTGTCTGTCATTTAAAGTGTTATCCATCTTTCAATACAAGCTCGAGCTTCTTCGATGCCCTGTTTTTTAGGCGAGGAAAATAATTGCACGCTGACTAAATCGGCGTATTCGCTATATCGCTGTTCCACCGCACGCTTAGCATCCTGTGCTTGACGATGGCTTAATTTATCCGCCTTGGTCAACAGCAAATGCAAATACAATCGCCGACTTAAACCCCATTCAATCACAGTTTCATCATCGGGTTTTAGAGCATGCCGGCTGTCCATCACCACTACCAAACCTTTCAAAGGGGTGCGCTGTGAAATAAACCGGCCTAATATGCGTTGTAAGCGATCGCGTACGGCTTCAGGGACCTTGGCATAGCCATACCCTGGCAGATCCACCAAAAAAACACCGGGTTGTAAATTGAAATAATTGATGTATTGCGTTCGCCCCGGGGTTTTACTGGTTTTTGCCAATTTATGCACGCCGGTGATTGTATTGATGGCACTGGATTTACCCGCATTGGAACGGCCGGCAAAAGCAATCTCCATGCCAGAGACATCAGGCAAATGCTCCCATTCAGCAGCACTTTTCAGAAAGGTGGTTTTATTGAAATTACAAGTTGTCATATTGCCCTAAGCCTATTTATCGGTTAAAATGAAGTCCGCAGTCTTTCACAAGGATAATAAAGATGAAACGGATCCTAACGATCTTCCTACTGGCCGTATTATGCATGAATTTTACCGCCTTCGCCAAGTCCGTGACCTTGCGCGCCAATCATCCCTTCAGCTATACCGTACAAAAAGGTGACACTTTATGGGGGATTTCCGAAAAATTCCTTAAAAACCCCCTGCAATGGCCGCAATTGATGCACACTAACCCGGATGTTAGCACCCCCTATCAGCTCTATCCTGGCCAAGTCTTAGAATTCAGCGTTCATAATGGCGAACCCCGCCTAGATGTCGTCAATAATGGTTTTGTGAAACTCAGCCCCAGCATTGGATCTACCCATTTACAAGCCATCCCTACGCTGCCGCCGGAATATATCCTACCCTTTATCAGCGCCACGCGTGTGGTCAATCGCGATGAGTTTAATAATAACCCCTATGTTGTAGCTCATGCCGATGAACATGTGGTGACCGGTGCCGGTGATCGTGTGTATGTAGAAGGGTTCACCGATCCTAAAGCCATTGCTGAAAATTATGCCTTATTCCGTTTAGGCGATCCCTATCTTCGGCCTGGCACAAAGCAAGTGTTAGGCTATCAAGCCACCAGTATCGGTCAATTGTCTTTACAAGAACCGGGCAATCCAGCCACCTTTGAAGTCAGCCAATCGACCCGCGAAGTCTTGGTAGGCGATCGCTTGCTTCCCATTGAAGATGCTAGCATTGATATGAATTTTACCCCACATTTTCCGGCACCCAATTTGCAAGGTCAAATTATTTCTGTCTTAGATGGCACGACACAGATCGGCAGCTTAGACAATGTGATCATTGATTTAGGGCAATTACAAGGCGTACGTGCAGGTGATGTGTTTGCGATTTTTCAAGTAGGAGCAACCATCGATAATCCTGAAAAGTCTTCACTCAATAATCAACTCAACAGCACCCAAAAAAATAAAATCCCAAAAACCATTAAGCTGCCCGATGAACGCGCAGGTGTGTTAATCGTTTATCGAGTTTACGCTCAAGTCAGCTACGCCCTGGTTCTATACGAACGTCGCACCGTGCATTTGAACGATACTGTGAGATCGCCTAGAGACGCGGCTTAGCATGCTATCGCGTGAATTAGGTGCTTTATTGCTAATTTTAGGCACTTCTATTGGCGGTGGCATGCTGGCTTTGCCCGCAGTCACCGCTCATTTGAATTATTTAAGTGTGATGCTGTATCTAGTCTTGGCTTGGGGTTTAATGACTTTGGGCGCTTTGGCCTTAGTCATGGTGCAATTACAAGATAAAGCTGAGGCCGGTGTCATCACTTTAGCGCGAAAAACTTTAGGGCCTGTGATTTCCACACTCACCTTAATCACTTCTTTTTTTCTGCTGTACAGTTTGCTCTGCGCTTACACCGCTGCTACCGGTGATGTGTTTCACGCTATCCTCAATCGTTTACACCTGTTCTTACCCCAACGTCTAACGCTGTTTCTAGCAGCGCTTTTACTGGGTTCGGTGGTGTATCGTGGAATTGCTGCAGCCGATTATTTAAACCGTATCTTCATGTTCATGAAAATCATCGCTTGTTTTTTATTGATCGCAAGCCTAATACCCAGCACTGAGTTTCAACATCTGGCCTTGGGACAACATCAGTATAGTCTGAACGGATTTTTAATCATGATTACTTCTTTTGGGTACGGTCTGATTTTACCCAGCATTGGCCGCTATTTAAATTTTGATAAAAAACGATTATTGCGCATCGTTTTCTTGGGCGGCTTAATCCCTCTAGTTCTCTATTTGATTTGGATCGCAGTGGTGCATGCGGTATTAACGCATGAACAATTATCACTACTGGCGTCTAGCGGTAACACCACTTCTATTTTGCTACAGCAATTAGAAAGCATCACCGGCAAGCCTATTTTACAAAGCTTTGCTTGGATCTTCGGCTCCATCTGCACTTTTACCGCTTTTTTAGGCGTTTCTATTTCACTCTTGGATTTATTAACCGATGCCTTAAAAATCAAAAAAACTCGACGCCCTCCTCTCTTCGTTATGCTACTCACCTATCTGCCTCCTACCGCCATCACCTTATTTGCCCCGCATTTATTCGTGCAAGCCTTAACTTATGCGGGCATATGCTGTGCCCTCTTATTGGTGGTTTTACCGATAGGCATGTGGTTGAATCGAATGCGTCAATCTAAAGCTTAGATAGTTTTATATCAAGATAAAGCGAGGCAAACCTCCGAATTTATTGTAGTTACAAAAAATTGAGGTAAAATTTTTATGCCCTTCCCCTACAAACTCATTGACCTCACACATACTCTAGAGAGCGGCATTCCGACTTGGAATGGTGGCTGTGGTTTTAAGCATGAACTAGATCTGGATTATGATGATTGCGAAGGCAAAGATAAATTCCGCGTCATGAATTTTTGGATGCATGCAGGGATTGGCACTCATATGGATGCCCCCAGCCACTGTATTCCAGGAGGAAAGTGCATTCATGAATTTGACGTTAATGATTTAATATTTCCCTGTGTTGTCATCGATATTTCAGCTAAGGCGGATGAACGCTACAGTCTAACCCCAGAGGATATTAGAGCATTTGAATCAAAACAGGGCACTATTATGAAAGATTCATGCGTCATGATTAAAACCGACTGGGAGAAATTTTGGTGTTCTCCTGAAAAATATCATAATAACCATGTGTTTCCTTCTGTCTCGATTCAGGCTGCAAATTTATTACTTCAGCGCGGCGTTGCCGCCTTGGGGATCGATACTTTATCACCCGATCGCCCTGAAGATGGGTTTAAAGTCCATCGCGCTTTTTTAGGCAATGGCAAAATAGTGCTGGAAAACGTAGCGGGTCTCGATAAAATGCCTCCCATGGGAAGTTATATTATGGCGCTTCCTATCAAGGTAAAACAGGCAACAGAAGCACCCCTAAGACTAGTGGGATTGATTGAAATTTAAATGGCAAATTATTCTCCGTTTCAAGAATTGCCAATGCTTTCTTTTGTTAAATCCAAGATCATCAAATATTCATCGAAAAATGTTTCTGCAACTTTAAGTGAACGATCTTCTCTGCCATAAATGCTAAATCCTTGCTTTTGATAAAAGGCTACTGCAGCAAGATTGCTGGTCACACAGGTTAAATGCAATTGAATCACCCGTGATCTTGCATGATGAATAATCGTTTGAATTAAAGCGCTGGCGATACCCTGCCCCCTATATTCAAGCTGAGTATACAGCCCCCAAATCACACCGCGGTGTTTTGTTTTAAGTGAATTTAAACTATAAAATCCAGCGCAAGCAACCAATGAATAGCCGATAAATACACCAAACACATCGCTTTGAATTAAGTTTTTTTTAAAATCCGAATCGGACCCACTGGATTCTTCTTCATAAGATGAAGCAAAACTTTCAGGCGAGTTTTTTAAGGCTTCTAATCGAACTGATTTCCAGATTTCGAAATCTTCCGGCCTTAACTTTTTTATTATCTTGGCCTTCTTATCCATAGACGAAAAATATTTAACCAGTAAATGATGTGGTTTTCCAGAACCTGAGACATCACCCGACATCACAAAATCAGCAACAAGCTCAAACCCTGCTTTCAGGTAGACGTGTTTTGCTCTGGAATTATTACAGGCAGGATCAATTAAAAATGTGTCTGCTCTAGGATCGAAGTCTCTTCTGAAAAAATCAAGAAATGCTGATAAAGTTTTAGCACCATAGCCTTTTCCAAAGTAATTCTTATCCCCGATCATATAATCGATGCCATAAGTATGGCCCGTTTTTGAAAGGTAGTTTAATTTAATATCATCGATATGATCTTCTGCCGTTTCGAACATAGTCATCAGCATTGCGAACGGGTGCCCATCACAGAGGGCTATCCAATAAACATATTTTCCACCACAATAATTTGAAGGTTTTTTTCGGCCATGGGCAAAATTTAAAATATCCTCTTTGTGAGCGAGCGTGTTATCCCAGAATTCCTGAATAAAAGGTTCGGCCAACCACTTGAAGATAATATCAATATGCCGAAAATTTATTTTTTCAAAGCTGAGTTTCATAGCGATTCCTTCAAATAGATTTTCTGAATATTAGACCGGCACTCCTCTTCATCGGCTTTACTCTAAGAAGGCCGCTTTACAATAGCCGCGGAGCACGCGCTAGAGGAACCTACTGTAATCGCAGCATGAATAGGGCTACCGCCTGCTGTTTTTATCGCATTGGTTATGGCAATTTGTACAACAGAGACTGCCATCAAGCTCTGACACTCACTTTCAGATAATTGATATTCTTCAGCAAGTTGCAATAGATTTTTCCGTGGATGGCTTGCATCCCCACCAAAAATTTCATCTTTATGAGTGATATTCCCCGCTTTAATCAAAGCACAGGCATGTTCAATCTTTTTATGGCTAATCGCATACCATAAAGCATGATTTAGGCTAAGTTTCCCCACCCCAGCTGCAACTAAAGAATGGATATCTTCTTTTGTGCCAAAATGAACCGCTAACAATAAGGCTGTTCCGAAAGCATTTTGATACTGTTTTTCATCAAGAAACTGGCTTACACATTCTGCAACGGCTTGCATTTCATTTTTAGGGATTGATAACCGATTCGCAACTTCAATCGCAATTTGTTGTACATTATTAATCATAAGTTACCTCTAATCGTTGTTATGTGGATTCTACATTAAAAATCATATTATATCACAACGCGATTTAATATTTATACAAAATTATTGTATCCCTTTCAAATCCCAGGGTAAATCCTCCTATCCACCGTTGTAGGCTCCAGAGCTCTGGATCAAACTAGCCAGTGAAGGCATCTCATTTTTCTGACTG
>VFKP01000030.1 GCA_009885495.1 Gammaproteobacteria bacterium | reverse complement strand
CCTCTTCATATTCTGGCGCAAAACCTTCTTCTAAAACAGACCATAACTCTTCAAGAGCCTCTTGATTAGCCTCAGTGGCAATTATGATGTATTCTAGCACACCATGGGCTGTATCGCTACTGGGCTTAATAGCGTGTGCAAAGAACAGATCTCGCAATAAATGACATTTTTCAAGCAATTGTCTACCCTTAGCGCGTTTCAAGCTTGCCAGCATTAAGTTCGAAATATGCTGACGACGGAGATCCAGCTCGCTTAACTCATTCACATCCAATACAGGAAAATCAGAGATCAACAGATCTTTGGCTAGAGGGGATGATTTTCCAAACAAACCAGAAAAACTTTTTTCATATAACCATTTAGTCTCACCATTGTACACCACGAAGGGATAGACCAGCGGTAAGGGCAGCTTTCTGCATATCAGCAACTGAATTTTCTCTAGTAAACATGAGATTCGCTATCGAGCTGTTAAATTTTGGGCAAGGTGCTGTTGCAAAAACAGCATTTCTGCTGCATTAACGGGATATTTTAGTATTGGAAGTAAGGCGATATTATCTTCTGACTCGTTCATATGGTATGGCTGTGAAGTAGCTATAAAAACTTTTATTTTACTCTGCAAACGGTGCAACCACATCCAGTTCTGGAAAATGTGCTAACACTGTTTCACGATCAGGTTCTAAAAATAATAATTTTAAATTAGGGCCGGCATCTTGCGTAAAATATAAGGCAAGTCCCTGGGCGCGTAAAGCCCATATTTTTTGCATCGCCATCAAGGTGTGTGGCTGAGTATACGAAATCGCTGGCACTGCATTTAACATCATTGCATGCAAGGCTAAGGCATTGCTTTCAGCCGTCTGTCCTAAAGCTTTAAAATCCTTTTCGCTTAAGGCGTTTTGAATGGCTTTGAAATCCTGTTCAACTTGCTCTGGCCAAAGTTTAAAAAAACGTGCTGTTTTACGCGTGATTTCCATAGCTTCTCGCGAAGAAATTGATTTTTCTTGTGTGGAGATCAAATGTAAACCCAGACGAAACTCCGGCCAAGTCTCTGGCAAAGAAACGCCATGGCTGTCTAGGCCATCGGCACGCTCCCCCATTTGCCATTCGACAAAACCGGGCCACAACGAACGACAAGCGCTGCCGCTACCTAAACGCGCAAGAATAGACAACTCTTGTAAGCTTAATTGCCAGCCGTACAATTCATTTAAAGCCTTGACTACTGAAGCAAAGCCACTGGCCGATGAAGCTAAACCGGCGGCAATGGGAATAGTGCTTTCAATATCGATCTGCAAACACGCCTGTTCTGCGTTTGGAAATAGATTTAAAAATGAAACTAGCCGTTGATAGAAGGCGCTGGTCTTTTCGATCTGAATCCCATTGACATTGATTTGATGTTCTTTGTCTTCTATCATTTGAAAACCAAAATAACTGCCTTTAGGCCCTAAACTCACAGATAAACTCGGCGTTAAAGGTAGATTTAAATCCGCATCGCGTTTTCCCCAATATTTACATAAGGCAATATTAGCGGGAGCATACACTCGACCCGAAGTGTTTTGTATCGTTGTGCTTCGTCCTTGCAAAAGCGTATCAATCGTTTTTTGTTTAGGGTTCAAGACACACTCCTTTTTTTGCCGGCTGAAGAGCAATATAAGCGGCTTTAGGATGAATCGTTTTAAGATCGAGCGCCGCTTGTTTTAAATCCACACCCCCCAAAGCTAAAATACAATCTCCCAAACCCGATCCTGAAATTTTCGCGGCTTTCACTTGGCAACGTTCGAATAACCAGGCTCTTAAGCGATCTAAAGCAGCATCGCTAACCCCCAAAGCCATTTGTAAGCCTTGATGTGAATTCATGCAATCGGCTAAACCTTGCAGATCCTGTTCATGCCAGAATTTTTGTGCTTCACGCACGCATTCGCCAATGCTCTGATCGATTGCTTGCCATAATTTTTCTTTATCTGCAAAACGCTCTGCCACTTGTTTTAAAACGATGGCGGTCGGCGTTTTATAGCCACAATACCATAAATGTAAATCCTGACGCGCGGGTAAAGGTTTTAATTCTAGATGCTTAGGATCATAATAGATCACTCCACCTTTAGTACTGGCCAAGGCGTCCATACCCGATCCCAAGCCTTGCACTTGACGAATGATTCTGCGGGCCAAAATCCAAATCTCTTCATCGCGATTGAGAAAAGCTTGCATCAGTTTGATGAGCGCAACCGTAATGGCCGCAGAACTGCCTAAACCTAAGTTTGGATCGATTTCAGAACGAATGTCTAAATCAAATCCCTGCTGTAAATCCTGTTGATAATGTTCTAATACCGCCAATACAAAACTATAGGGCGCTTTTATACTGAGATCTTGAAGGCTTGTTTCATAAGGAGGAAAATACTGTGAATGGATTAAAATACGAGCATCGTCTCGCGGCGTTAACGTTAGATAAATGCGTTCTTGAATGGCCATGACCATGGCGGGGTGATCGCGTAACACCGCATGCTCTCCCATCAGCATGATTGAACCCGGAGCACTGGCTTTAAACGATGCGCAAGCCATCACTGTCTCCAACCAAAGGTTCCGCGATATAAGCGTATTGTGCACAGATCTCGCTGGGATCGTCTTCACAAGCGATTAAAACCATGCCGGCAGCGTCCCCTTGTAAACTACCCGCACCACAGATCTTCGCCGCACCCCCTTTAGCCTCGATCGCTTGAATAAATTTTTGCACGGCCAAAGGCACCACGCCTAAATTTAATAATAATTGATGATTGGCGCTGATGGCTTTTTGCAGATCCGATAGATTATTTTGATTTAAGGCTTGTTTGACCGCTAAAGTCACCGCTCCCATTTCGGCCGCTAAATTTGTTTTTTCGAAAATCGTTCTGGCATGCATCACACATTCGCCGGTGGAAGACAGAGGGCTTCCGGTGTTCACGAGGTATAAAGGCACACTGGGCATGCTCATCGACGTAAATATTCCCTCACAATATTCCAAAGCACCGCCTTGTAAGGACACTCGTAAATCAAGACCACTGGAACGGCCGTGTTGTAAATTTTCAACTTCTAAGGCCAATTGAAATAAACGTTCTTTATCAATCACCTCATTGAAATGATGTGCTAAAGCAAATTTAACCGCTAAAATCATCGCGGCGGAAGACCCCATGCCACAGCCTATAGGAATGGACGATTCGGTTTTAAGATGGATCCCTTGGTCCGAATAACGATCATGTTCTTCTAAGAAATGACTTAAGGCAAATTGCGATAATTCCTGCGGCAATTTCAAAACATCTTTAATACCACGCTCACCCTTTAAAAAATCATGATAATCTCTGGAGACTCGCGCTTTGACTCGTTTTAAGGCCTTGACTGTTAAATCTTTATGATGCCTTAAATTGAATAAATCAAAAAGTACACGGGCAGGAAAGGGGTGTGCCAGTATACGCGCTCTGGCATAACGGTTAACCGCTATGGCAAGAGCAGGCTGCCCGTATAAAACGGAATGCTCGCCTGATAAAATGATTTTCCCTGGTGCAATCGCTTCTTTCATACTATTTCTGTGAAAGTTTCTGTGGCCGTTGTTTTTCGTTCAAAGGCAATGTGCGCACGCATCAATTCACCAGGATTGGTTTGTGCTGCTAATAAAGAGATTTCACCGCAGAGTACAGTGGCCGCAATGATCGCAGCCAAGCGCCGTGCATTATCGCCGATGGCTCTGGGCTCAGTACAGCCCAACAATTGCAGATTCTTTTGCACAAAGGGATATTCTTTGCCATTGCCCACGGTGCCTACAATGATATTAGGCAAGGTGACTGAAAAATAGAGATCATCTCCGCGCATCTCGGCAAACACCATGCCCTGCGAGCCTTCCACGATATTGGCCACATCTTGTCCCAGAGCCAAATAGAAAGCAAATAAAATATTGGCAAAATGCGCATTCGCCGATCGAATGCCTCCGGCTAATAAGGTCCCCAATAAATTTTTCTTAATATTCAATTCAATGATTTTTTCAGGCGTGGTTTTTAAAGTTTCCAGAGAAATCGCGCGAGATATTGTGAGTTCAGATACTACATAACGGCCACGACCTAAAATACCGTTTACGGCTGTGGCTTTTTTATCGGTACAATAATTTCCAGAGATCGAAACATACCGTAGAAAAGTGTATTCAGCCAAGAGCCAATGCATAATTTCATCGGCCGCTTGCGTCACCATATTATGCCCTGCAGCGTCTCCCGTTGAAAATTCTAAACGCAAAAATAAGAGATCGCCGACAATTTGCGTATGGGTATCTAAGAGTTCTGCAAAATCAGAACTCCTGGCCACGGCGGTTTGCAATTCAGCGCGTCGCTGTTTCACCGCTTGACGGACTTCATAACAACGCTCGGCATTCGGTGCTTGCAATAAGATAGAGCGTGTCATACGTTCATCAATGATCGTGGTTAAAATGCCGCCACATTGACGTGATAATTTAGCACCTCGATTCGTTGAAGGCCATAAGGGCAATTCATAGGTGGCCAAGGGAACCATCACTTCATCATCCACCACAGAACCAATGAGTTTCACGGGCCCTATCGTGCGCATAGGCACTTGTGCGACGGCATGTTCGTCCATTTGGATCCCCCAACTGTTATAAAAATGAGCTGTATTGTAGCATTTTCTTTTGACTTCTGGCTAGGTCTAGGATAGTCTGGGATCTGGTCAATCCTTTCGAGGCTAGGAATTTTATAATGAGCACAAACGAGCTGATTTTAGTGAATGAAAACAACGAACCCATTGGAAAATCCGAAAAAATGCATGCGCACAAAAAAGGATTATGCCATAGAGCTTTTTCCATATTCATCTTACGCGAGTCAGAACAGGGCTTGGAAACCTTGCTACAACAACGGGCTTTTGGAAAATATCATTCCCAAGGCTTATGGACCAATAGCTGTTGCAGTCATCCTAATGCTGAAGAAACTCTGCAGAAAAGCGCTGAACGTCGTCTTGAAGAAGAATTTGGCTTTAGCACCACACTCAAAGAAGTGGGTGTATTTCATTATATCGCGCATTTGGACAATCATCTGATTGAAAATGAAATGGATCATGTCTTAATCGGCTATGCCGATCCTAAAACCATTACGGCCAATCCCGAAGAAATCGCCGCTCATCTCTGGATCACACTCAAACAATTACAACTAGAATTACAAGAAAAACCCAATCTTTTTACGGCTTGGTTGGCGCAGGCCTTGAATGTATTGATGAAGGGTCTTAACTGCCCATCAAATTGATGTTGAGTATGATATCCGTCAATCCTTTCCCTCTATTTTTTATGGATAAAGTATCCACATCAAAATTCGTTTTCTGGTTCAGCTCCAACAACCACCCATAGAATAGATTGAAAGGCACATTCTGTAAACTCACTTCTATATTGTTATCTTCATTTTGTCTCAATACGATGACATAGGGGTCTAAATTAAAATTTTTAATACCGGTTTCAATATCGGCAATAGTATATCTTTTTTTTATTTTATTCAGTTTGTTTTTTTGGACCTCTCTAATGATACTCGACTTGCCTTGAACCCAAACAATCAGGTCTTTTTCATTTTCGATTTTCTGCTCTAAAAGGCTCGACTGACGATGCAAATACAAAAATATGGCCCGGTATAGGATAAATGAAAATAAAATAATAGAAGCAATTTTTAGCCAATACTGCTTCTCTTCAGATAGGTTTTTATAAGCTGTAATATATTTTTCCATCATTTCAACCTGAAGTAATTAACAATTGAGCCACCACACCTTCCTGCGTAGAATCCGCACTCTTTTGTTCAACATTCACGCCCGTTGCCAATAGCCGATCTTTAAATACGGTTAATGCATTAAAATTTTTAAACTTAAGATCCAAGTCTAAAACCTGCTCATTGTATGAGATTGAAATAATATTTTTTTGCTCAATTTCTTTGAGTGCTTGACTGGTGAATAAAAACAATTGAAAAAATCCGTTGCTGCTGTTTTTATTAAATTCATCAACATCGTCTTGGATCTTCTCACGCAGATTAGATACCATACCACTGTCAGGATAAATGGAAACCGACCATTTCGCTTCATCGGCATACAGCTTTTTCAAAATGCTCTCTAGATAAAATATCTTTGTTGTTTGGAAAAATAATGTGAGAATAGCCAGAGCACTGCAGCCATAAAGCAGATACTTTCTTAACTGCTGCGTCGCTATTTTCTCATAGTTATTCGCCTCTGTTGAAAGAACCTCTAGTTTGACATGCGGCGGTATATCTTCTGCATCATAAACCTGCTCAAGCAAATTTTGCTCATTCTTTTGAGTCCGCTCAATTTTAAGTTCATGAAACTCCGATAACGCTGTTTCACTGACTGTGCCATAAAGATCAATGGCCATGGGTAATTGTTCAGCATTTTTAATCAGCGTAGAAAAAATATTGCCTAATAGGCGTGTTTCCCAGGCAAGTCCCAATAGAAGCTGATGGCGTATGAGAGCCTGTTCTCCATCGATATAAACCGTCCAATGATTGGGCCGAAAGGGGATGGCCAGAAAATCTGGAATAAAACTCATTCTATCCGCAGGGATTTTTTTAAATATCTTCTTTAATGTCAGCACAATACTCTGACTCATAATCGCTATTGTAATCGTCTCTCCAACTTGATCGAGTATAAAAAATTTTATGCTATCCAGATCATCCAGCAGCTCTTCTTCTATCTTAAATTTAATCAAAGCCCGTAATTGATCTTGGGGCGCCCCTAAAGGAACCAGCACTTGACGGATCTCCAGATCAAACCCTTTGAGCAATACGATAATACTTTCCGCATTCAGTAGCTTATCTGAAATTTCATTGATCTGCTCAAGCCTGATATTCCCCGTCTGAAAGACTGTCTCCTCTTTGATGAGCCAAGTGAGGGTATCATCATATTCAAACCTTAATACCATTTTATCAAGGATAGGGCTTAGGAAACGCGCTTTGTCATTTTTGTCCATCGCTGACACTACCCTGACGATTAGACCCATTGGTTTGGGCATTAGCGGCCATAAAAAATGGCTCTGGTAAAATAATCGGCTCTAAGGGTTGCAAGCTGGGTGAGGTCGGTCTGTAGGGTCTCCTTAATACGGTCTGTGAGTCCATCTGTGCATTTCTAATTTGTTCATAACGCTCTCCACTGATAATGACTCCTGAATTTCTGTTGGCTATGATATGAGGTCTCAAAAATATCATGAGATTGCGTTTTACATTTTTCTTGGACTGGCTTTTAAACAAATTTCCAATAATCGGAATATCCCCCAAGAAAGGAACCTTATCCACCTGATCTTGATATTCCTCTTGGATTAATCCACCCAATACCAAGGTCTGGCCATCGCCCACCATTACATTGGTGGTAATCACGCGCTCACTCGTTGTGGGATTTCCGCTGGTATTATTCGCGGCACTGCCTGGGATCACATTCGAAAGGGTATGGTCAACGCGCATGATGACTTCACCAGAGGCTGTAATTTGCGGTCTAATCGTTAAAACAAGTCCCACTTCTTCTCGTTCAAATGAAGTAAAGGGCGTACCGCCTGCATTTAAATTATCAGTGGACTCACCAATGGCAAAGGGCACCAAAGCACCGACTTTAATGGTAGCCACTTCATTATCCAAAGTCACAATATTAGGGGTCGCTAAGATATCTGAGGCACTATCGCTGGCCAGCGCCCTGATAATCCCTTGTAAATCGCCTGAATCATAAAAACCTAAAGTCATGCCAGCACCTGGAGTAAATCCATTGCCAGCTGTCGTTGCAGCACCACTGGCTGCGGCATATCCAGGCCCTCCCAAGGGGCCTTGAATGTTACTTAAGGCAGCAGAAGGAAAACGAGTTCCCAGCTTGACATCATTGCCATTGGTATTCCATTCAACGCCTAATTCTCTAGCTCGATCCACTTGCACTTCAGCAATCACCACTTCAACAAGCACTTCCATGCGTCGCACATCCAATTTTGCAATCACACTTTTTAAACTTCTCATTAAATCTTTGGGCGCACGAATGATCACCGCATTGGTGGTTTCTTCCCATTGTACTGCAGTGGTCACAGCTCCACTGCGTGCTCGACTGTCTTCATCACGCGCCGCGTTAACACCTTCAGTACTGAGTGAAGACAAGGTATTCGATTGTCCTTCCATCGATTTATTGCCTATCGTTGGCAGTGAGGCTGAAGAAGAAGAGGTGGTTTTTTGGCTAATGGCGTTGGCTACCGGCTGAGCCGCACTGATCTTTTCCTTTTTTCCCAGTTGTTCATTTTGTTTTGAGTCATAATCTTCAATGATATTGGCTAATATCGGCGCCAAATCTTTGGCTTGGATATAGGTCAGATAGATCACCTGAGTGCCCTCATCCGTTGCCGAGGTCGGTTTATCCAAATTACTGATTAAGGCACGCATTTTAATACGTTGAAACAAGGAACCGCTGACCAATAAACTATTGATGCGATCATCTGCAGCCACTCTAATCGGCGGTGTGCCATCGTCTTTTTCTGAAAGCATTGAAGACAGGACATTGGCAATATCATCCGGTTCTGCATAATTGAGTTTAACCACATCAATTTTATTTTCGGAACTGGGTATATCGATTTGATTAATCAACTGCGAAATACCGCTGACATTACTGCTATAGTCTGCAATGATAATATCATTGGTTTCAGTATAGGCCTTGATAAAACTATCGCTGGAGACTAAAGGAGTAATCGCTTCGGCCAAAGTATTGACGGGAACATAATGCACATGGATCACTTTGACGATCATAGAGTCTAGCTCACCGCTGTCGGTAGACCAAGTGTTCTTCGCCAATTTCACTTGTGTTTTGGCTTGTCCATTGGGTATAATTTTAATCACATTAGCGTTTTCCACCGCTGAATATCCATAGACTTGCAACACCGATAGAAAAGCTTGATAACTTTCCTCTTTCGAAAGTGGCTGGCTGGTGACTAAAGTGACTTTTCCACTGACTTTAGGATCAATGATAAAATTTTTCTGTGTAAATTTTGCCATTTGCTCAATTAAAGTTCGAATTTCGACGTCTTTTAGATTCCATTGCTGCTCTGTGGGCTGGGCCATCTCTGGCTGCTTTGTTGTATTCAGCTGAATATTTTGACTCTCTGACAGTGCTGCAGAACTGAGGCCAGGTATGGCAAGGGATAATACCGTCAAGAATACACAAACAGGGATCTTCTTCAATTTGAGCTCTCCTTGCCTAAAGACACCGTTGCTGGATCCGCTGGAAAATCAGTGGTCTGTGTAATTTTCTTATAGGCAACCACCGCCGGTGGATAATCGGCATCGGCGGCTTTCTTGATCCACAACCGTCCTGTATCGCGATCTTGGGCCACACCAAAGCCGTTATAATAAGCATATCCTAAGCCATATTGGGCTGCGACATCTCCGCGAGTGGCAAGACTGTACAAATCTTCCACGACCAGGCGATCATTTCCCTTTGCATAATTGGTTCTCGCATCCTTATACAAGTCTTGATGAGTAGAACAACCCTGAATCAACACTAGCGTAATAATGAGTACTGTTATTTTCCAGAACCGAACCTTAGATTGTATTTGCACGAAAATCCACCCTGACTTGTGTAATTATTGTTCATCCATATCCGCTGATTAGCACATTCTCTCTTTTGCAACTACACTCATTTAAGATGATGAATGGCACATCAAGCTTAACACTCTTGTTCAGTCTTAGATTTTAGCCAAGCCTGAAAACATTTAGAGCTCTTATAGTGCAGCGAGTGTAACATTGTTTGCTATACCTTTCAAACTCCTAGGGTAAAAAGGATACAAAAACGTCTCAAAGTCTGCCAAATACGTTCAAGCGGCCTTTCGGGATCAACCCTAATTAAGCCCCGAGACTCCATGCTTGAAGCTGAGTGGTCAAACAGGGTATATTTTGGGAGTAGTTACTTGGAATAAATGCTTAAGAGGCACAAGACAGTATGGATTTTATAAACATCGACCAACCCAAAATAAAATGGGGTTTATTCGCTTTTACCGCGGCCATTTATATTTCAATTGCTTCTTGTAGCTATGCTTTTTATAGGGATATGCGGACCATAGCGAGCGACTACAGCGACTTTCAAGAAACGCAATTGAATAATGTTGATACCTCATCGAGCTTATCACCCAATCAGGTGCTGCAATGGCAGCTGTTGGGTTCAGCTGATCCGGCCTCGCTGTATTCAGCGCAGAGGTTAAGCGTAATAGGCATTTTTATGGCAAGTATCCCAGAATTACAAGCCGTGGTCATCGCAGAGGATGAGGCCAATCCCAAATTGTATGCCATAGGAGATGCGCTACCTGGGCATTATATTCTAAAAACCATCTACCCCGATAGAGTCATCCTACAATCCTCTCATAATACTGAAGTCTTATACTACGGTGAAAAACCACACAGCAAAGCGCTCGTTAATGCTCCTCTGACTAACACTGCGATCGATCTACCCACCATCCAAAAGGCTTTACCTTATGGTGGAGATCCACAGTTCTTAGAAAAAATTAGAAAGGAACAACTGCACGGGACAAAACCCTAATTTTGCTGTTGCCGTTATCCTCTTTTTTTGCTTCGTAGCAAGTATCGATTCTGATAGAAGTTTTTTTATAAGTCACTTGTGTTCTGACGCGGAAAAATTCACTGCGTACGCTCAAGCGAACCGCTTCAACTTGTGATTTTTTAACTGCAGGCAATTTAAAAAACTCATCCAGAGATCTGAATCCACCCTTTTCATCTCTAGCCGCCACAATGGCTGTAGCCAGTTCTGGCGATATTTTATCGCTTAATGCTATAAGACTGGCCGGCGTTGCAGTATTGATATTAATATCACTGGCTGCTTTTTCAGGAAAAGTATAAAGATAAGGCGAAAGCAAATCATACAACGCTTGATCAAATCCTTTCACCAATCTTAATTCACTTTTATCGGCAAAGGCCTGATACGCTGCTCGATAAGGAGGATCTTGGCTGGCATAATAAGCGCTATCATCTTGGCCCGAATATTCTGCCACCTGCTTGGATTGCCATTGCGCCACATTTCGGGCAAGTTCCAAAGCTTGGGTTAAACTTATTTTAGGATCGGCATATTGAATTAATCTGGCAAATCCTCGAACATCAACAACCACTTGGTTCAAATTATAAAGAGATTGCATATCATAAAGATATCCGCTGATTTTAGTATTATTCATCATGAGTTTGGGCATAACAAAGGGCCAGTGTATTTGTGCAACCTCTTCATCCGAACTATTGAGATAAGTCGAAAGAAATTGGTAGGCCCAGGCCTCTGCGCCCGAAGTCAGTTCAAAAGCTTGTGTGACAGCTTCTGCTTGCTTTGTTTTGTATAGCAATACTCTTTCCATGGTCACAACAACCGTCACGCTGGCCGCCACAATAACGACCAACATTAATGCGGTGATCAATGCACTGCCTGTATTTCGAAAAAAACTCATTTAACTATCACCCTTTGATCAGAAAAATTTTAGAAAGCCTTTCGCCCTTATTGAAGGTGAGATCTAATTTGACTGCAACGGGCAATTCATGACTTCTATTGGGTGAAGGCGGCCAAAAATCATAGAGGGCATTGTCCTCTCCTACATATTGCCAACTCAAATCAGTGATCTGATCTAAGATTTTCTTTTCACTGCTTTGTCCATTCACTCTGTCTAACACCGGCCACATGATTCTATAGAGTTTTCCATCTCGATAACGATAGCCGATTCTGCGAATATCACTTTGATGCCTTTCTGAAAAGGGGTCTATATTCACTTTCGTGGAAAAATTAAGCGTATCGCCATTGTCAATATTGGGAGAAACAAACGCCGCTTGTTCATGATTATTTTCGTCTAAAATGGGCCTATCTATAGTTTGTATAAAATCCCGCTGTAAATCGATGACTGCTCTTTGCAGCGCGTTAAATTTTATAATGTTTTGTAAAGCGGTATTCGTCGTGTTGAGCATATTGGACAATGCCACTGCCACGATACTGATCACCACCATATAAATAGCCATAGCCACCAAGACTTCAATTAAAGTAAATCCTTTTGAATTTTTAAACCTGGGTGGCCGATCTTTAGAAACACCTCGGTTTAACTCTAGCCTTGCATGATTTGGTTTTTGCATTTAATCACTCCGCACAAAGCTAACAAGGTTTGCATCATGATAGGTATTATCCTGCCCCACATCGGCCGTTATTTGATACTGTTGTTCGTTCAATCTTATAAATTTAAGCCGCCACAGCCAGTCCCTATTCATCATATTGGTTTTGCCATAAATTGATTTGGTAAGATCTGGCGCTTGAATCAATCCCACTCTTGCCTCATTGATCACATTACTCGCAATCCAAGTGGCTATGGTTTTGTTACGTAAATACTGCACATTACGCACGAGCTCCGTACTGCTGATGATAATACTGGATAAGGCAATCGCAAGAATTGCCAATGCAATAATCACTTCTATGAGTGTAAATCCTGATTCAGTCTTGATTGGATTTGACATGGTCGGGTGTTGTGATCTCAATTTCACCATCCTTATTTCCTATAATCTGAATACTGATCCCTTGTGAAGAGTCGATAAACAACGACAGCTTAAACGGTGTTAGGGTCCCATCATTGTAAAAAATGATATCGGGCACTGGCTTCATCAAAGCTAACCATTGCGGCTTTGATATCTTTGGAAAAGAAATCTTAATATTTTCTGGGAATGTGATACGGCTAAACTTCTTAGGCTGATCCACCAAGACCCAAGCAAAAGAATGGTCTTCATGCACTTCAAATCTATACAGTTGATAACCCTGTGTTGACAGGATCCCCGCATAATGGGTATTGTGCAGTTTCGCCAAATCCTGGGCAATCAAAAAATCGGTATAGACTTTATAACCCAGATCTTTCAATTTTAATTCTTGTGCTCGAGAACTCAGGCCGGTCAAGGTGATCATTGCAAAAACCACACCAATAATCAGCATGACAATAAGGATCTCAATCAGCGTAAAGCCTTTAGCTTTTTGAATTCGCATTGTCAATATCCCAATTGCCGATCTCCCGGTCAATGTCTGTTCCGCCACTTTTACCATCGGCACCATAGCTGTAAATGTCAAATTCACCGTGTTTTCCAGGATATAGATATTGATAAGGATGGCCCCAGGGATCCTCGCTCAGTTTTTTGATATAGCCTCCTTCTTTCCAATTATTAGGACTTGGACTTAGGCTAGGCTTACGAACCAATGCTTCTAGAGATTGTTGAGTACTGGGATAACGACCATTATCAAGATTGTAAAGCTCTAAGGCATTTTCCAAAGTCAAAATATCTTGCTTTGCCTTAATGACTCGCGCCTCATTAGGTCTGTCGACCAGCTTTGGCACAACAAATGAAGCCAAGATGCCGATAATGACGATAACCACCATAATTTCCAGCAGTGTAAATCCACGATTTTTTTTGTTTGCCATCATTTTTTTCTCCTTAAGAAATCATTTGTGAAATATCTAACATGGGCAATAACATCGCTAAAACGATGAATAGCACCAAGGTTCCCATAACCAGTATTAACATAGGCTCAAATAATGTTAAGAAAATACTCAGCAATCGGTTTAAATGCCTTTTGTGAATTTCTGAAACTCGAGTCAACATCAAGGCTAAATTGCCGCTCGCCTCACCATTGGCAATAAAATTGATGGTCAAAGGATAAAAGTATCCTGTAGCACTTAGGGCTTTTGCAACTTCTTTGCCTTCTTTCATATGCAAGGAAGATGCATAGACTGCTTTGCGCATCGCCCTATTATTAATAAGTTGTGAACCGATTTGTACGGCATCCACAATGCCGATACCACTTTTTAAAAGAACGCCTAGCACCTGCGTAAACTGCGCACTGTACCCCATTCCCAGATACAAACCTAAAATAGGCAAGCGCAGCAAAATCTGATCTTTTTTCTGAGCGACAGAAGGGTTTTTAAGCGCCACTGTTCCCGCAATCGTCAAGAGAATAAGTCCTGCAATGATCAGCCAATAATATGAAAGCATAAAGCTCGTTAAAGAAAGTAAAATTTGTGTAATGGTGGGCAAAGCCTGATCCATATCGGAAAATAAAGTAATAAATTTTGGAAAAACAAAGATCAATAAAAAAATAACGATACTGATGGATACAATCGTCATGAGTGCAGGATACACCAAAGCCTGCGTGATTTTTTGTTGGGTCTGATATTGATTTTCAGAATATTCGGCCAGATAAGACATCACCATAGCCAAAGACCCCGATTCTTCGCCAGCACTAATGGTCGCGATGTACAAAACAGGAAAATAATCTGAATATTCTTTTAAAGATGCACTCAGCGAAAATCCTTCTTTAATTTTCGCTTGGACTTCTGAAACAATTTTCTTTAGAAATGGCTTTTCAACTTGCTGTATTAATATCCCTAAGGCTTCGACTAGAGGGATGCCACTTTGCAATAACTCTGCCAACTCACGCGTCAGAATCGAAAGATCTAATTTTGAAACCCTCTGATAGGGAGTCCAAGAAAACCCGGCTGCAAAATTCTTTTTTTCTGAAAGGCGTGTCGGTGAAAGTCCTCTTTCTCGAATAAGATGCCTGGCTTCTTTTTCAGATAAAGCGGCGATCAGACCTGATTTTTTTTCTCCCGTTTCTGTAAATGCCGTATAATGAAAATTTTTCATGGATTAAACCTTATGCATCACTCTGATCACTTCATCCAAGGAAGTGATGCCTCTTTCAACTAAGTTAAACCCGTCTTGCTGCATTAACACAATATGGCTATCCATGTAGCTCTTAAGCGCCTTTTCATTCGATTTATTTTTCAATAAAGATCTCAACTCTTCATTAATCGTGAGCACTTCTGATATCATGACTCGCCCTTTATAACCCGTATTATCACAAAGCGAACACCCTTTTGCTTTATAAATCGTCTTTTTGTCAGAAGGTGCTGCACCCAATAAATTAAGCTCATCGGCAGAAGCCATAGCACTCTGACGACAAGCCGTACAAAGACCTCGCACTAATCTCTGGCCAATAATCGCCACCAGGCTAGAGCAAATGAGATAAGGCTCCAATCCCATGTCTTCCAAACGAATGATGGCGTCAATAGCCGTATTGGTGTGCAGGGTCGAAAACA
This sequence comes from Gammaproteobacteria bacterium, assembly GCA_009885495.1. Lineage (GTDB taxonomy): Bacteria > Pseudomonadota > Gammaproteobacteria > UBA1113 > UBA1113 > VFKP01. The sequence goes on along the minus strand of VFKP01000030.1, from coordinate 10,033 downwards.
CCAAATGACCCGTTAAACTCGCTTGCACGGCAACCTCGGCGGTCTCTAAATCGCGGATCTCACCGACCATGATGATATCGGGATCTTGGCGTAATATGGCGCGTAAACCCTTGGCGAAGGTCATATCTACTTTTTCATTGGTTTGCATCTGCCCTATACCTGGCAGTAAATACTCGATGGGATCTTCAATGGTTAAGATATTCCTATCTTTACTGTTTAATGAATTTAACATCGCATAGAGCGTTGTGGTTTTACCCGATCCTGTGGGGCCTGTCACTAGGATAATCCCATAAGACGATTTAATAATATTCTTAGCTTTTAATAAATTCTCTTCTGAAAACCCTATCTGTTCGACTTTCAATTGTGTGGTATTTTGATCCAACAGTCTTAAAACGACTCTTTCAGAAAATGAGGTGGGAATGATCGACACTCGAACATCGATGGGTCTACCGGCGATCGTCAATGAAATACGACCATCTTGAGGAACACGCTTTTCGGCAATATCCAATTTCGCCATCACTTTTATCCTAGCGATAATATATTGCGCTAAGTTTCGTTTGAGTTGTAACACCTCACGTAAAATACCATCGATACGGAATCGAACTGAAATCACTTTTTCAAAGGTTTCAAAATGGATATCGGAAGCATCATGTTCAATAGCTTCTCTAAGTGTAGCATTGATCAAGCGTATCACCGGACCTTCATTTCCCGTATCCAAAATTTCTTCACTGGTGATAAGCTCCTCGGCCGCCTCTGTCATATCAATCTCTTCGGCACTGGCCATGGTTTCTTTGGTTTCTTGTTGATATACTCTTGATAACGCTTCGGAAAAGGCCTCGTTGCTCACTTCTTCAAATTCAACCGGAAGTTGATAGTAACGGTGTAATTCGCTCAGCGCATGGGATGCAACATTAGGGCGCACAATCGCTTTAATACTGATCTCATTCTGACTGAGAACCAATACCCCATTCTTATTGGCAAAACTGAGTTTATTCTGTGTTTCTTGTGACATATTTTGAAGCGATTGTTGGTAAGGACTAAAAATGAGTATACACTATAAATCGAGTTTTTGTATTGATTTTTTTAAAATGCATTAAAGTCTGTCACCAGATCCACTGTCTTATTTCCCCTTCTTTAGGCACTCAGCTGTGCTACACTCAAATATAGTGAGCAGACTCAAATATAGTGAGCAGACTCAAATATAGTGAGCAGACTCAAATATAGTGAGCAGACTCAAATACCATAAGGAAATCAGGCATTATGCGAATTCATGTATTAGGTTCTTCAGCTGGTGGTGGCTTACCTCAGTGGAACTGTAATTGCCCAAACTGTCAATCAGCTAGAGATCTTAAACAAACTGCGATCAGCGCGCGCACGCAATCTTCCATTGCGCTGACAGACACGGGCGATGCCTGGGTATTATTCAATGCCTCGCCAGATATCAGGCAACAACTCAATGCTTTTCCAGAATTATTAAAACCCAATGCTCTAAGAGGAACAAAAATAAAAGCGGTGATTTTGGTGGACAGTCAAATAGACCATACTCTGGGTTTAATGCTATTAAGAGAAGGCGAAACTTTACAGCTGTATTGTAGCGCTCAGGTGTATGAGGATCTCAGCACTCGCCTGCCCTTGGTGAATATCTTGCAATATTATTGCGGGGTACAACATCATTTAATTAGCCCTGGTTTAGCCTTTAGCGTCCCTGAATTACCCTTTTTAGAATTTACCCCTATCGGCTCTTTGAGTAAGGCCCCCCCCTATTCAGCACACCGCGAAAACCCCGAATTAGGCGATAATCTTGCCTTTTCAATTTATGACCAAAAAACTAAAAAAACATTATTATATGCACCGGCCATCGAAAAAATTGATCCTGATCTGTATGCTTATATGGAAAATTGTGATCATTTACTACTGGATGGGACCTTCTGGAGCGTCGATGAAATGAGTGCTATTTCCACCCCCTATAAAAAAGCCTACGAAATGGGCCATCTGGCTTATTCAGGCCCTGAAGGTATGATGGCACAGCTGCGTGAACTCAGCTGCCCTAAAACTTTGATTCATATTAACAACACCAATCCCGTGCTAGATCAACGATCAGAACAATATCAGATCCTCAAAGAACAAGGTTTTGATTTGGCTTATGATACCCTGGAGATCTTATTATGAAAATAGATGAAACTCCCTGGACACGAGAAGAATTCACACAAAAATTGAGAATGGAAGAAAAAAAATATCATATTTTTCATCCTTTCCATCTGGCTATGCGTGAAGGTAAACTGAGCAAAGCGCAAATTCAAGGATGGGTCTTAAACCGTTTTTATTATCAGATCAATCTTCCCTGTAAAGATGCGGCTATCTTATCCAATTGCCCAGATAGAATGGTTCGACGAAAATGGTTGCAACGCATTTTGGATCAAGATGGTGATGCTTCATCTGAAGGAGGCATTGACACCTGGGTGCATTTGGCTAAAGCCTGTGGAATATCGGAAGAAAATTTATGGTCTTTACACTCCGTTGTCCCAGGCGTTAAATTCGCTGTAGACGCTTATGTTCATTTTGCGAGAACTGCCCCTTGGTATGAAGCAGCCTGTTCATCACTCACCGAGCTATTCGCCCCCAAAATCCATCAACAAAGACTGGACACTTGGCCTGAACATTATCCTTGGGTCGACCCCAGTGGCTTACAATATTTTCGGGATAGAATTAAAAAGGCAAACCGCGATGTAGAACAGGGCTTATCGATCACTTTACAATACTTTAAAACCAGACAACAGCAAGAAAGAGCCATTGAAATTTTAAATTTTAAACTCAATGTATTATGGTCCATGTTAGATGCTGTCAGCCTGGCTTACCCTTTTAAAATGGATGAACATGCACATGAACAACATTAAAAAAGACGATGTTTTTAAATTAGCGCTAGGTTTTAGGTTGCAATGGGAAAAAGTGCAAGACACACATGTCTTACTCTACCCCGAGGGAATGGTCAAAATAAATCCCTCCGCAGCAGCGATACTTTCTGAATTAGATGGGGAAAAAACCCTAGAACAAATCGTGGATCATTTGATGAGCACTTATCAAGAAGATTCAATTTCACAGGATATTTATACTTTTATAGAGGTGGCAAATGAACACGGCTGGATCAAACGAAAATAAAAAAAATATTCCCTTATGGTTATTGGCGGAGCTCACTTATGCCTGCCCTTTGCAATGTGTTTACTGCTCAAACCCAACGAATTTCACTGAATTTCGCGGAGAGCTGAGCACTGAACAATGGAAAGAAGCCTTTCGTCAAGGCCGAGAATTAGGAGCCAGTCAACTGGGTTTTTCGGGGGGCGAACCCTTGGTGCGCAAGGATTTAATTGAATTGGTGGCTTATGCCAGTCAACTGGGGTTTTACACCAATCTCATTACCTCTGCGATTGGTTTAAACGAAGAAAAATTAGCGGGACTTAAACAAGCCGGTTTAAATAACATTCAAATCAGTTTCCAAGCCCATGAAAAAAATTTAAATGATTTAGTCTCTGGGAAAGAGAGCTTTGACAAAAAGGTCGCCATGGCTAAATTGGTTAAACAATTCGGTTACCCTTTGACTTTAAACATTGTCATTCACCGCATGAATATTGATCACATTCAAGCAATCATGGAGATGTGTTTAGAGCTTAAAGCCGATTATGTGGAATTAGCCAATACACAGTATTATGGATTTGCAAAAGTGAATCAAGCCCTGCTCATTCCTTCAGAGGCTCAACTTAAAAAAGCCGAAGCCATCACCCATGAATATCAGCAACGTTATAAAGACATCATAAAATTTTATTATGTCATCTCGGATTATTATGAAAATCGACCCAAAGCCTGTATGAATGGTTGGGGAACTACTTTCTTATGCATCACCCCCGATGGTTACGCCCTGCCTTGCCAAATGGCCAGAATCCTTCCTAATTTAGTTTTCCCAAAAGTCAGCGAACATTCTCTAGAATGGATATGGAATGAATCAGATCTATTTCAAAAATACCGCGGCTATGATTGGATGGAAGAGCCCTGTCGCAGTTGTCCTGAGCGATTTAAAGATTTCGGTGGCTGTCGTTGCCAAGCGTATCTGTTAACCCAGGATCCCAATGCAACCGATCCCGTCTGCGATTTATCACCCCAACATGAGATCGTGATCAACCTTCGCAAAAAAGCCGGTCAAGGCGATGCCACAGAACATACGATGATTTACCGCAGTCCCAAAAATGCAAAGAACTTGTCAAAACCATGAGGTCAGCTTCTGAAGAACACAAACTTTGTGTTCAATTAGACGATATTCGTTGCTATTATGGAAAAACCCTGGCATTGCAAATTGAATCCCTGAGCATAGAATCCAATCAGAGCATCGCCATTGTCGGAGAGAACGGCAGTGGTAAAACGACTTTTTTAAAACTCTTATTGGGACTTTTGAAACCCAAGCATGGACAAATCAGCTATTTTAATTTAGAAAAAGATCCGCGTTTTAGAAGAAAACAGCTAGGCTATGTACTGCACGAATTAAGCCTCGATAAAGATTTAACGGTGATGGAGAATTTAAGCTTAGTCGGTCGTCTCTATGGCTTGAAAAAATCTGTCTTGATGGCACAAACCCAAGAACTCATGAAAATCTTTGAGGTTTTTGAGTTTGCACAAATGAATTTAAAAGATCTTTCTTTTGGAAACCAAAAAAAAATTGACCTTATTAGAACTCTACTTTATAAACCTTCATTATTATTTTTGGATGAGGTGACCGTAGGTCTGGACGTTTTGAGTCAAGCGATATTTTGGCGATACCTCAATGCTTATCAACAAGAAAATAAAAGCACTCTGCTTTATATCACTCATAATTTTAACGAGCTAAAATACTGCGGGAGAGTATTGGCTTTTTCTCAGAACCAACTGATATCCGATATTCAGCGCTCTGATTTAATCAAAAACGCCCCCCTGCAAATATTAGAAACCCCCACTGATTTGGACCCGAAATTACTGGAGGCTCTTTGTGAAATCCTGAAAAAACCACGCCTTTTTCAGGATAAATTAATATTTCTGATTGATCATTTTGATGAGATCCATAAGCCTTTGTTTGATATTTTTATAATTCATGGCCATTTTGATGGTTATACTCTGCGTAAACCGAGCATCCCTGAAATGATTGAGCTGTATCAACATAAGGAGAATGTCTAAGTGGATGTCTTTCGCATTCTAATAGCCATTGCCCTAAGAGATTTTCGTTATGTTTTCTTTCAACGCGCTATGCTCCTGAGCTCAATCATTCGCTCTTTATTGTGGATGTTGGTCATCGGCGGCGGATTTTCAAGCATTTGGATCGGAGAGATCAATTATTTTACTTTTTTATTCCCGGGCATTTTAAGTTTGACATTATTATTCACTGGGATCCTATCCAATTTAATGTTAGTACAAGATCAGGAAAAAGGGATCAGCCAACTGTTTTTGCTGGCCCCTATTTCAAGATCTCTATTCATCTTAAGCCGAATCACCAGCGCAGCATTCACAGCTGTATTGCATGCGCTTATTGTGGGTTCTATCTTGCTGCTTTTACCCCTCATCCATCTACAGATCCATCCCTTCTTATTTTTAGCTTCATTGATCAGCACCGCTTTATTCAGCAGCAGTTTAGGCTGTTTTCTAGCTATTGTGTTCAAACGATGGGTTAATTTTTCTGTGGTGGTGAATTTTATTATTTTCCCTGTTTTTTTCTTAAGTGGCGCACTCTACCCTCTACAGCGGATCTCCGACAAACTTCAGCTGTTTGTCTTGATTAATCCTTTTAGTCATGCGGTTGAATTATTGCAATTTTCCACGGGGATCCAGCCTCATTTCAACACTCCGCTCATGATTTCATTTTCAATCGTTTTTGTTTCGACTGTCTTTTTGTTTATAGTCACCATCCACTCTATTTTGCATAAGTACGGCTCTTAAATATGATTTAAACCTTAAAACCCACTTTATTTAGGGCCTAGTGCTCAAAACAATACCCTGGGTCTGCTATTATTAATATGTGTGTTTTTTATTTTATTTGGAGGACTGTATCATGAAATGGGCTAAACCTTCTTTTAAAGAGATGCGGCTTGGTTTTGAGATAACCATGTATGTCTTTAATCGATAAGCGATTATTCAGTGGAGTGCATTTGTTAAATGTCCTAGGGCTGTTTAGTCTGGCCATCGTTCGAAAGAATACATTAACAACTGTGCTTTTTTGCAAAGATTAACGTTCATAACAGAAAAGGTGAACAAAATGACGAACCGAGTGAAAGCCGCTTTAGGTGGCTCGCAAACTAAACGCTGGCTTCTAGCCTTAGGGTTGAGTGCGGGCATGGTTGCCGGCTTAGGTGCTCCGAATGTATTTGCTGCGGACCAAAATGTACCGAGTACTTCGGTCAGCTTACATGGCGCGACCATTGCCAATACCGGGGATTTCAGCAGCCAAACCACCATCAACAAAAATAACATCAAAAATCTAAAAATGAAATCGTACTACAGTATTCCCGTAGCGCCTCAAGGTCAACGCGGTAGAGGCTCGGAAAATGCTGTCGGCAATGGTATTGCCATAGCCTCAAACGGCATTGCTTTTGTTCCCATAACCGATGGGCGAATTTTAAAATTCGACATTAACAATACCAATGGAACAAACTCGGACGGTGTTCCTAAAATCACTCTTTTAGACTCCTACGATTTAGTTTCTGATACACGATACACTGGAGCCAGTGCCAATGATGGCGATGATTTGTCAGTTTTGAGAACTCATCCTACTTTGGTCAATGGCACCATTTACGCAGGCGGTTATAAGGAATTTTTGGCCTTCAATGCTTCAGGCTTTGATCCCGATGTCATGGGGATGCCCATGCCCTTAAGAGGCTTTGACACTGTAGAGCAAGGGGCCATGTTCATGGCTATCGATGCCAATACCGGCAATCTAAAATGGAAAACCATTTTAGATCAAAATCCTATGTCAATGGTCACACTCAACCCCGTCGTGTACAAGGGTGTGGTCTACGTGGGTATTTCCTCCGAGCTTTCAGGACAGATCGCCGCCCTTCCCTTTAGCTATGCACTTTTCCCGGGCATCGATCCTTTCCTGCCTCCGGGTACGGATGTCAAAAACAGTGGCATCATGTATCGCGGTGCGCTAGTTGCTCTAGATGAGAAAACAGGTGCCATTTTGTTTAAAACCTATATGGTGCCAGAGCAACAGTATCGCACGCGTGCACAAATTGATGCGGCCAATGCCATTGATCTTTACAATGGTGCCAGCCTCTGGGGCGGTGGAAATCCAGCCATCGATTCTAAACGCAATATGGTTTACGTTTCGACAGGTAATGTTTACACCGCTCCATTGGCAGCCGATACCTGTGAGGCCAATCGTTTAGCCACGCCGGGGGCAGCCTTGTTCAGCGATGAATGCTTTGACATCGACCAAAATGGAAATACCATCACTGGGCCTAACGCCAGTACCGTCAATGCTCCCGGAGTTAATTCTGCAAATCGTGCTCTTGCCGATTCTGTAGTGGCCATGGATGCCAGTACAGGCAGCATTAAATGGGCAACCCATCTGCAAGGATTTGATGTCTGGGGATTGGGCTGTTTAGCCCCAATCTTTGGTGCTTTCTTGCCTATCGGTGATTTTACGCCCACCTGCCCTCCTTACATGCGCGGTGCTAACTTTGGCTTGAGCTTCATCGCTAAGGATTTGGATGCGGCTGAAATGCCCATGCTGGTGAAAAATGTCAAAATGGCACCCGGTGTGTCTAGAGATATGATCATCGCCACGACTAAAGGGTCCAACATCGTAGCATTAGATCCGGATACTGGTGCCATCATCTGGCAAAACATTGATGATCTCGGCCCCGGTAGTTTGTTCGGTGGTGGCATACTTTGGGGATCGGCAACAGAGGGCAGTCGGATCTATACTCGCAGTACGACTTCTAATCTGAACATTGCCGATTTAAATAATCCTGCCAAGAAAGTGGTTCCTGGAACCTGTCCAGCCAGCGCTTTTGACCCCAGTACCGGCCAGTTGCTGGGAGGGATCTACGCGGCCTTTAATCTTAAGGATGGTAGTTTAGCTTGGCAACGTTGCTTAACTTCAGCACTGATTGATCCCAGTACGGGCCAACCTCAGCTGGATGCTAATGGAAAAGAGATCCAAGTTGCAGGGTTAACAGAAGCTGCCATGTCTTATGCTAATGGCGTGGTGTATACCGCAGGACCTGGAGCTCCTTACGCTTTCTTTGCAGGCGCTAATGAGCTACGGGTTATGGTGTATGCCATCGATGCAGATACAGGTGCAACCTTAAAAGTATTGCCCCTAAACAAAGATGGTACCGCTAATCCCATGTACACCAAGTACGAGCGACCTGCTTTGTCGGGTAATAAGTTAGTTTTGGGTAATGGTGATAAGAATCTACCCAATGCCAAAGATCGACGCGTCGTGGTTTATGAACTCAGTGACAAATAAACAAAACCGCGTCTTTGCAAACTCTTCTCAACCAGAACCCCAGGCAAGCCTGGGGTTCTGCTTTCTAGATCTCAAGATGGATATTTCAAAAAACTCTGCTACTATTAGATACACTGCAATCTCCAGGCTGGAGAAAATTCATTTACGGCTTATATTAGGGAATAAATATGATATCTTCATCAACGCGTCTGATAATCAGTGGATTAATCATCACGGCCTCCTGTTTGACGAATCCTCTTCATGCACAGAATCCGCCATCATCAACACAGACCCACACGCTCTCTTACACGAATGGTTATGTGATAGGGAAAAACCTGGCTCAGTATTATCAAGGCCCTGAGCAACAAGCTTTTATCAAGGGCTTAATGCTGGGCTTGGGCGTACAACAAGGCGCGCCTTTATCCGACGAAGAAATTAAAAATCAAAAATCCGCATGGCTTAAACAAACTGATCTTTCATTAGAAGATAAAGTATCCTATATGTCAGGTTATCTTATTGGTGCAAAACAGCCTGCAGAACAGCCCAAATTAAATCCCCTCGCCATAGCACAGGGCATTTTTGATGCTTTAGCCACTCAAAATCAACCTTTCGTCGATGCAGAAATGGCCAGCAAGGATATTAATAAATACAGCTTACAAAACAGGACAGAACAAAGAAAATTGATTGCAGAGATAAGCGTTAAAAATGATGCGGCTGGCCAAGCTTTCCTAGCCGAAAACGCTAAAAAACCAGGTGTAGTTGTATTAAGCAGTGGTCTGCAGTACAAAATTATCCAGCCTGGAAATGGGGCCAAACCCAGCGAAAATGATTTTGTGACATTAAGCATTGTCGGTCAAAAAATTGATGGTAGCGTATTTTACGATTCTAAAGCCCCCGGTAATAAACCCATCAATATCCGCATCAATGCTACTTTAGACGGCTGGAAGCAAGCTCTACTACAAATGCAAACCGGATCAATTTGGGAACTGTATATCCCTGGAGCGCTTGCTTATGGGAGAGTGGGTTGGCAGGATAAGGTAATGCCTGGGGAAACCTTGATCTATAAAATCAACTTATTGTCCATCCAGAGCAAAAAACCAGCCTAAGATTGCCAGATATTCGCTACGCGTTTCTGAAAACAGGGATGTGTAGCGAATATCCACTCAAAATAATGAGGAAAACTATCGGACAGCTGATTATGAGCCTGGAGGAAAAAAAGAAATTTCACATATTGCTCTTTGCCGACCTCTAAGCAAGCAATTCTATCGGCTTCAAACTCAAAAAATCTACGTACTCCATGATACACAGGCAATGATAAAAAATAACCTAAACTGATCATAATAAAGAAGATGAAAAATAAAGACATACCAGACAATGTCTTATCAGGACTCAGATCAATAAGCCCCATCATCAACATTATAAATAAAACTGTGCTAAACCATTTGAGCGCCTCATACTTTAGGCTATGTCGTTGAGTCAGATGCGCTACTTCATGATTTAAAAGCGCCGAAATACAACTTTGCTCAGACAAGATACGACAAGCTTTTGACAGTATCAAAGTCCCCGCAT
>VFKP01000054.1 GCA_009885495.1 Gammaproteobacteria bacterium | reverse complement strand
TTTACCTTCGGCTTTACCTTCGGCTTTACCTTCGGCTTTACCTTCGGCTTTACCTTCGGCTTTAGCTTCGGCTCTGGCCTCAGTCAATTGGTATCTTATGATGGATTGTGCATCTCGTTCATGCTTTTCTTCTTGTTCATAGGTATTAAGCTCAATTTCTGACCAGGAAAAGCGGTTTAAGGCTTCATAAGCACGGGAAATCACTTGATCGGTGCCCACGATCCGTTCTAGATCCGCTTCTTTTGTTTCTTCGGCATGTTTGAAAAAATAAGCCCATTTTTCGATTAAATTCTCTAATTCATCTATCTTTTTATCGAATTTGGGCAATTCCAGAAAAGTAAATGAAAAATCTTTTAAATCATGGCTATAAGTCTCTTTGTCCAGAATCACATGGGCTGAATAATAGCCTTGTTTATCCTTGAACATGATAAAATCGGTGATGGCGATAAAGATGATTTCTTTGAGTTCTGTGTAATCTTCTCCCGGGATCAATTGCCTGCTGTAGGCCTTTGAAGCATAGTATTGGGCGCGCTTTTCAAAGCCCTGAGTCCGGGCGACTTGCATTTCAATGATGAATTGTCGTCCTGCTTCATCTTTACACAAGACATCGACTAAGCTTTGTTTTTGAAAGGCAATATCGGGATCTTGTGAGGTTTTTAGAAAATCAACCGTCAGGACTTGTGCTGAGCCCTTAAAGCAGAGGATATCATTAATAAAATGGATCAGAATATCTTTATTTTTTTCGGTGCCGAATATTTGCTTAAAGGCAAAATCATTTTTGGGATCTAAAAATTTACTGAATAACATCATATTCTCAATAAGTATTGGCGATTTAAGGCTGCTCACAAGGCTAGTATAATCTATAGCGCATAGATTTACTAGGGGTTTTTCGCATTAATTATAAAAATGGAGTGCTTACTCCGGCTGTGTCACCGCAGGTTTCCAAGTTTCTGCCTCAGTATTCAGCTGCGGCAGAGCGGTGATGCGCAATACGGAATCATTGATGGTTAAATTATCGCCACCGCCGGTGATGCCTAGATCGGCTTTAGCCACAAAAGGCGCACTGATCATCTTTTGATTGTATAAGGCCCGGTATAAGGCCATGCCGGTGTAATCTCGTTTTAGGCGATTTAAATTTTCTTCAAAGATTTGTAGAGCTTGAGTCATGCCTTCATTCCAACCTTTTTGGACATAGGCCTGCCATTCGACGACCTCGGCCTGATTTTTAGGCAGCAGAGTTTTATCAGGCACATCCGGTTTCTTATAATGCATGCTCAGATAATCGCGCCAGGTGGGCGGGGCCGTGATAAAGCGGGCTTGGGCCACAATACTATAAGTGCGATCGGCGATGCGGATGGTGTCATCGTCTTGTAGATTCAGAGTGTTATCGCCTTCGGTGAGTATAGGGGGCAAGACATTATGATCTAAAGTTAAAAGATTAAAATTGAAGATTTGATCTAAATGGGCGGCTTCGCGCATAAATAAAGCATTCATTTCTTCGCTGCGTTTGGCTAAAGCGCCTTGTGCGCCCAAGGTGAGCGCGGCTTGTCGTAATCCTTCTAAGCGCATAGGGTTAATGCTGTCTGCGGCATCGGGTTTTTCCATTTTAACTTGTCGTAAAACGCGGATCTGTGCCAGATCAGTGGTGTCGGCATGTCGAGGGTAAACGGCTGTTTGATATTCAGGTCCGCCACAAGCACTTAAAGCCAGCGTGAGTGCTAGCAGGAAGAAGAAAACAGGATTAAAACAGCGTTTAATTATTCGCATACAGCAACTCAATCACCTTGGAACGAGGAAAAATCACAATATCGGCACGCGAGCCGCATTGATAACCCGCATCGCGCAAAACCTGACCTAAGGATACATCTTTAACATTGATATTGACCAAAATGGGAATAGCCGGGGATACGCCGGTGACACGCAATTGATAACCGGTGGCTTTGGAAATTTGTTGCACTAAAGGCTCAATCGGGCCTGACCAATTCATGGTGGTCAAATTCGACATACCATAATCCGAAGGGTCGGGAGCATTAAAATGTTTGGGTTGAGGATTAGTGGCTTGTTGGTTTTCAGCCAAGCTTTGTAATGAGCGGCTAACAGAATCAGCGGCTTCGGCCAATTTAACTTCTGCGGGATCCAGCTTTGGGCTTTTAGGGATGCTGTCAGCATTATGGGCTTCGGGCGTACAAGCGCAGAGCAGTACAGACAGGGCTAAAATTCCTAAGCAGAACCTCATTTTTTGATCCTTTTTCACGATTTGCCAGATTAACGATGCTTGGAAGTCTAAACACTTCAAGCACAATGACTTTATCATAACGCCATATCGATGTATACTCAATACAGACCCTATAATGAGGATGCTGGACTGATGAAAAAAACCGATCGGATGAATTTTCACTGGGCTGAGAGCTTAACATGGCCCGTTTAAATGTTCGTGCTCATTGGCGCGATAGTGCGCGTGCGCCGCGTTTTTTTGTCGTCGATGCGCGTTCGGCCTTTCCTTTCTTGCTGTTTTTGTTGCACATCCGTTGGTGGACATTTTGGGTGTTTTTTGTGATCACTGTTTTCTTCGCCTTTTTGGAGCGATTTGGGTTTACGATGATCGTGTTTGCCCGTATTCTGCGATCGACTCTGGCTGGGCCACGTAAACTCTGTCGGTCGTGGTGGCGAGAAGATAAATTAATGTAAGGTAGAATGCGCGATGAGTTTGAAAAAAAAATTAGAGGCGGTGATGAAAGTCATGGATTTTGCTTTCACCTTAAATGGTCGTGATATTACTCATGCAGAAGTTTTTTCGGAGATCGGTTTATTTCCCGCCATTATTCGTCGTGCAGAACAATTGTCTTCTCTATGTTTGGGCTATGGTTTAGGAGCAAGCTTTGAAGAAGCCGAAGGCACGCTCTTGGGGGTTAAGGTGAGTTTTGATGCGGTAACTCCCGATATTTTACGTTTATTATGTGTCACGGATGTCATGAATGAATTGGCTAAAACAGCCTCTTCACGGCAATTCATACCTTTGGATGAATTGATGTATGACTGAGGGTAGTGTCAATCAGAATCAACAGGCAACCACAGGGGTTGCTTTGCAAAAACTCGTTCGCTTATGTCAGCAATATGAACAACTTTTAGATAAAATTATTCAAATCAAAAATAAAAATCCAGAAACAGAATCTTTTGCACGCACCGCCAGCGGGACGCGGGTCACCAGCCTACAAACTTTAAAAGAAATTGCACAAACTCTATTGCAGCAGGCCTATTCTTTAAATCAGCAATTGGAGCAAAGACAGAAAAACATTTATGCTGAAGACAGCCGTGACGATCCCTATTTAAACCATCTGCTTTTAAATAATTTAGCCGAAGCGATTAACAAAGCGGAAATCCTTTATGCTGGGCAGGCGGGTCAGTTTGCCATCATGCTCAATGAGTTGGTTCGTTTGAGTCATGAGTTTCATTCACATTTAACGGTGAGTGAGGTTCCCTTGGAGCAGTCTAACCTCAGAGTTCAAGCACATCAGCTCGATTTGCCTGAGGATGATGAAATGATGATTTATGTTCGAGTGTTTCACCGACAATTGCCTAAATTAGGCCTGGAGCCTGAAGGTCTACGTTGCATCCCTATTTTATTAGAGATGGTCAAATACTGCGAGAAGAATGGGTTGGCAGTTTATGAAGAACTTGAATGGGCAGAACAAAGTTTGCGTAATGACAGCTATGCGTTTTTTAGTGCCTGCATTAAGCGGTCTCAAAATTTGACAGCACATTCGCCTGTCAAAAGAGATCCTTATTTGCATTGTATTTTATTGACGGTACAAAAAGTAGAGGCATTACAATTACGGCAATTTAAGCATCGTGAACAATGGTATTGGGTTGAAAAAGATAAATTAGTTGAAGTGAATCATTAAGCACAGTGAGGAGATAAAATAATGGCGGGTGGCGGGCAACAGCAATCAGGAAACCAAGACAATGCAACCGATATCTTATGGATCGTCGCTGGGGTGTTTATTTTGGCGCTCATCATTTGGTATTTTTTTCATGCTCAGATCATAAGCTTTGTTTTTCAGCTCAAAATTATGGAAGCCAGGGTAATAGAAATTTTTGATCCCAAAATCAGCGATTTGAAAAATGCTATGTTAAGGGCTTCACCCGAGCAGGTGAAAATAGGGCAAGTTTTGAACGTGTGTACGGCCATTGGGGAATATTTACGTTATCCTCTTTGCGCTATTTTAATGATCCTAGCGGTGTTTGTGTATCGACGCAGTGCAGCCACACGGTTTTGTCGGGTTTTTAATATGAAAAGTTTATACCAACAAGAAAAGAGCAATTGGCCGTATGCTGAAGTGGCGTTAAAACAAGATTTGGTTAAACAAGATATTAATTCGGGGCCCTGGGCTATGGCCTTAACGGCGATGCAATTTTCTAAAAAACATAAGCTTTTGGATATTGAACGCAAACAATTGGGCGCGACGGGTTTATCCAAAGAACTGGGCTATGAGGCAATGGTGAATAAGCATCGAGCGCACAGCGTGTTTGTGACCCAATTAGGCGCTTTATGGAAAGGGACGGAGGTTTTACTACCCCATCGTCGGGCTTTGCTCGGTATTTTTGCAGCTAAAGCCCTAGGTGATCGCGATGCGGCTGAAGCGTTGCTGCGTCAGATCGCTTCTTCTGCTGCGGGCCCAAGCCTTAATTTAAGTGGCGCAGATAAATTATTGAAAAAACATCAGGATCATAAAGTGATCCAGGAAATCATGTCCCGCCATGCTTTTGAATATGGCGTGTTTGCCGTTTTATTGGAACTGGCACGCACCGATGGCGTTTTGGCTTCAGCTGAGTTTCTATGGTTGAAACCGGTCGATAGGCCTTTATGGTATGTCTTAAATTCCGTGGGTCGGCAAACGGTTTTTCCAGAAGTTGCGGGTATTTTTGCGCATTTATTGGCTGAAAAAACCATAGGCTATAAACTATTGTCGCCGATGGTGGAGGAAGCCGTTAAAGCTTTGGAGGATGCCATCAATGATATGGTGTATGTGCCGACTGAAGAAGAAACGGCTAATTTATAATAAACGGGAGTTAAATCAATGGCCAGAAGACCCGTACAGCGGGGACTGAATAGTTCACAAGAACAAGATCCCAATCTACTGATCCGCGATACGCGAACCTTGGGTCAACGTATTGGGGATTTCTGTTCTGATGCTACCAATATCGCTGCTGCTTTAGCTTTTATTGGTGTGGTTGGATTTATTTTCCCCGCGGGAATTGATTTGTTTTTCTTGGTGGGAATTGGCTTATTCTGGTATCAACAGACACGCAAATACACCTTACCTTTTCGTTTGCCGCAGATCAGTGGCCAGCTGGACTATGGCGATCTGAAAGCGGGCTCACATGAAATTAATAAGGCTAGAGGGATTGCTTTTCTGGGGAATGACAGCAAAAATAATGAAGAGCTTTGGTTTTCTAATGATGATTTGCGCACCCATATTTTAATTTTTGGTTCTACGGGTAGCGGTAAAACAGAAGCGTTGATCTCGATGGCCTACAATGCTTTAGTGTATTCCAGCGGATTTATTTATGTGGATGGGAAAGGGGATAATGGTTTATTTGCCAAGATATTTTCAATGGCCCGTTCCATGGGTCGTGAAGACGATATTCTGATTATTAACTTTATGACGGGCGCCAGAGACATCGTGGGGCGACAAGCCAAACGCATTTCCAATACCTTAAATCCCTTCGCCAATGGTTCGTCCAGTATGTTATCGCAATTGGTGGTGAGCATGATGGATTCTTCTTCCGCTTCACCCGATGGTGATATGTGGAAAGGACGCGCTATTTCTTTTGTTGAAGCTTTAATGAAAATCTTAGTGTATATGCGTGATTCCGGACACATTTTATTAGATGCGCATGTGATCCGTTTATATTTTAGTTTGGAAAAATTGGAAAGCATTGTTATCGATAAACTCTTTCCCAGAGAACATCAGGAATCGGTGTCTTTACAAGGTGTGCCGGAAGTGGTGATGCAACCGATCTCACATTATTTAGATAATTTACCCGGCTATGATAAAAACAAAAAAGGCAAACAAGTCTCGCAAGTATTAGAACAACATGGCTTTATCACGATGCAGCTAACGCGGGTGTTCACTTCTTTGGCGGATACTTACGGGCATATTTTACGCGTCAAATTGGCGGAAGTGGATTTAAAAGACGTGGTCTTAAATCGCCGCATTTTAGTGGTGCTGTTGCCAGCGTTGGAAAAAGCACCGGATGAATTGGCCAATTTAGGAAAGATTATCATTTCCACCCTTAAAGCGATGATGTCAGCCGGCTTAGGCAGTGAAGTAGAAGGAACTTATCGAGATTTGATTGCACGTAAACCGACCAATGCCAAAACGCCTTTTATGTGTATTTTGGATGAATATGGTTATTATGCCATTGAAGGGTTTGCGGTGGTGCCTGCACAGGCGCGGTCCTTGGGTTTTTCGGCTATTTTTGCCGGACAAGATTTACCTGCGTTTCAAAAAGCTTCTAAAGAAGAAGCGGCCTCTATTGGCGCTAATACCAATATTAAAATTTGTATGAAATTAGAAGATCCGACTGAAACCTGGGAACTGTTTTCAAAAACCGCCGGCGAATCTTATGTCACCAAGGTCGATGCTTTTCAAACGAATTCACAAAGCCTCATGAATAATTATATGGATACGCGCAGTTCTTCTGCTGAAAAACGGCAACGCATTGATTTGCTTGATTTAAAAGAGCAGCGTGAAGGGGAGGCGCATATTTTCTTTAAATCTAGAATTGTACGCGCACAAATGTTTTATGCAGGACCGCCGCCGATTGCAGAAATGCGCTTAAACCATTTCTTGCGAGTGGAAGCACCGCCCACAGGCTTATTGGTTGAATTAGAACAGCGTGAAAAGCATTTTAACGATGCAGTCTTGCATGCCGATACGATGTTTGATAAGGCGAGTCATGAGGTCGATGAAGATTTACAATTTATTACAGCAGGGATGAAAGAGGATGATGCGCACTTCTCTACGATTGACAAGGCTATTCGTACCGTAAAAGCGTATCAAAATCGACATCATGCACAAGTGGCCAATGTTGTTGAAGACGATTGGGATGAATTACCTTTCAGTGAATTAAATCTATTTGCACCTTTTCGGCTCACCGATCCTTTGGTGCCGATGCTGATCGGCGAAAAATTTGAGGAATTTTCAAAACCCATTGTGTCAAAAAATGAGGTTAAGAATTGTATTGAGCGTTTGGAGCGCTTGCTTGGAAAAACCGGTCGTCATGCCTCAGGTATTTCCATGGAATTATTGGATGATATGGCTGCGGCAACGTTCTATCCCCCGCCCAGCTTGCCTCCTAAAACCGGCAGCGAATTAGCCAGTTCTGTTCGTGATTTGAAAGAAAAAATACAGGCTAAGGTCAGAGCGGAGGCAGGCATCACTGATGACGAATAAGAGTTGGCAGAGCTCAGCCACGATTTCTGTTTTGCAGCAACGGGCGAAGATCTTAGCTGAAATCCGCCAATTTTTTGCCCTGGGCGGCGTTCTTGAGGTGGAGACACCGCTCTTGTGCCGAGCAGGATCGACCGATCCGTTTCTAGAGTCTTGGCAATGCGCGGCGACTGAAGACGTTCAAAAAAAATATTATTTACAGACCTCACCTGAATACGCTATGAAGCGTTTATTAGCTTCAGGCAGCGGTTCGATTTATCAGATGGCCAAAGTGTTTCGTGCCGAAGAACAAGGGCGATATCATAATCCAGAATTCACCTTATTAGAATGGTATCGAGTGGATTGGCCTTATCTTAAGTTGATGGATGAAGTGGCGGCATTATTAAAATTATTTTTACCTGAGAAATCAATACAGATCTTAAATTATCGCGATCTGTTTTTAAAGTATTTAAGCCTTGATCCCTGGAAAGTCTCTTGGCTTGAATTAAAGCAAGTAGCGCTGCAATCAAATCTTGATTTACCCGCGGGAGTGGATGAAACAGATGTGGATGTTTGGCTGATCTGGCTGATGGCGACTTTAATAGAACCTCGCTTACCGCAAGAGGCTATTGTTTTTGTCAAAGATTATCCTGCCAGTCAAGCGGTTTTGGCACAAACTCGCGAAGAATCGTATGGATGCGTGGCGGAACGTTTTGAAGTCTATGTGCAGGGCTTAGAATTGGCCAATGGGTTTCAAGAATTACAAGATCCCTGGGTGCAACGACAACGTTTTGAAGCGGATAATGCCAAACGAAAACGTTTGGGTCTCGCGCAAATGCCTCTTGATGAATCGCTGATAGCCGCTTTACAAGCCGGTTTGCCCTTTTGTGCAGGAGTGGCTTTAGGCATCGATCGTCTGGTGTTATTGGCGTTAGAAAAAAATGATTTGACTGAAGTCTTGAGTTTTTCTTTTGCCCGGGTCTAAGATACCCCTGTCTTTCAATTATCCTGAGATTTGAAAGGGATTACGAAATTCTTTTTCAGTTGCTCCAACGCAGTATAAAGACTATAATACCCCCTAGAGATGGCAATGATTCTAGATGGAACTTAGATGATAAAACGGATGATATTTGCAGTGATATGTATGACAGGCTTATTGGCCTGCAGTCATCATAATGCTCCTTATTTAGGCTATATCGAGGCCTATTTAGTCTATACCGCACCCGCTGTTTCGGGCCATATACAAACGCTGAATGTTGTTCGCGGCCAACCGATTAAAGCCGGGCAGATCTTGTATCAGTTGGATCCCGAACCGGAGCAATCGTATTTGGATCAATCTAAATACACCTTGGCCGCTGAAGAGGAAACCTTAGCCGATTTGGAAAAGGGGCAGCGGGATACCATTTTAGAGGGGATTCGCGCGAATCTGTCTGAAGCACAAGTGCAGCAAAGTTTGGCTAAAATCACCTTAGATCGAAACAAAGCGCTGTATCAAAAATATGCGGTGAGTAAAGCCGCCTTAGACACGGCACAAACCGATTACGATGCTCGTTCTCAAGAAGTTAAACAATTAGAGGCTAGTTTAGCAGAGGCGACTCTAGGGGCTCGCGAACATCTGATCCAAGCGCAATCACAAAAAGTTAAAGCCACAGAATCTTTGATGAATGTGTATGCTTGGCAGCTTTCGCAAAAAACAGGGACCGCTGCAGAGTCTGGCATTGTGTTCGACACTTTGTTTCGCACACGAGAATTTGTGAATGCCGGTCAAGCGGTATTATCGATCTTAAGCCCCAAAGAGATTCGAGTTTTATTCTATATCCCTGAATTAGACTATAGCCGCATCAAGCTCGGGCAAACGGTTTGGTTTGAAGTGGATGGCCAAAAAAAGGCACAAGCCGTGAAGATAAGCTTTGTCTCTAAAGATGCTGAATACACGCCACCCGTGATTTACAGTTCGGAATCCAAGACCAAGTTAGTGTATCGGATTGAAGCTCGTATCCCTGAAAATTTGGCTTTAACCTTCCATCCTGGAAGCCCTGTGCGTGTTTATTTACAGGCTCCAGAATAAACTCATGACCGATTTAAGTTTAGCCATCAATGTTTCAAAACTCAGTAAAAAATTTGCAGATAAAGTCGTGGTCAATGAAATTGATCTACAGGTTAAGACGGGTGAAATTTTTGGTTTTCTCGGCCCAAATGGCAGTGGTAAAACCACTACCATTCGCATGCTCTGCGGTTTATTGACACCCGATTCAGGCTCTGGACAGTGTTTGGGGCTGAATGTGTTAACCCAATCGCGAGAGATCAAAAAACAAGTGGGTTATATGACTCAAAAATTTAGTTTATATGAAGATTTGAATATAGAGGAAAACTTAGATTTTGTCGCCATGGTTTATGGATTAAATAATCGGAAAATGCGAGTTCAGCAGGCCTTGCAAGATTTGGGTTTATACGATCGACGCAAACAATTGGTGGCCACTTTATCTGGGGGGTGGAAGCAACGCGTGGCATTATCCTGTGCTATTTTACATGAGCCTAAATTATTATTATTAGATGAGCCCACAGCAGGGGTGGATCCTAAGGCGCGGCGTGACTTCTGGGATCAAGTGCATGATTTATCGCAGCAGGGGATCACCACCTTGGTGGCTACGCATTATATGGATGAGGCCGAGCGTTGTACACAGCTGGCGTATATTGCTTATGGTAATATGCTGGTGCGGGGTACACCACAAGAAATTGTACGTGATGCTCAATTATTCACCTGGGAATTGACCGGTGATCACATTCATCAACATCTTCAAGCCTTACGGGTTTTGAAGGGATTGGAGCAAGTGAGTAGTTTTGGTGATACCTTACATGTCAGTGGTTATCATTATGATGAGATGGAAAAAAGCTTAATGGCATTTTCAAAACAACAGGGGCTGATAGCGACACCTATTGCGCCTCGATTGGAAGATGTGTTTATTGCCTTGACGACTGTAGAACCCAAAGAGGCTTAAGATGAATTATTCTAGCGTTGAACCGATCGACTCTTTCTGGCAGCGTCTCTGGGCCATGTTGAAAAAAGAATTTATCCATATGCGTCGGGACAAGGTGACCATTGGTTTAATTTTATGGATCCCTGTCATCGAATTGGTTTTATTTGGTTATGCGATTAATACCAATCCCAAGCATTTGCCCGTGGCTTTAATGTTAGGAGACAATAGTGCTTATGTACGATCTTTTGTAACGGGTCTTGAAAATACGGATTATTTTCGTGTGGTGGCTACACCCTCAACTGAAAAGGAAGCTTTAGATTTAATACGGGAAAATAAAGTACTTTTCGTATTTTCCATTCCCCCCAATTTTACTCGAGATTTATTGCGCGGTGATAAACCGCAGATCTTAGTCGAAGCCGATGCCACCGATGGTGTGGCCATTGGTCCGGCCACCAAAGCTTTAATGGATCTATCCACTACGGTATTTAATCCTCTGCTATTGGGGAGTACGAAATCTTTACAGTATCAAATGCCGAGTTTTACCATTGTCAGTCACCCGATGTACAATGCAGAGAACATCACCAGCGATAATATTGTCCCTGGATTATTAGGAACCATTTTAACCATTTCAATGATTACAGTAACTGCACAAGCGATCACTCGCGAGATTGAACGCGGAACCATCGAAAGCTTATTGGCCACGCCCATAAAGCCCATGGAAGTGATGATAGGTAAAATGGTGCCCTATGTCTTATTGGGCTATGCTCAATCCATTGTGGTGTTGATTTTAGCCGCAGTTTTGTTTCATGTTCCTATGTATGGCAGTTTAATTTTACTTTTATGCTGTGTATTACCTTTTATTATTGCCAATTTATCGATGGGCTTATTGTTTTCGACTTTAGCCAATAATCAATTGCAGGCTATGCAGATGACCTTTTTCTTTTTCCTGCCGTCTATTTTACTCTCAGGATTCATGTTTCCCTTTTACGGTATGCCGATTTGGGCCACGACGATCGGCGAATGTTTGCCCTTAACGCATATTTTAAGGATCACCCGTGGGATCTTATTGAAAGGCAATGGCATACACCAGATCTGGCCTGATGTATGGCCTATGGTTTTGTTTGCCCTTATCATGCTGTTTATTGCCAGTAAACGTTATCGTCAGACTTTAGATTAATTTGTCGTACCTGCCTGAGGGCGGGAGTCGTTACAATTTTTTAAAGGCAAGCTCTGCTGCGTGTAAAGTTTTTTCCAAGCTCTGATCATCATGGGCCATGGAGATAAAGCCTGCCTCAAAAGCGGAAGGGGCTAAATAAATGCCTTGGTCTAGCATGCTGTGAAAAAAAGCTTTAAATCGAGTTTCATCAATGGTTTTAACTTCATCTAAGTCTTCTGGAGGGCGGTCTCTAAAATACAGCCCAAACATGCCGCAAACGCCCGTGGTGCTAAAAGCAATGCCTTGCTTTTGTGCCAAGCTTTCTAAGCCTTGTAATAAACTGTGGGTTTTCATTTTAAGTTCATCGTAAGACTCAGGATGTGCGCAGAGTTCATTTAAGGTCGCCAATCCTGCAGCCATGGTAATGGGATTGCCGGATAAAGTGCCGGCTTGATAGACGGGGCCCGAAGGCGCTAAATACTGCATAATTTCATAGGTTCCGCCAAACGCACCCACGGGCATGCCGCCACCGATAATTTTACCAAAAGTGCTTAAATCAGGTTTGATGCCATAAAGACCTTCTGCACCTTGGGGATGCACTCTAAATCCCGTCATCACCTCATCAAATATGAGGATCGATTGATGCAAAGAGCAGAGCGCGCGTAATTTTTCTAGAAAACCGGTTTTGGGTAAAATACAATTCATATTGCCGGCGATGGGTTCAACAATCACCCCAGCAATTTCAGAACCGTATTTCGCAAAACAATTTTCCACGGCAGCGATATCATTATAAGGTAATAATAGGGTTTCTGCGGCAATGGAGGCGGGGATCCCGGGAGAGCTGGGATGAGCAAAGGTGAGTACTCCGGAACCTGCTTGCACTAATAGGCCATCGCTGTGCCCATGATAACAGCCTGCGAATTTTAAAATTTTATTGCGCCTGGTATAGCCTCGGGCCAAACGAATCGCACTCATGGTGGCTTCGGTGCCTGAATTGACCATGCGAATTTGATCGACTGAGGGGATGAGTTGGCAAATTTTTTCAGCCAAGGCGGTTTCAATTTCAGTGGGGGTGCCAAAGCTTAGGCCGCATTCCACGGCCTGATGCACGGCTTCCATCACGGCTGGATGCCGATGGCCTAAAATCATCGGTCCCCAAGAACCGATATAATCGACATACTGTTTACCCTCAATATCTTCCAGATAAGCGCCTTGTGCTTGATGGATAAACCGCGGCGTTCCTCCCACATATCCAAAAGCGCGTACCGGTGAATTGACGCCGCCTGGAATATAGCGTTTGGCCTGTTCAAAAGCCCTGTGATGCGATGGTGTCATGCGAAAGCCTCTTTGAAGACGATGGGCTGAATTTTAGCGTACTTGGCGCATAGCGCGCAAGGCAGGCAAAAAAAGCTTATAATACAAGCCTTGGTTTTAAGGAGGTTTTTATGCATTGGATCATTATCATCTTTATGCTTGCCATTGTCGCAAGCTTGGGTAGCGGACTGATTTTTTTATTGAAAGGTAAAGAAAACTCCAGCAGTGTCGCTAAGGCCTTGTCCTGGCGTATTGGTTTATCTTTGTTTTTATTTTTGCTGATTATAGCAGCCTATTTTCTAGGATGGATCCATCCTCATGGGATTGCCCTGGAATGATGATCTCTTTAATTGCGGCCATGGCGGACGATCGCGTGATTGGCCAAGGCAATCGTATGCCCTGGCATTTACCTGCCGATCTACGACATTTTAAACGCTTGACCCTGGGAAAACCCATTATTATGGGAAGACAGACCTATCTGTCTTTGGGGAAGGCTTTACCCCAGCGGCAGAATATTATTTTAACGCGTGATTTACAGTTTCAGGCCCAGGGCTGTGATATCGCTCATCACTGGGCACAAGCCTTGGATTTGTGTGCCAAGGCAGAAGAAGTGATGGTGATTGGCGGAGCTGACATTTATGCTCAGGCCCTGGAATTTGCTGATCGCCTGTATTTAACCCGGATTGATTTAAAGATAGCCGGAGATCGATTTTTCCCTTTGTTTAATCCAGCAGACTGGGACTTGGTCTCAACCGAGCTAGGGCAGAAGGATGATGAAAATCCTTATGAGCATCGATTTTTAGAGTATCGGCGGCTCGCTAAGCTTAGCTGAAGCTGGACACTCCCCCCCCCAGTATTCTGGGAGAGGGGTTGGGGGAGAGGGTGTTTAAACAGTATGGCTGATGTTAGGAATTTTGGCTAAAACTCCTTGATTTCTGATGATGGGATCAATAGAAATTAAGTTAGAAACCTGATCTGCAATAGGAACGGTTATTTGATCTCTAAGCAATAATCAAGGATAATAGGCCTATCGTCAATGAAGATGCGAGATCCTCATTGCGAGGTGCGCAGCGACAGGGATCTAGAAAATAGGTAACAATCCTGCGGTCAATTCACTGGATTGCTTTGCTAACGCTCGCAATGACGTACGAGGTTTTAACCATGACAGAAGCAACGCTTTACACGCCCAATATGACTTATCTTAGCGTCACCGCGCCATCGATAGGGCGCATCGCAGAACTGCTCATCGAAGAAGATGAAGACGACTTGTGTTTGCGTATTTATATTGAAGGGGGCGGATGTTCGGGATTTCAATATGGTTTCATTTTCGATGAAGAACGAAAAGAAGACGATACGCTGATCGATTGTGCTCTGGAGAAAGACAGTCCTTTTTATGAAAAATGCCCTAGTATTACTATTTTAATCGATCCTTTGAGTTTACAGTATTTAACGGGTGCTGAGCTTGATTATAAAGACGATGTGGAAGGGCAGCGATTCATCATTCGTAATCCCCAGGCGCAAACCACTTGTGGCTGTGGCAGTTCTTTTTCATTGAAAACCGAAGAGGGAGGTTCGGATGAGGATTAGGTTTACAGCCATCCTTCTCCTTTTGATAGGCAGTGTGCAGATCCAAGCGCAGGATCAAAACGCGAGTTTGCATTGCCTAGCGGATCAGGTGCAAATGCAAAATCGAGCCGTTCATTTTGGGCAAGGCTCAGAGGATCAAATTTTTTTATTGCGCAATCAATATGATGATCCCTTGGTGATTGATTTTCCACAGGGTCATCAAGGTGCCAGCGCGGGTTTAACGCAAGTCTTGGCACCCAGAGCTTGGGCCGTCTATGTTTATAAAGCGAAAGCAGATGGTTTAATGATTGAAAATGAGAATAGGCGTGTATTTTGGAGTTGTGCCAATCAACTCAGCGATGTTTTGAACGTCAAAGATTGTCAGCAGAGCCTGTGGATCTGCGCGCTGTCTCCAGATTCAGCCAAAATTTTGTTATCATCACATTATCAAGCTGAAATTTCAGCGATGTCTCGATCTTTCTGGTTGGCTCTAGGCAATAGTCAATATCAATCACTGAGTTTTTTATCGGATCTGCAAAAATAATAAGGAGCAGGATCAGCGTGAAATATCAAGGAGAGGAATGGAGTTTGACAGTGGACGGCCATCGTTGGCAAGGGCGTCAATGGGGCGATAGCGAAGGCTTTCCTATTTTGGCTTTACACGGTTGGTTGGATAACTCCGGCAGTTTTGATGCCTTAGCCCCCTTATTACCGAAAAACTGCTATTTCTTAGCTTTGGATCTTTTAGGACAAGGTTTATCTTCACATTTACCCCCCGATCAATCTTATGAATTGCGTTTAGAAGCGCTGCGTTTAGAGGGCTTGGTTAAAGCTTTGGCCTTCGAACATTATCTGATTATTGCCCATTCTAGGGGCGGTGCCTTGGGTGTTTTACTGGCCGCAATGATGCCAGAACAAGTCAAAGGCCTGGTGCTTTTAGACAGTTTGGGGCCCTTATCCACTGAGATTTATGAGGTGAGTGAGATACTCAAAACCTTTTATCTTAAAATGACAGCGCGTTCTGCTTTTTCAGAACACACGATTTATCCTAATTTAAAAGCCGCTTATGCTTCTCGACTCAAAGTGAATGAATTAACTCCAGCGGCCTTAGAAATCTTGGCGCGTCGTGGTTTGCACGAAGTGGAAGGGGGTTATTCCTGGCGATTTGATTTGCGATTATTATTACCCAGTGAACATTTATTTACGGAAACAGCGGTGTTAAAATGCATTGACAATCTGCATTGCCCGGTTTTATTATTTCGATCCAGAAGAGGATTATTGATAGAACATCCTCTTTTAACCTTGAGAAAAACAAAGTTCCATCATTTCAAAGAATGGATGGTGGAAGGCGGTCATTACGCTCATTTGAATACCCCCGAACTTCTGGGGGCGGATTTGGGGCAGTTTGTATTGAAATTCAGTGATTAAGCTTTAGCAAAGATCCAAAACTTACTGGCCGAATAATTCCATCCCAAAACCAAAAAGGTCGTTAAAAATTGCGCGTACAGATAATGCCATTGCAAACTATTTTCTAGCCAATGCAAGAGCGTGGCATTTAATACAAAAGCGATGATGAACACCACAATAAATTGGCTTAAAGCAATACGATGCGCTTTTTCAGATTCAAAAGTGTGTCGATGATTTAAGCCATAATTCACAGCCCCACCCAGCACATAACCCAGACTGGATCCCAGCACGGCCGTGGAATGCCAGAATTCTACGCAGGCAATCAATAATAGATATTGACTGCCCGTGGCCAGCAATCCCACCCATAAATAATGCAGCATTTCGCGCAGCCAATCACTGTTGATCTTAGTGTCTATGCAATTAGGGAAAAGTGACATTTCAGTGTTTTTCCTGAAAATGGCGTTTTATTTTTTTGGCTAATAGTTGATTGTTTAATTTTACATATTGCGGTAAACCCTTTTTATAAGGAGGGTAATCTTCACCTTGAATTAAGGGTTCCAGATAGTCTTTACAAGCCTTGGTAATACCAAAACCGTCTTTGGTAATAAAATGCTTAGGCAAAGTTTTTTCTTGATTGGCCACATTGTCTAAAGCGGTACTGCCCACAGACCAGCGATAGCGAGCACCGGGTTTGCGCACTAAAGTCAGCATGATGCGATCTTTGCCTTGTAAAGCAAACTCAATCGCTTTTTGCCCTAGAGTATACGCCTGTTCTACATCTGTGGCTGAAGCAATATGGCGTGCGGCGCGTTGCAAATAATCACACACGGCCCAATGGTATTTATAACCCAGTTCGCTTTTAATCAATTGCGCAATCACAGGCGCCACACCGCCTAATTGGGTATGGCCGAAAGCATCTTTTAAGCCTGCGCTGGCCACAAATTCGCCGGAAGCCGTGCGCAAACCTTCCGAGACCACAATGGCGCAAAACCCGTGTTTTTTAACGGTTTTATTCACTGCGGCTAAAAAAGCCTTTTGATCGAAAGCCACTTCAGGCAATAAAATGAGATGCGGCGCTTGGCCTTCTTCTGTCGCGGCTAAGCCTGCGGCAGCAGCGATCCAACCGGCGTGCCGGCCCATGACTTCCATCACAAATACTTTAGTAGAGGTTTCAGCCATCGAAGCCACATCTAAGCCAGCTTCGCGAATGGACACGGCCACGTATTTAGCGACAGAGCCAAAGCCGGGGCAATTGTCTGTGATGGGCAGATCATTATCCACCGTTTTAGGAATGCCAATGCATTGCAAGGGATAACCCAATTCGCGACTCATCTGGGCCATTTTAAGCGTGGTGTCTTGTGAATCGCCGCCTCCATTGTAAAAGAAATAGCCAATATCATGTGCGGCAAAGACTTCAATCAGACGTTCATACTCGGCCCGATGTTCTGTAAGGCTTTTAAGTTTATAACGGCAGGAACCAAAAGCGCCAGCGGGAGTATGGCGTAGTCCTCTGATATTCGCCTTGGATTCTAGGCTGGTATCAATGAGTTCCTCATGTAAAGCTCCCAGGATGCCATTACGGCCGACTAAGACTTTGCCCAGCTCTTTTTTATGTTCGCGCGCCGTTTCAATCAGGCCACAAGCAGTGGCATTGATGACTGCAGTGACACCACCGGATTGAGCGTAGAAGATATTCTTTTTAGCCATAAAAAGCTCCTATGAGGCTGATGAGAGGGCGTTGAAATGGGGTCTTATTTTAACAGAAAAGGGGTATCCCTTTCAAATCCCAGGGTAAATCCTCCTATCCACCGTTGTAGGCTCCAGAGCTCTGGATCAAACTAGCCAGTGAAGGCATCTCATTTTTCTGACTGATCCGG
>VFKP01000041.1 GCA_009885495.1 Gammaproteobacteria bacterium | reverse complement strand
CAGCGGCTCGTTCGGTGAGATGAATAAGTTTTAACGACTCAGCAAAAAAAGTGAGAAAAAATGAAAAAAGCTATTGACACTTAAGACAATATCTACAAGTATGTATTCACGGCGTGTTTGACCGAGGGTGAGCTGCTCTTAGCTCGTTCTGGCTCTGCTCTCTATCTTCTTTTCTTTAGGAATTCCCTTGTTGTTTTAAGCCCCTCTCCCCCAACCCCTCTCCCAGAGTACTGGGCGAGGGGAGCTATCTGTTTTCTCCGGACAGTACTGCAGACTAGCGGCGAGAGAACTTTAACTTATCCCAATAGTTTAGTGATGGCAATCGCTGCGGCGTACTTGGCAATCACGCGGATGATCGCTGTGTTTCTTGCAGGCATCGATGGCATTATCGCTGGCATGATCATAATCGCGGCCATCAGCGCTCCATTGTCTACGGGAATTATCATGGGCAGAACAATGCCATTTATTATCGCCAATCAAAGGGATGGTGACGGTTTCACTGGCGAATGCAGTGCTGAAATTGAACAAGCTAATCGCTAAGCTTGCGCCCAAGAGCCAGTGTTTATACTGTAGTGTTTTCATAAAGACCTCGTTAAAATGAATCCTATTAATCTGGCAAATGATACCATATTTTTTAATAAGCGCTCAATATCCCGTGCAAATTGCCGTGAATGAGATTATAATTCGTGCACGATTATTTTTTAGGACTATTGGGGCATGCGCTTTCAAGGTTTCAAAGCAAACAGTGTTTCTTTAGGGCTTTTGGTCCTACTGGGTTTTATTTGGGGCTCGGGGTATACCTTAGCTAAATTTGCCATGACTCATGGGGTCATGCCCTTGGGCTATGCCTTTTGGCAATCCTTGGGGCCGGCCTTATTGGTGACGGGTTTTATATTTTTAACCCGTCAAGGTTTGCCTTATGATAAAGCTCATTTGCGCTATTATGCCATCACGGGGTTTTTAGGCATTGCTTTGCCCAATACCAATATGTATTTTGTGGCTGCACATTTACCCGCAGGAATTTTGGCCGTGATTGTCAATACGGTGCCGATTTTAACCTATCCTTTGGCGCTGGCTTTTCGCTTAGAACGTTTCCAGTGGTTGCGCTGTATAGGCGTGATTGCCGGAGTCTTAGGCATTCTATCGATTGTGGGTTTGAGTCAGGCGCTGATTGCAGGGCATTTAAATCTTTGGGCTTGCTTGGCGTTAATTTCACCTTTATCTTTTGCCTGTGCAGCTTTGTATATTCATAAAAAACGCCCACAAGGTACTGCAGCCATTAGTTTAACCGCAGGGATGTTAGGGTTTTCTACTTTGTTTTTATTACCCTTGATGATCGCTGTCGGTGGTTTTTATCCCTTGACGCTTAGTTTTTCTCCAGCGGAAGGGGTGATTCTCTTGGAAATTATTTTATCTTCTGCCGGCTATATTCTCTTTTTTATCTTGATTGCTCGTGCAGGACCTGTGTATTATAGCTTGGTCGGTGGTATTGTCGCTTTAACGGGGCTGTTCTGGGGTTTTATCATTTATCAAGAACGATTAACCTCATCGGATCTTTATGCAACTTTAGTGATTTTACTGGCATTGGTGTTGGTCTCATTCCCTTCATATCAAAGGAACAAACAATGAAGTCTTTTGCATTTAAAATTTCAGCCTTAGGGTTACTGGCTATTGTAGGGTTAGCGCAAGCCGCTAATAATCCGGTTCCGGTCCCATTTACACCAGCCCAACAAACGCAAATAGAACAGATTGTGCATGATTATTTATTGAAAAATCCGCAGATCTTAGTTCAAGTTTCTCAAAAATTACAAGAGCAACAGCAAACGCAAATGCAAGCACAAGAACAACAGGCGCAAACGAAGATCCCCGCTTTAAGCCAAGCATTGTTTCACGATCCGAACAGCCCAGTGACTGGAAATCCTAAAGGGGATGTGACCTTAGTCGAATTTTTTGATTATCAATGCCCTCATTGCCGGGCGATGACGGCTACGATAAGCGCTTTGCAAAAAGCCAACCCTAATTTAAGAGTGGTGTATAAATCATGGCCTTTATTTGGCGGGCCTTCATACTTTGCTGCCAAGGCGGGTTTGGCTGCCGCGCGACAGGGCAAATACGAGGCTTTACATCAAGCCCTGATGAATGCCAGTATCCCTTTCTCCAACGATGAAATTCTAGGGGTTGCGCAATCTTTAGGAATTGATATGCAGCGTTTGCAACAAGATATGAATGATCCCAGCCTCAATGTAGATATTAAGGCTAATCAAGACTTGGCTAAGCAATTACAATTGATTGGTACGCCCGCATTTATTATTGGGAAAACCGATGGCAGTACGAAAGACAGTTCTTTTCTGGTTCCAGGACCGAGTGCACAGAGCGTGCTGCAAGAGTTGATAGGAAAAAGTACTGGATTTTAATGATTCTTGTCAGTTTTATGAACTTTAGTGCATTTCTGAGTTTTATATAGAAAGTTTTTCTATAAATAGCCTGAGGTTTCTGTACGAAATTTCTTAAAGAAATGGTCGGTAATCTGGAATTCTTCAAAATAAAAGGGCTGCTTTTAAACTTAAGCTATTGATTTATATTGAAATATAAGCCAAAATTTTCTTGGGCATTGGCTGGTTTATCATAAAATTTCCCCTTGCCTTTTTCCCTGTGTCTGGTACAATGTTTGTATGTTCAGGAACGAACAGTTCAAGGATGCTCTAGGATGGGGGCTGTCAAAGAATGGCAGCTACGGGGAAGTTAGAAGGACCTAACGAGGATACCCGGGAAAGGAATGAGAAGACAGTACTTTTTTATTTTGAGTGTTGTCTCTGTTATGCTTTGCAACTGTTTCGTGTCTTAATCTTGCCATTTGCAGTGTTAAGACGCATTGTTTACCTTCGCTAATCCTCCTGAATATATTGTTAGGAGGATCCTAACGGCATAATGTTAATGCCAAGCCCCGACGCCTTGTTGGGGCTTTTTTTTGCCTGGAATTTTTATCATTCTCAATAGTGTGACTGAACAAGTCCTCTAGTAATGACGTCTGATGGATCATCTGGATCACCCAACAATGATCGGCTATTATCGCCGCTCGCCCTGAACAGTGCTGGAGAGCCTCTACCAAAATTCGAGGTGAAATCAAATTCTGTAGCATTAATCGATGCCATTGGGGCAGGTATCTGAGCTTCACTTGTGAAATCATGATTATTTACAAGTGAGTTGTCATTATTGCTACATTCTAACAGCGTAGCTTTTTGAGTTTCTAAGCGTTGCAACTTGGCTGTCGTGTCAATGCTCAATTTAGTTTGTGCAATGGCATTACCGATCACACCGATAAACCCAATCGCAGCTGAGGCAAATCCTAGGATCATTGTCGGTGCAAAAAGAGTCATGATGGCGCCAGCTAGAATAACCGTTTTAAATTGAGCGATATCTTGTTGATAGATTAGATTTTCTTTAGTGGCGGAAAGTGTGGTATGAGCGATGCGCGCATCTATCTTGGCGAACTGTTTTACTTGCGTAGAAATAGTATCTAGATTTTTAATCGCCAGATAAGCTTGTTTCTTTTCTTGAAAATCTCTTTCCTGGCGCGGTAAAGTGACTAATTTGTCATAGGCTATTTCACCGATCCCATAGGCCAACTCCAACCCTATCATGACAGGGAAAGCGATGGCCGCAATCATGATGGTAACACCGGCGACACCAAAGGTGACTGCGGTCAATAGTCCTATGACGGTTGCTTTTAAGATGCTCAGCGCCATTCTGAGCAATTTTTTATTTCGGTCTGCCGCTGCTATTTCCTCGGTTAGCGCCATATCAATAACCTCTTTGATATTTAAGATGTTTTCAATGAGAACGGTGATGGCAACCAAGCTTATCAGTGTTTTTGACAGCGGGCCATAAATAGCCGGCAGCCACTTAAATAAGCTATTCAGTTGTTCTTTAGCGGTTTTAAAAGCATTGGTGAATTGTGCTGCGACAAAAAGCGGGCCTTGCGCGGCCATCCCATTTAACAATGGAATATTGATTTCTGTTTTTGTTTCTGTTGTATTGTTTTCTTGTGGCATGATATTTTCCTCAATAATAATGATTTAACTCGGTCCCTGAGGAGAAACTCCATGATGGGTATTATACGCGCGATTTAGCCATTTTATGCGCTGAAAAAGGACAGAGTTTGTTTCCCTTAAGGAAATAATCCTTTAAGCAGTGAGGGGTATGTTGAATGTTGCTAAATAGCCTTGCTGATCTTGTCACGCAAATATTCTGCTAATATTCGTGCACGATTTTTCGGCAATGTTGGTAAATAATAGAGATATAAGCCAATTTTAGGACTGGGTGCAATGCAGGGGATCCGTTGTAATAGACCTAATGTGATTTCTGTGGCAACGGCGTGTTCACTTGTCCAGAGGATGCCTAAGCCTTGAATGGCAGCGGCTATGAGTGCCGAGCCACTATTGGATGAGAATGATCCTGAGACTTCGATGGTTTCACCATTTTCAAAAGTCCAGGCGCAGGGCAGTGGCAGCGTTTTGTTGATTAAACAGCGATGACATTGCAATTCTGCCGGCGTTTTAGGCACACCATATTTTTTAATGTATTCTGGAGCAGCAAACAATCTGCGTTCACTCTCTATCAATTTTATTTTTATAAACTGTGCTTCATCGATATCGAAAGAGCTGATAAGTATATCAACGCATCCTTCCATGAGCACGGTAGGATGGTTTTCATCCGCGAAATGAATTTTGATTTTTGGATGCTGTAGCATAAAATTTTTCAAAACAGGCAATAATAAGCTATTGTGTATGACAACAGGTGCTGCCACAGTGATGGTGCCTTGTAACTCGCCCTCGGATTCGAGCACGATACGTTTGCTTGCTTCAATTTCCGCTAATATTTTTTCTGCTTGTTGGTAATAAGCTTCTCCGGCTGTTGTCAAGAACAATTTACGCGTGGTGCGTTCTAATAGTTTTGTGTTTAAATGAGTTTCTTCTAACCAATGAATGTGTTTGCTCAAAGTGGGTTTATTTAAATTTAAATGTCTGGCGGCACGGCTGAAACTTTTATAACGTACTACGGCGACAAACTGTTGCATGCAAAGATATAAATCCATAAAAAACCTAAATGTTATGATGAAGACATTGATGTGTCTACACTTTACCGGACAAAGCAGTTAAACTCATGCGAGGTAAAATGTAGACACATCTGTACTAAGAAGCCAATGCAAAGCCTTAAAGATTCACATCTCACTATAATTCGGCCCGCTGCCACCTTCGGGCACAGTCCAGCGAATGATATCAGCCGGATCTTTGATATCGCAGGTTTTACAATGCACGCAATTGGCGGCATTGATCTGTAAGCTGGGTTGATGGTCTTTTTGAACGATTTCATAAACGCCTGCGGGACAATAGCGTTGTTCAGGGGCATCGTATTCTGCATAATTCACAGTCAATTCTTTAGCGGGATCGCTTAATTTCAAATGGCAGGGCTGATCTTCTTCATGGAGAGTATTGGATAAGTAGACAGAACTTGTTTTATCAAAAGTGAGTATCCCATCGGCCTTAGGATACGCAATGGGCGTGCACTGCGCGGCTTTTTTTAAAGCGTTCCGATCTTCTTCATGCGTTTGCAAAGTCCAGGGGCTACGGCCTTTAAAGACTTTGAGATCTAAGCCTGCCAATACAGTGCCTTTGAGTAAACCATAACGAAAATAATGTCTGAAATTTCGTGCGGGATACAATTGTTCATAGATCCAAGATTTTTTTAAAGCAACAGGATATTGTTCTAGAAGATCAGTGCCCGCTGCATTTTTTTGCAGTGCTTGAACAATCGCTTCAGCGGCTAAAATCCCTGATTTCATAGCCGTATGGCTGCCTTTGATTTTGGGAACGTTTAAAAATCCAGCAGAACAACCAATCAAAGCCCCTCCTGGAAAAATCAAATCAGGAATGGCTTGTAGACCGCCCTCATTGAGCGCACGCGCACCATAGGATAAACGCTGGCCGCCTTCAAAAATAGAACGGATCGCAGGATGTGTTTTAAAGCGTTGCATTTCCATAAAAGGATCCAGATAAGGATTTTGATAATCCAAACCGACCACAAACCCCACGGCAATTTTCTGATCCGCTAAATGATAAATGAAAGAACCGCCATACACTTCTGAAGGTAAAGGCCAACCCGCGCTGTGTTGCACTAGACCGGGCTGATGATGCTTAGCTTGAATCTGCCAAATTTCTTTGATCCCTAAACCATAAGTTTGTGGGTTTGCGGTTTTGCGCAAACCGTAGCGCGCCATTAATTGTTCTGATAAATAACCGCGGCAACCTTCAGCAAATAAAGTGTATTTAGCGTGCAACTCAATGCCGGGGCTAAAATTGGCTTTGGGTGTTCCTCTTTTATCAACCCCCATATCTCCTGTGGCGATCCCGATCACTTGACCTTGATCCCCGAATACAATTTCAGAGGCGGTAAATCCGGGGTAAATTTCAACACCGAGATCCATGGCTTCTTTGGCCAACCAACGACAGACTAAACCCAGGCTACCCACATAATTACTTTCATTGTGCATGGCTTTAGGTAAAATAAAAGTAGGAACTTGAAATGCTTTGTTTTGACTTAAAAATAAAAAACGATCTTCAGTGACGGGAACAGTGAGTACGCTTTGTCGTTCTTTCCAATCCGGAAATAATTCGGCGATGGCTCGTGGTTCAATGACCGCTCCTGATAAAATATGCGCGCCTACTTCAGAGCCTTTTTCAACGATGCAGACATTGATCTCAGAAGACAGTTTTCGCAATTGAATAGCAGCAGCCAAGCCTGCAGGACCTGCGCCTACAATTAAAACATCATAACGCATGATCTCTCGATTCATCACTTTAACTCCTTTTCGGATCTCCCAGGGCTTGAAAAGAAGGGATCCCTGTAATCGCGCGGCCTAAAATTAAGGCGTGAATATCGGCTGTTCCTTCATAAGTTTTGACGGTTTCTAAATTATTCATATGACGAATAATGTGAAACTCATCGACAATACCATTGCCGCCCAACATATCACGCGTTTGTCGAGCAATGTCTAAGGCCACCAAGGTAGAATTGCGTTTAATCAGCGAAATGCATTCACTGGCCGCTTTGTCTTCATCTTTTAATCGCCCCACACGTAAACAGGCTTGTAGGCCTAAAGCCAATTGCGTGTGCATATCGGCTAATTTATATTGGATCAATTGATTGGCCGCCAAGGGTTGGCCGAATTGTTTGCGATCCAACACATATTGTCGCGCGGTCTGCCAACAAAATTCTGCGGCTCCTAAAGCGCCCCAGGCGATGCCAAAGCGAGCGCTTTCCAAACAACCAAAAGGAGCACCCAAACCTTTGGCTTCAGGCATTTTATTTTCTTCGGGCACAAAAACTTCATCCATGACAATCTCGCCCGTGATAGAAGCGCGTAAGGAACATTTGCCTTCAATGAGGGGCGCGGATAAACCTTTCATGCCTTTATCTAAAATAAACCCTTCGATTCGGCCTTCCTCATTTTTAGCCCATACGATAAAGACATCGGCAATGGGTGAATTGGTGATCCACATTTTAGAACCTTGCAGACAATAACCACCCGGCACTTTTTTCGCCCGAGTTTCCATACCGCCAGGATCGGAGCCATGATTGGCCTCAGTTAAACCAAAGCAACCAATCCATTCACCCGTTCTTAACTTTGGCAAATATTTTTCTTTTTGCGCTTGGCTGCCATAGCTGTAAATTGGAAACATGACTAAACTAGATTGTACACTCATGGCTGAGCGATAGCCGGAATCCACGCGTTCAACTTCGCGGGCAATCAAACCATAGCTCACAGCATTAACCCCTGCACAGCCATAACCGTGTAAGCTGGCTCCTAATAAACCGGCATCGCCCATTTCTCTCATGATCTGAGGGTCAAAATGTTCTTCGCGATAGGCCTTGAGTACCCGCGGCATAAGATTTTCAGCGGCAAATTGAGCGGTACTGTCGCGGATCAGACGTTCTTCTTCTGTCAATTGTTCATTCAGCAGCAAGGGATCTTCCCAATGGTAAGGGATAGATTTTTTAGCCATATTCAGAGCGCTCCTTAAGGATATTGATGCGATATGATTACAGAAAAGGGTTAATAGAGCAAGCTTCTGGAACAGCACTTCAGAATGTGTAAACTGTACTGCTGGCTAGGATAAGCAAAGCTTCCTTCGGCCAGCAGTACACTATTTCGCGAAAATGGCGGTATAGCTTTTACAGCCGCAGATGCTTATCAGTCATTATCTCCCATTTTACAATGAGGAGATGGTCAAAACTAGCAAAAACTCTGATTATTGCCTATATTCTATGAAGGATATGAAATGATTAGAGGCGATTGCATGTACAACTGTTTTCCTCCTTTGAAAGTCAATGAAATTTACAGTCTACCTGTCAGCGGTGGTCATAAACTCTATGTTGAGGAATCGGGAAGCCCTTATGGGATCCCTGTTTTGCTGGTACACAGTGGCCCTGGAGGATTTTCAGAGCCTATCCACCGCCGCCTATTCGATCCTGAACGTTATCGCATTATCCTTTTTGATCAACGCGGTTGTGGTCAATCGACTCCTTTGGCAAGCCTAGAGCATAATACCACCCAAGATTTATTAAGCGATATGGAAATTATCCGTAGAACTTTGCATGTCGATCGCTGGATTCTGGCCGGCGGAGGCTGGGGTAGTCTGCTTGCGCTTTTATATGCCCAAGAGCACCCCGATCGGATACAGGCGCTGTTGCTCTGGAGTATTTTCTTAGGGCGTGTTAAAGACATTCAGTGGTTTTTTGAAGATGGGACGCGACGTATTTTTCCTGATTATTGGCAAGCCTTCTTAGCTCCTATTCCTGTAGCGGAGCAAGGGGATGTACTGGAAGCTTATTATAATCGTTTGACGGGCGCAGATGATTTGGTGCGTCGTGTTGCCGCTAAAGCCTGGGGTTCTTGGGAAGGAAAGTCAACCACTCTAGAACCGCAACAAAGGCGGATTGAGCATTTTAGAGAACCCTCACACGCCAACTCTTTGGCTAGAGTCAGCTGTCATTATTTTAGACAAAACTGTTTCATCCCTGATGGGCAAATACTGGATAATATCCTGACCTTAGCCAAAATTCCAGGGACTATTATTCATGGGCGTTATGATATGGTTTGTTTGTTGGAAAATGCCTGGGATCTACATCATGCTTGGACAGGTTCACAGTTGAAAATTATTCGTGATGCAGGGCATGCCATCACAGAACCACCGATTATTGATGCGATTGTTCACACCAGTAATGAAATGCTCCATGAATTGCCTGGAGCAGGTTAAAGAGATCTCCTGCAAATTTTCGTGTCAGTGAAAGTTCTCCTTGCGCGTTTTTCGGGAGGAGTTGGCAGAGCGGTAAAGAGTTGAAATTCTTCTCTTTCGAAGCTATGATGGATCAAATTGAAGTGTCTTAAGTTGAAGGTGAGTGCTGAAACGTGAGTAAAGAATGTAGGCAATTTAAAATTGTGGGCCAAGTACAGAATGTCTTCTATCGTAGAGCCACGCAGCAAAAAGCATTGGCCTTAAATTTAACCGGACGCGCCTTTAATTTGGGCGATGGTTCGGTTGAAGTCATTGCCTGCGGTGAGCCCGAGGCTTTGGATCTTTTAGAGGAATGGTTATGGGAAGGGCCTCCCAGAGCAAAGGTTGAAGATGTGAGTTCTATACGGGGCCCTTATCAAACCTTTACAGATTTTTTGGTGACTTAAAAAGGGGAAGCCATTGCTGAAGAAAAGCTTAAGATCAGCGTAATGTTCTTAAGTAAACTGGCAAGTGGAGCTTAAATGAGATATCCTTTCATATGAGTGTGTTTGTATTTTGACAGCTAAAGCGGGATTTTAAACGGATGAAACTTATTTTTCTTGGAACGGGATCGGCCTTCACCATCAATTCTGGGAATTACCACTCGAATATGCTATTGGTGGATGATAATGATGCTAAATTATTGATTGATTGCGGCTCAGATGCGCGATTGTCTTTGGCTGAATTAGGCTATTCCTATAAAGACATCCAAGATGTGTACATCAGTCATTTACATGCCGATCATGCCGGTGGTTTGGAGTGGTTGGGTTTTACCACTTATTTCGATCCCAGCGCCAACCGCCCTAATTTATACATTCATCATTCTTTACGCGCGCCTTTGTGGAATAAAGTATTGTCCGGAGGCATGACTTCCTTACAAGGCAGTATCGCCGATCTCACGACCTATTTTAAAGTGCATCTCATCAATGATAATGAAGAATTTATGTGGCATAAATTTACTTTGCAGACCGTACAAACCGTTCATGTGATGAGCGGGTTTAAGATCTTGCCTAGCTTTGGCTTAGTCTTTAATGCCAATGGCACCAAAGTGTTCATTACCACAGACACTCAGTTTGCGCCCACACAGATCTTTGATTTTTATTGTTGGGCAGACATTATTTTTCAAGATTGTGAAACCAGCAAGATCCCCAGTGGCGTTCACGCCAATTACACCGAGCTATTAACACTCGATCCTAAACTTCGTGAGAAAATGTGGTTATACCATTATAACCCTGGGCCTTTACCGGATGCTAAAGCAGATGGTTTTCAAGGCTTTGTTGCCAAAGGGCAAACCTTCCAGTTTTAAGCACACTTCAACTGCGTTCTAAAGCCGCGATGCGAGCTTCCAAAGGAGGATGGCTGGCAAAAAGCTTACCGAAATGACTTTTCCCAGAAATTTTAAAGGCCGCCATTGAGGGTACGCGCTTATCTTCAGGGGCCGCGGCTGTGATCTGCTGTAAGCGGCGTAAAGCAGCGATCATACTGCTCTTATTCACCAATTGCGCAGAGCCCGCATCGGCTCTGAATTCACGCCAACGTGAAAAGGCCAAAACCACGAGGCTTGCTAAAATCCCAAAGAGAATCTCAAATAAGATGCTGATCCCCCAATAAGCCATATAAGAAATGCTGCTGTTTTCTTCATCGCGTTGTAAGAATTGTGAGACTAAAAAGGCGGCAATCCGAGCAAAAAAGATGACAAAAGTATTCAGTACACCTTGTAATAAACTCATGGTGACCATATCGCCATTGGCAATATGAGAAATTTCATGCCCTAAAACCCCATCCAATTCTTCTTGATTCATGTTTTGTAGTAAACCCGTTGAGACCGCTACTAGAGCCTTATTTTTGTTCCAACCGGTGGCAAAGGCATTGGGTTTGGGGCTGTCATAAATACCCACCTCAGGCATGGCGATTTGCGCTTTTTGCGCCAGTCTTTGTACCGTAGAGAACAGCTGGCTTTCAGAGGCATTTTTAGGGTTTTGGATTTTCTGTACCCCAAAGCCATGAATGGCCATGGTTTTAGACAATAATAGGGAAATAATAGAGCCAGAAAAGCCAAAAATTAAGGCGAAGATAAATAAGGATTGATAGTTTAAGCCCTTTTGAGTTAAATAAGGCGTAACATGAAAAATGCTCAACACAATTGAGGCGACCACCATGACCGCTAAGTTCGTTAAAATAAATAGAATGACACGCTTGCCCATCATAAACCCCTGATTCAGTTGAAAGAATAAGAAATATGATAGCAGATATTCGGGTTTCTGTGAATATGAGCTGGCAAGAGGATCAGGGCAAGATAATCTCACAAGTCAGTATTCGCATGAAAAGAACGGAGGAAGTGAGTGAGAGCGTATCTAGACCAAGGCTTATGGCGGCATAAGTCTGATCTGCTCATGCGCTTAATGCACGGAGTGTGTCTGCGGGATTTTAATATCGCAAGTTTTGCAATGGACGGCGTTGATGCGCAGCTGGGTTTGTTATCCGTCATCACCAACTCATAAAAAGAGGTACGAGTCGTTAGATTAAAGACTGGGCAAAAAAGCACCCTGGCGTCCCAGGGTGTTACATATAAAAAACCCTTCGCTAATCCTCACTTGTGTTCAACAAGCGTTTGGCCTTTATAGGCTCTATATGGGCTATTTATTCTTAAATAGACTGCCAAGAAAGCTGATCCTAGCCTTCTTGGTGAGTCAATCCTTCCTTTAGGGCAAGAGGTGAAGGGCCTCATTTTAGGTGCTTTGCGGCACTGTTATTATCCGGAGAATCTTATGCTTTACAATAGTAAAAATATACGCTATATTTTTACTATTGTAAAGCTGTTTTGAGCCTTTAAGATCAGAAAAGTGAATTATTTTCAAGCCCGATCGGACGGTACGGCTCTGATATCAACAGGCCAGAAATGTGTTAAGATCGGCAAGGCTTATCAATAAGACCCCTGCATTATAACTTGATATTGGAACCTTATCAGTAGAAATTTAGGAACAAAATGCCTGATCCCAGCGATGTACATGTCAATATTTTAGACGAAGATTTTAAACCAGGAGTGGCTGATCGCATTGAACAGCTGCTATTGGATAGGGGGTGCAGTAAGCAGTGGCTGGCGGCTAAGCTAGGGATCTCTAAGCAAGCTTTAAATTATATTCTGAAACACCAAAAGCGCCCAAAATTTATCTCTGAGATAGCCGATATTTTTCAGATGAGTCCTACTTGGATTGCCACAGGGCAAGGTCCTCAATATCCTAAACTGATTCAAGCCAGAGGAGTCGTGATTAATGTCTATGCTTTGTCTGAGTTGCAACACAGTTTATCGCTTAATCAGCTTGCTCCTTGTTCGCACATTAGCAGTTTGAATGATGAAGATGCCAATGCTTTTGCCATTGAAATTGAAAACGATCCAGCCATGAATGATAAATTTAAGGAAAATTCGATTTTAATTTTTGAGCCTAAGCATTCTGCGGTTCATCAAGATTATGTCTTGGCTAGGATATTTCACAATCATAAATTCACAGTGGTTTTTAGACGTCTTGCTATTTCATCTCAAGGTGAATTGAGTTTAATTCCTGAGAATCACAATAGTGCAATTATTTCTATTACTGAAGAAGAGAGTCTTGAGATTCTGGGTGTACTTAAGGAAGCGCGGTTTCGTCTGTAAAAGAATGTTTAAACGGGAAAGGTTGTACGAAAGCCGTGCTTTGCCCGTAAGCCGCTAGACCTAGAAGATGTCGGCTGATATTGGTGATCGGTACAATCAAAACACTAAATAAAGTAGACAACACAAATTTCACGATGGATAGATCGATAAAAATATTCAACCATTGTGTAAATCCGCGGCCATGATAAAAATTGAGTAGGCTAAATACTAGAGAAAATACAATTTCTCCGGGTAAAGTCGAGGAAAGATAGCGGGAAAATAAAAACTTTCCAGAAAATTTTATTTTTAAATACTGCATGAGACTGCCCGTGAGTTTATAACCTATTAAAGAAGCCACAATACTGCTTAAAAAAACATAGGGCGCAAAGGCAAAAGACTTGCTAAGATCGCCGGCCGGAATATTGGCTGCCCAGATTGCAAAATTGCCTAATAAGATAAATAAACCTAGAGAGATAATTTTAGCGTAGATAAAAAAACCAGAAATATGATTATCGTAGAGCTCTGTGACCAAATCGATGATAAAAAAGCCAATGCAAAAGAAAACCACACTGACATTAAATTGGAACACATAGTCAAAAATAGAGATCTCTCTGAAATAATCATTGAGGGCGATCGACAACACTTCGCAGACTGCGAAAATCATGGCACAGAGGATAAAAAAAGAAGTTTCTTTTACTGAGAGTTGATATGTTTTGCGCATTCTTTGATATATCCCATATATTTGTCCACCAAAACAGTCGGTGAAAGGTTTTCAAGTAATTTAAGTGAGGCTTCTAAAGTAGCGATGGTGACAATCATTTGAGCCTGAGTGGGTGGAAAACGGGCAAAGACATCAGTTTCATTGAGCTCATGAGCAAAGGCTTGTTCCATCGCTCTACTGCCAACGGTGCGATATTGTAAAATACAGTTCAGGGCTTTGTCTCGCTCTCTTAGAACAATTTCAGTTAGAACATACTCATAAAGAGGTGTTTTTGAGGTGGCAATACGCCAAAAATCCGTGATAGTATTCCATATTGTTTTCATATTTGTACACGTCCAATTGACATGAAACATTAGAAGCCCCAAAGGCCGATTCGAGCCAGTATAACAGAAGGGTCTTGACAATGAAACCCTTTTTGAAGGAAACGCATGAATATTTATTGTAATGGCCAAATCTTGCCGGCAGAAAAACCCAGTATTTTAAGCAACGATCGCGGCTTCCTCTTGGGTGATGGCTTATTTGAGACTCTGCGCTGTGAGCAAGGTAGATTTTTATTTCTGGCACAACATTATCAAAGACTATTCGCTTCCTGCCAAACGCTAGCGATCCCATTTTCGCTTTCTCTTGATGATTTACAAGAGGCTTGTCAAGTACTGCTGCAGGCCAATGCTTTATTGGATTGCCTGGCTAGTCTTAGAATCACGGTGACTCGTGGAGCTGCTCTGCGAGGATTAGCGATTTCTCAGGATCTTAAACCTACAGTATTGATCACGGCGCATAGATATGATCCTATGATCGCTCAAGCGGAACATCGTTTGTATCTGAGTGATATTAGACGCAATGAGGGCTCTCCTTGCACTCGGCTTAAAACCTTGCAATATTTGGATTTTATTTTGGCGCTTAAACAAGCTCAAGATCAAGGCTTTGACGATGCGATTTTGATGAACAATAAAGCCTGTCTTACCGAAACTTGCACGGCCAATCTTTTTTTCGTGATGGATAAGCAGATCGTTACTCCGAATATTGAAGAGGGTGTATTGCCGGGCATTGTGCGTCAGGAAATTATTAAAGCGTGTGATTCACATCATCTTAAGATTGTGCAAAGATCTATGGCGGTGAGCGAATATCAACAGGCCCTAGAAGTTTTTAAAACCAATAGCCTCATTGAAATACAAAGCGTTTCGAAGATTAATCAAACAGAATTTAAAACCGGTGAACAGGCGCGATGGACCCAGAAAATTCGCCAGATTTATGAAGCGCATAAGGCTATGAAGGGTTGAAAGAGTTCCCTCTCTCAGAGTACTGAAAGAGGAGAATTTCCGCGTATCCTAATAGCTTAAAAGAAGATAGCTGACTTTTACTAAGCCGGCAGAGCTTCTTTTTCTCTATGCTTTTCTTCGATTTTTGGCATAGCCGGCATCATAGAACGGATAGAGATCC
The DNA here is from genome assembly GCA_009885495.1 of Gammaproteobacteria bacterium. Lineage (GTDB taxonomy): Bacteria > Pseudomonadota > Gammaproteobacteria > UBA1113 > UBA1113 > VFKP01. Next base: position 4,048 of record VFKP01000041.1, on the reverse strand, counting down.
GTCTGGGTTGACGATGCCATAAAATGGGGGTGAAGGAAATCAAAGCGATGTCCACCAGTAAAGCATCATGTCCTTGATAATCATCATTAATGGCAATAAGATTATAACGATTTTCAGTTGGGTTTTTACGTAATTTTCTGAGTAAACAGCGGCCATTGCTCAGTTCAGCGATGCCAATCAGGCCTAAGCAAGTCATGATCTCTTCATCATAACGTTTGGTGCCTGCAACATAATCGCCTGGCGTGTAAAAGGGCAGCATGCCTTCATCCATGATTTTTAAAGTGCTGGCGTGATCTTTGTCTAAAGAACCTAAAAAATAAGCCAGTTCATTCTTGATCTGTGTTTCTTCAGCGTGTGCAATATTGGGTTTTTCTTCAGGCATCACTAGATCATGCAATAGCATGGGTGGTTCACCAAAACCGGTTAATAACCAACTGACAGAGCATTTTACGCCTGCGCGTGCGATGCGGGCCACAATTTTTTTGGCCCCTTTTTCAGAAAGCCCGCCATGTTTGCCCAGTTCCCAACCCTTCAAGGTATTGAGGTTTAATCCGCGTTCATCACACATTTCTTCACGTGACAGATTGGCGATATTTCTACAACGTTTGACTCGTTTCCCTCGTTCAACCGTAGATGTATTTTCTGACATAATGGATCTCCTCTTTTTAATGTGTACCAAAGGCCTTGAGAGGAGTATAATACCACGAAATACCCCCTTAAGATCAAGCGATTTGGGGTTAAAATCTCAGTAATCGGGGTATTTTCGGAGTATTTTTTATTAAAATAAAAAGTTAATTGAATAAAGAATTTTTCAGGAGATCATAATGCCAAAGATAAAAGTCGATGATATTGAAATGTACTATGAAATCCATGGTCAGGGCCAAACTTTAGTCTTAGTGGCGGGGTTGGGTACCGATCACAGGACTTGGGCGCTGGTGCTGCCGGCCTTGGCGCGTCAATATCAGGTCCTGGTTTTTGATAACCGTGGCGCAGGCCAAAGTGATGCTCCCGCCGGACCGTATCGCATGGAGCAATTGGCCGATGATCTCAAGGGATTATGCCAAGCCCTGCATATTGAACAAGCGGTTTTTGCAGGGAATTCCATGGGCGGGCATATTGTGCAGACCTTGGCCTATCGCCATCCTGAATTAATGCAGGGTATAGTGATCAGTCATTCTTCAATGAAGAGTCCAGCGGCCTTTGCTGTTTTTCTGGATGGTCAATTGGAACTCATCAAAGCCAAGGCTCCGGCCTTGGGACTCATTAAATCCGTGATGGGATGGGTGTATTCTTCGACTTATTTATCAGACCCTAGCAGAGTTGAGGCCTTAGTCGAGCTCAAATTAGCAGATCCCTATCCAATGAGCGAACAAGCTTTTACAGCACAATTGGCGGCTGTCAGAGGTTTTGATTCTCGTGCTTGGGTTGGCAAAATCAACGCGACCACTTTGGTGTTGGGTAGTGATGAAGATTTGATTTACAGTGAAATTTTAACGCGTGCAATAGCCGCAGCCATTCCCAATGCGGAATATTATAGCTTTAAAGCCTCCGGACATTTGCCGCATCAAGAACGGCCTGAAGAATTTGTAGCGGTGATTGAGCGCTTTGTAGATCGTTGTCATCCATAAAAGTGTTCAGTGGTTTTATTTTTTCTCAGACATAATGGCCATCAATCGGGGATCTAAACAATTGAGCATAAAAGAAGTCATCGCGGTTTTATCATTTGCTTCATAAAAAGCAAGCATCAATTGATTAAATTCATTTTGTTTTTTTGCCGGTAAATTAATGGCAGGATAACCTTGTGCTAACAAAACGCCATTCATCATGAAACGTCCCATGCGTTTATTCACATCATAGAAAAATTGATTGCGTGCCAGATCTAAAAACAAACCTATGGCAGCATGGTATAAGTTTTTCCCCTGTAGAATGCTAAAATTAAAAATGATCGTCGACCAAATTTGGGTGAGCTGTGTTGCCGCGGGGGGCATATATTTTGTGCCGGCAATAGTGACTTGGCCACTTCGAAATTGGCCAGAAGTCAGCGCTTCTTCTGCAGCAGCAATAGCGTGTAATTCACAGGCAAACTCTGGGCTTAAATTAAAAGTATTGTTTTCAACAGCGGAAAATAAAAATTGCCAAGCGGCAGCTTGATTGAGAGTAATGCGTTGATCATTGAGTTTATGCCCGCCAATGGTCACGCCATCGAGTAAAGTCTGCACTTCAGGTAAAGTGTAATGAATGCCTTCTAAATTGACGGCATCGTAAACGAATTCCGCCAATTGCCTTTTTGCGAAAAATAAGGCTTTTTTGGGATCAGGGATAATATCTTCAAGGGTTGCCATGATGTTTGTCCTGGAGAAATTTTAGATTCTGTAGCCTCATTCCCCGGGCTAATAACGAACGGGGAATCAATATTATTATTAAAACATTATTTCAATTGATGTAACATCAGCATATTGCCTTCTGAATCGAGGATCACCGCCATTCTACAGACCGGCGAATGGAAGGTATCCATTTTGACTTCTACGCCTTCGTTCTTCAATCGTGTTATCAGAGCATCAATGTCTTCCACTTCAAAGGCAATGCTGCCGCCAGCATTGGCGCTGGGTTTTACGCCTTCCGCTAAAGTGGTGAGAGCAAAACAACCGCCGCCAGGCAAATCATATTCAACCCAGGCGCCTTCAACAGACGTTTTGCTGATCTTAAGGCCCAGAGTTTTTTCATAGAATTCACGAGCACGGGCTAAATTTTCAACGGGATACATGGTAAATGCAACTTTTTTAAACATCTGGATTTCCTTAAAAATATGAATAGTCTGGACTATTCTAATGAATTTGTGGGCCAGAGTAAAATTCAAAGTATCTGAGGGATTGCTCTTGACAGAAGGTTCTTGTATGCACCGGATATTCTAGCTTTAAAAGAGGATGTCTTATTAGAGGGTTTACATACTTTAGCCGCAGAAGGGGGACGAAAAATCGTCTATGTTGTGCTAAGATATCTGATAAGCAAGGGTAGGATCAGTAATTCTAAGGCGTTCAAAGATCTAATCTACACCCAATTTTCAGATTCTATAGGAGATAAAATCATGAGCACCGCTAAAACTTTTGTCGAGCATGGTATTGAAGAAGGTTTGCGCCAGGGGATAATTCTGGGCAAGCTTGAGGGAAAAGTTGAAGGCAAACTTGAAGGTCAATTTGAGGTTGCCCAACGCTTGATCTTTGAAGGGGTCGATCTTCGATTTGTTCAAAAAGTAACAGATTTGCCTCTTGAAGAACTGCAAGCCTTAATCCCGATAAACCCCTGATAGTCTGTAATAGAAAAGAGGCATTCAATCGTATCCCTTTCAAATTGTGGGGTAAAGGGCCGAGACTTTCAGCGCTGTGCAGCCCCAATGTAGGGCCAATTCACGAATTGCCCTTTTTGAAAAGGCCTAGGGTGGATTCATGAATCGCCCCTACGCAAAATCTATAGGCTCAGTCAAAATTCAATTGATCCTGAATTTTGAAAGGGATACATTCAATCTGCCTAATAAATAAACATGCTTGTATCAGAACTTAAAATCGTTTATCATTCGCCCTTCGGTTCGTTTGGAGAGGTGTCCGAGTGGTTTAAGGAGCACGCCTGGAAAGTGTGTGTACGTTCATAGCGTACCGAGGGTTCGAATCCCTCCCTCTCCGCCAGATTAGCTTGTGTGAACTCTAGCTGGCGGGTCAGTGATTGGAAACGAAGGGTTACATGCCAAATATATGCTTTTCTGGACAAGAAGCACGAGTAGTTACCAGGAAAGAAGATATTGCTTCTTGGAAAAATCTGGAATGGTTGTATGACTCAGCTTGATATTACCCCTGAACTTGCCCATAAACTCATTACTGAGCAATTTCCAGAATACGCTTATTTGCCCATTACTTCAGTTGAAAAGCAAGGGCATGATAATCGCACCAGGGCAACCGCATCTAAATTAGCTCCCGGATAAGGGTGGTGCGCACATTATCATCAAGGGCAGCCATTTGTCGTTTGCGTTTAACGCTGGCCTCAATAGAAGTATTCT
>VFKP01000074.1 GCA_009885495.1 Gammaproteobacteria bacterium | reverse complement strand
TTTCACTTTTTTTGAACTATTTTTTAGATTCTGAAATGAGAGGATTGGGATGGGTTGTGCTTATACATAGCCACACGGTCGGTTACCCTGGGATTTGAAAGGGATACGACAAAACAGTGTAAATAACGTACAATCACACCTATCAATTTAGGTCCTTTTTTATTTTCAAATAAAACAACAACTTTAGCTTGCAGTGCTAGTCACTCAATCTAATGATAAGCGGAGTAATATTATGGCAGCAAATGACAAGATTATTGTAAAGACATTAATAGCTAAGGGTGATCCCAAGGAATATAATGAGGTCTGCTGCGAGGCTATAATGGGTATCCAGGATGCCAAGTTCAATAAAACATTATACTCTGGTTCAATGACCGGTTGTCATCTACTCATTGCTATTAGCAAGAAAGACCCTCATGGCTCATTTATTCTCCATGATAATGTCACTCGCCAGGACTACTGTCAGCAGATCAAAACAGACTATACGGGCGATGAGTATGATTTTCATCTTTTTTTTACGAAGAAATCCATGAGCGAGACTGGTCAGACAACATTAAGCTTGGAGGAGTTTGTGAGTAACCGTCAAACAGAGTATTCACAGGCCTTTTCAACCGCATTTTATGTTGATGATTCGAGACTGGATCGGGTAGAAGTTAAATATATCCCTAAAACTGGCCAGCTCATAGTTTATGGGATACTCGAATTTTTTCAGAAAGGAAAACTAAATTGTACCGTCTTGGAATTTCAGGGGAAAATTCCTCTTCCTGAGATAAAAAAAGATCCGAGTTTGCTCTCATTGCAGCAGTATATTGCGGAACAGTTTAAATATGAGGGATACACTCCAGCAATTTATGCTCCGGGAAAACTTCCCTCTGGAGTTGAAGAACTTTGCAATGCGCTTACTCTTGAAGATATGAAGCGCATTGCAGAAAGAAAACAAAAAGAAAAATCTTCATATCGCACTCCAAAAACACAGCGATTGTATGAGATAGTTGCGACTAAAAAATATATAACCCCTTATTCTATTAAAAATGAAATTAAGGTTCAAATTGCTGGGCGTTCCGCCCATGCAAATAGTAATCCAGAGAACTCTGATGGACAATGTTGCATCATGTAGAATGCTGTAGGAATTGCTTAAAATTTACTATAACATCCCGTTTAAAGGGCTTAAGCATTCGGCCTAACACCAGGGTCCAAAACAAGTTCCCCAGCAGGGAATAGGCCAAAAATGGCAGTGCCAGAGTATAACAAAGCCAAAATCCATCGATCTGATGAGAATATAAGCCTGAGCTGAGCCAAACCCCCAAATTAGTCCACAGCCAAAATCCTAGACTGGAAAAAAATGAATATTTCAATAACAGACGCATATTCATAGAATCTTTATAACGACGCACCCATAAGGCATTGGCTAAAAAGCCCGTATAAGTGAAAAAAGTCCAAGAACCCCAAATAGGGCCCTGATGAAGAAAAGCCAGCATTAGATCAGAAAAGGCTGCGCTGATTAAAACAGTCATGAGGGTTTGTGTTCTAGAAAACTGCAGTCCTATCATGAGGCAGAGGCTAGGATAAGCGCTGATATTGGGAAAGCCAGGCACTGCGCGGCAAAATACAGCAAACAATAGATAAATGCCGAGCGAAACAGTCGTTTTACTTAAGAATTCATTTTTGAGCATCGCAAATTTCACATCAGCCTCCCATTCCTGCCATAGTATGATAGACTTAAAGTCCAGTTTCAACCTGTTTTTGTATTAAGGCCCAAGCCATGCCCAGCCTACAGGGATTGGTTAAAAATCATCCACAAGAAAAACGCTTATTTCAACGCCGGCTTTGGGTAGCTGGGGCCATTATTCTATCCCTTTTTATTGTACTGATCGCTCGCCTTATTTTTTTGCAATTTTTCGAGCATCAGCGTTACACCGCCCTATCCGATGATAATCAATTTGCGCTCTTACCCATCACGCCTCCTCGGGGTTTGATTTACGATCGTCATGGTGTTTTATTGGCAGAGAATCGGCCTATTTTCAATTTAATGCTGGCACCGACTAAAATTAAAAATATTCCCGCCACCATCAAAGATCTGCAAACCCTCTTATCCATCACCGATGAGGATCTGAAATATTTTGACAAACAATTGAAACAAAATGGTCGCTTCAATCCTGTGGTTTTAAAAACTAAGCTTTCTGAAGACGAAATGGCTCGCTTTTACGTCAATCAATACCGTTTCCCAGGGATCGATGTCCAAGCTGAACTCGTGCGCTATTATCCTTTGGGAGAAAATTTTGTTTCCGCCTTGGGCTATGTAGGGCGTATCAATGTCCAAGAACTCAAAACATTGGATCCTAAAAATTATTTAGGCACCCATTATATTGGAAAATTAGGCATAGAAAAATTCTACGAACCACAATTACATGGGCAAGTGGGTTATCAACAAGTGGAAACGGATGCAAACGGGCGTATCGTGCGTGTCTTACAACGCACTCCTCCCGTATCCGGCCATGATTTGCATTTAAGTATAGACAGCACTGTACAATTGGCGGCTATGCGCGCTATGAGCGGTCAACGTGGTGCCATTGTTGCCATCGACCCTAGAACAGGGCAGGTTCTGGCCTTAGCCAGCGTTCCCGGTTATGATCCCAACCCTTTTGTCTTTGGCATTAGCCCTGATGAATATACCGCCTTGCGTGATTCTCCGGATCGCCCTCTTTATAACCGCGCCATCCGCGGACAATACCCTTTAGCCTCGACCATTAAACCTTTCTCAGCCATAGCGGCGCTGTATTACAATGCCGTTGATCCCGATTGGACGATTTCCGACCCAGGGTATTATACCCTGCCCAATGGCGCACACACTTATCGCGATTGGAAAAAGAAAGGACATGGTCGAGTCAGTATGGCTAAAGCCATTACGGTTTCCTGCGACACGTATTTTTATCAAGTCGCACGGATTTTAGGGATCGATCGCTTGGGTAATATGCTGTCTCTTTTCGGTTATGGCGCCAAAACAGGCCTAGATGTCGATGAAGAATTATCTGGCCTAGTCCCCACTCCCGCCTGGAAATTAAAAACCAAGGGGGAAAAATGGTATTTGGGCGATACCATTGTGGCCGGGATTGGTCAGGGTTATCTTCTGACCACCCCCATGCAAATGGCAGAAGCGGTTTCTGGCATTGCCATGCGTGGGCATCATTATCAACCTTCATTAGTCGCCTATCAAACCTTAAGCCAAGGCAAAATAATGCCTCATATTCCCAAAGCCTTGACACCTATATATTTAAGTGATGATCATTGGAATTTAGTGATCAATGCTATGCGCGATGTCGTTGCCAGCGGCGCGGGTACCGCCCATTACAATTTTGGTGTACCGCCTTATAGTGTCGCCGCCAAAACAGGTACCGGTCAAGTGTACAGCACCTTTGGTCAGGAAATTAAAAAAACAGGTGTTCCGAAACATTTAATGGACAACTCTTCATTCATCGCTTTTGCACCCATAGAAAACCCACAGATCGCCTTAGCCGTGGTTGTGGAAAATGGCGGCCATGCCGCACCCAGCATCGCTCGACAAGTGATGGATGCTTTTTTTAATGAGGAAGAACATGCACTACCGCCACCCCCCACACCCTGAATTCAGCACACCGCATGGCAGCACGCGCTCTCTTCTCCAAAAATGGCATTTAGATGCCAATTTGCTGCAGGCTCTATTATTTTTAATCAGCTTAGGCTTATTTATTCTTTACAGCGCCGGCAATGAAGATGCTCATACCATTGAAGGACAATGTATCCGTCTATTATTTGCTATGGCTGTTTTAATGGGCGTCGCGCAAATTCCACCCTATCGCTTACGCAGTCTGGCGCCCTGGCTTTTTTTCATTGGCTTATTTTTATTATTAGCCGTAATGGCCATCGGCGATATTGGTAAAGGGGCAAGACGTTGGTTGGATTTTGGATTTATTCGCTTTCAGCCTTCTGAAATTATGAAACTGGCTATTCCCATGTATTTGGCCTCACTCTTACATGAAAAAATCTTACCGCCGCGCCTAAAAACTTTATTGATTGCTTTGGCCATTGTCTTAATCCCGGCGGGACTCACCGCTTTGCAGCCCGATCTGGGCACCGCCTTAATGCTGGCCTTAACGGGTTTTTGTGTGATTTTCTTAGCAGGTTTGCCTTATCGCTATCTTTTGATCGCCCTGGCCATTGCGGCAGGAGCAGTCCCCATACTCTGGCATTTTATGCATGCTTATCAGCAACAACGGGTCTTAACTTTTTTAAATCCTGAGCTGGATCCTCTCGGACATGGTTATCACATCATCCAATCGAAAATCGCCATTGGCTCTGGCGGCCTGTTTGGTAAGGGTTGGCTTAAAGGCACTCAATCGCATCTTAATTTTTTACCCGAACACGCCACGGATTTTATTTTTGCCGTGGCCGGTGAAGAATTGGGTTTACTCGGAGCCTGTATTTTGCTTTTAGCTTATGCCTGGGTGATTGGCAGAGGTTTGTTTATTGCTTATACCGCTCAAGATACTTTTTCTCGTTTATTGGCCGGCAGTTTAGCCATTACTTTTTTCTTTAATGTCTTTGTCAACATCGGCATGGTTTGCGGTCTATTACCGGTAGTGGGCATTCCGTTGCCACTGGTCAGTTATGGCGGAACCTCCATGGTCACGTTGATGGCTGCATTTGGCGTGTTGATGTCAATACAAACCCATCGGCGCTTATGGAGTAAATAGTGAGAGCTCTATTTCAAATCATTTAATCCACATTAGCCATGTTAGCTGCCAAAATGTTTACTGTTCCATAACTATAATCTGAAAATTGTACCCCTTTCAAATCTTAGGGCAGTATAGATTTTACGCATAAGTTTAGCCGCAGTCGCCGCAAAAAAAATTTTACCCTTGTCATTTTTGAGGCAATCCTATACAATAGCTCTTTTAATAAACTACTTGAGCGTTCCCCTACTTGCTAGACTGGATACTACCTCATAATAAAATAATATAGCGCCAGGAAAAATAATATGAACAACAATACCCCCTCATCTCATATCAACCTTCCTGAAGCCTGCCTTCAAGGTCAGCTTATTGAGCGACAATTATCTTTGCCGGTCGGCGACAATTAAGATTGCCGGTTAGGGGGGATTGCTTTAACCTATCTTGTACTATTTACAAGCAAAAGGA
>VFKP01000128.1 GCA_009885495.1 Gammaproteobacteria bacterium | reverse complement strand
TCCTTTTGCTTGTAAATAGTACAAGATAGGTTAAAGCAATCCCCCCTAACCGGCAATCTTAATTGTCGCCGACCGGCAAAGATAATTGTCGCTCAATAATCCTGCCCGAAATGATAAGAAGGTAATTCGCTCAAACTCGGCTTTTTAGCTGTTTTCAATCTTCCATTGAAGGATCCTGCACAATCATTGTTTGAAAAACAATGGGCTGGCTATTTTCGATCATTTTTTAAAATCATGAACAGGTTGAAAGGCTTAACCTAAAACAAAAATAATAAGGTGGAATGAAGATGGGGCATAAAAAAAATAACAACAAAGAAAATCATCATAAAGAAAATCATCATACTGAGATGAGGGAGGAAGAACTGGATAACACCGTCTCAGGCTCAGAAACGGATACAGATACAGAGAGTTGGACAGCAGATTTTTCTTTGCTGTCTTTCCCCGATGCTTCAGGTTCTTATGGTACAAGGGGTTCTACAGGACGATCTACTGATGAAATAGAAGTAGAAATAGAATTAGATCGAGATCCAAATCCAGGCGAACCTGCTGCGCAATCCAGTGCCTCTGTTGGGCTATCAAAGATATTAACAGGTCTGGGATTGTCTGCTGCTTTAGCGGCCTCTTTAGTGTCATCTTATTCTATGAAATTTGCAGCAAAAGATGCAGCGGCTTATTTAACGGATAGTGTATTTTGGATCAGTGAGATCGGATACTCCGCTATATCTGGAAATGGAGTTTTACGATTCGTCAGTTTCTTGGGCGTGATTCAATTGTATCGAGAGGGTAAACTTTCATTCGATTTGGTTTTGGATGCTTTAGCCTTGATTACTGCAGCAGTGGATGCAGAGATAGGTGTATTGACCTCGCCTGATCTAGCTTCATGGTCAGCAGAAGCCATTTGGGGTGAAGCATTGCTCACCATTGTCTTATGTACTGCTATTAACAAAGTAGCGCTTAAAACGCTCTGGAATCGAGCAAATCGCAGTTCTGAAGACAAATTGTTGATAGAGCAATTGGATGCCATCCAGCGTCATTTGAGAATTTTAAGTTTAGAAGAACAAGAAAAAGCTGCCAGAGATTTTCTGGGTGATGAAGCAGTTAACGCAGATAATTTTTCAGAAAAATTATCTGCAATGCTCATAAAAGACTTTCGGGAAAAAGCAACCCAATTTTGTAAGACACACCATCTTTGGGAGGGTTCTTCTAAACTTTATAATCTATCCAGTGGTCTTTGCGAACTTTTGATACTGCCAGCAGCGGCTGCCACAGGGCATTCCCCTTATAAACTATACCATGGGGATTGGAATTTTCCTAGGTTGCTGGCGGCTTCTTTGACGCTAGTTTCCATGGTGACCAAAGCGGCCTTTTACGATAGTTCTGTGCTCAGCACTGGTCTATTGCTCAGATCTTCGGGGAATATGCTTAAAAATATTTATTCCACAGGATTAAAGAATCCTCTTTTTTGGCTCGCAGGCTTAGGGGCTGCAGGGTTATTTGTTTTTCTATCAACTTCTTCCGCTGGATTTTTCGAGGTGGGCCAACATGCCATGCAAGCTTGGCTCCCAGAGTTTGCAAAAACTAATGCGGGATTGGGTATTGAGCTGTTGATACTGTTAGCGGGAACCAATGGTAATTTTTCATCCGCCGCAGAAAAAATCGGAGAGGCTTTTGAGAAATTCCGGCAAAAAATTATGGCTTGTGATCATCCTGACCCAGATCGAGCTCACCCAGATCTAGCGGCAGTTGTACTGGATAAAAAAAATGAGATTATGAAAGAAACCAGCACGGATAAAACGGTATTGGATAAAGTTTGTGATTATCTTGGGGCTGAAGATCAACCGCCCGCGCGTTTATTCGGCCAGGTCTCGCAATTTCCGCCTCAGGTCATTCCGGCTGCATCATCATATGTTTTTTTTCCCTCTTCAGGAAGAAGGCAGACTTATTTATTCCAGAATCCTATCACGACTCTCTTTTCGTCAATGGGATTACATTTTTAAATACGCAAAAGGTTCTCTCTAATGCCTTTTGCGATCATACCCCGCGGATACGGGCAGATCGTCTCCGGGTAAGGCGCGGCGAGCCGCAGAACTTTGCGTATCGCTCCAGAGTTCTTCGGCTTGTAGAGGAGTGAGGGCGTAATCGCCCTGTAGAGTACGTAGGGTTAAGAGTACATCGGTTAAGGGCACAAAAGTTTGGCTTAAATCATAAAATAAGCTGGCTACACTTTGGCGTGAGACCTGTGATAAATTGCCATAAGCACTTTGCCCTAAATGAATAAAATAGCTGATGCGCACTTGTTTGCGCTCGGCGCGTCCTGGGAATAATCCTGCTAAGAGCAGGCATTTATCGCCTACAGCTTGTAATTGCCCTGAATTGTCTTTGCTTTCGGGGCGAACGGCGTTTAAAAAATCCAAAGCCAGCACACTTTGGGCTATTTCTGTGTTATCAGTAAAGCGCATCAATAGGAACACCAGATAGCTTTCTAATTCTTCGCTGAGTTTGATATGAGCGTCCACGGTGGCTTCATTGATCAAGGCATGCCATTGGGCCAAAGAAGTTGAATACATAACGAGCTTTTCCATCGATAAAACCCCCACTTCGCGTTCATTTTAAGGTATAATCTAGCGGATCCCAGAATATCGGCTTCATACCTTTAAGCATAGCAAATTATTATTTTTTTGCATTATTCTAGAGCCCCCTATTATCAGGAGTTAACACTTTTTTATGTCTACTATTGCCTTACAAAAATTGCGTAATATCGCCATTATTGCCCACGTCGACCATGGTAAAACCACCTTAGTGGATAAGCTCTTGCAGCAATCCGGTACTCTATCCAGCCGTGGTCCTAGCCAAGAACGAGTCATGGACAGCAATGATTTGGAAAAAGAACGCGGTATTACGATTTTAGCCAAGAATACCGCCATTCAATGGCAAGATTATCGCATTAATGTCGTGGATACCCCAGGGCATGCTGATTTTGGTGGCGAAGTCGAGCGGATTCTATCGATGGTCGACTCAGTATTGCTCTTAGTCGATGCGGTCGATGGCCCTATGCCGCAAACTCGTTTCGTGACACAAAAGGCCTTTTTGCAAGGCTTAAAGCCTATTGTGGTGATTAACAAAGTCGATCGTGAAGGTGCGCGTCCGGATTGGGCGGTGGATCAAGTGTTTGATTTATTCGTGAATTTGGGTGCCAGCGATGCACAATTAGATTTTCCCATTGTGTATACCTCCGCCGTGTTGGGTACGGCAACTTTAGACATTGAACAGCCCGGTATCGATCTAGAGCCTTTATTTCAAACGATCATCGATAAAGTAGCCGCTCCTAAGGTAAATACGGAAGGTCCTTTCCAAATGCAGATCTCGAGCCTAGACTATTCCAGTTATGTGGGTGCCATTGGCATTGGCCGTATTAGTCGTGGAAGAGCGCGCTGCAATATGCCTGTGACCATTGTAGATGCTGAAGGCGTCAGCCGTAATGGGCGTATTCTACAATTGTTTACCCATTTGGGTTTGCAAAGAGTCGAGGCAGATGAGGCTTTGGCTGGTGATATTGTGGCCATCACAGGCATTGATAATTTAGGGATCTCCGATACATTGTGCGATCCTGCTGTTGTAGAATCTTTGCCGCCTTTAACTGTGGACGAACCTACAGTGACCATGACTTTTTGGGTGAATAATTCTCCTTTTGCGGGTCGTGAAGGTAAATACCTCACCAGCCGACAAATCCGTGAACGCTTAGCGCGTGAATTGATCCACAATGTAGCCTTGCGTGTGGAAGACACGGATAATCCCGATCGTTTTCGCGTTTCTGGCCGTGGTGAATTGCATTTATCGATCTTGATTGAAAACATGCGTCGTGAAGGCTATGAGCTGGGCGTTTCCAGACCCGAGGTGATTGTCAAAGAAATCAATGGTGAATTGATGGAGCCTTATGAAATTCTAACCGTAGATGTGGAAGATACCCATCAAGGTACGATTATGGAAAAATTGGGTTTAAGACGAGGCGAGCTTAAAAACATGCATCCCGATGGTAAAGGCCGAGTTCGTTTGGATTATGAAATTCCAACACGAGGTTTGATTGGTTTTCACAATGAATTTTTAACCAGTACTTCCGGAACCGGCTTGATGTATCATGTTTTTGATCGCTATGCGCCCATTAAGAGCGGCAAGATTGCTCCGCGTAAAAACGGCGTATTGATCGTCAATGGCCCTGGGGTTTCTGTGGGCTATGCCTTATGGAATTTACAAGAGCGGGGGCGTTTGTTTATTGGTCCGCAAGTCGATGTTTATGAAGGCATGATTGTTGGCATCCATTCGCGCGATAATGATTTGGTGGTCAATGTTTCTAAAAACAAGCAGCTCACCAATATTCGTGCTTCGGGTACCGATGAGAATATTATGCTAACACCTCCTATGCTGATGACTTTAGAACAGGCCTTGGAATTTATCACCGATGATGAATTGGTTGAAGTTACCCCTCAGCATATCCGTTTGCGCAAGAAAATGCTGAAAGAAACGGATCGTAAACGCCAAGATCGTTCAGGTAAATAGAGCCTAGAGTATGGGCAATTCTGAGAAGAATTGCCCTAATCATAGCTTAAAATTTTGCTCATATTACCAGAGCAAAATTTCGTTTATTTTTTTGCCATCAATGCCTCGGCCTTGATTTTAGGAGGACTGAGTTTAAAAAAAGTCAAAGGAAAATTTTCGGACTCAAAACTTATTCTCAGTAGTTTAATGATCTCCTGCCTAGGATCAGTGCTGATGTTTTTAGCCCTTTATTTTTTCCCTACATCGATTTGGAGCGTCGCTATTCCCTCTTTCATTTTAACCTATGGGGTCGGTATTTTATTCCCAGAATCCACCGCTCAAGCTTTGCGTCATGTGCTAATCTATAAAGGCTTGGCGGCGGCTTTCGATTAGAGTGCTAGATAGGCTTGCGGATCTTGGACAGCATTTCCAGTAGATACGCAAGGGCATAGCCTAGAAAAAAAGCTTGCCCAGCCAGAAGGACTTTCTCGATTGCCAAACAAGGGCTGTGTATCTTCTGGCGTCATATTAATGTTGAGAATTCCGTTAGCATCTGCTTCTGGTAATTCAGCTAAGTGCATTTTGAGTTTGAGTTCAGATTTTATCTGTGTCACGTTGGCTAAGAGTAAAGCAAAGCCTAATGCGGTATTGGGATAAGCTATAAAATCGAGTTCAGGATAGCGTGCAGCCAAAGCGAAAATAGCAATATACCCAAGATCTTTCAAAATGCTAAGTTTCTAACATCTGAAAATTATCATTAATTCGCTGGTCTAGGCTGCCTCCAATAGACGGCAAAATAGTATCAAAAAAATA
>VFKP01000108.1 GCA_009885495.1 Gammaproteobacteria bacterium | reverse complement strand
TTATGTATAGCCCTCTCCCCCAACCCCTCTCCCAGAGTACTGGGCGAGGGGAGCCTTCTAACCTTGTTATAATGGCCCTCTGCCCCAACCCCTCTCCCAAAGTACTGGGCGAAGGGAGCCTTCTAACCTTGTTATAATGGCCCTCTGCCTATACAGCCGCCGCGCCAGAAACAATCTCAGCAATTTCGCGAGTAATGGCTGCTTGTCGGGCTTTGTTGTAGGCTAATTTTAAATCTCCGATGAGTTCACCGGCATTATCGGTTGCACTTTTCATGGCAACCATTCTAGAGGCTTGTTCGCAAGCCAAGTTCTCAACCACCGCTTCATAGACTTGCGATTCAATATACCGTTGTAATAAGGTATCAATCAATTCTCGCGGCTCAGGTTCGTAAATATAATCCCAATGTTTTTCTTTACTTTTATCTTCACTGTGCACCAAAGGCAGCAATTGCTGCACCTGTGGCTTTTGTGTCATGGTGTTCACAAATTCATTGCGAACAATGTACAAGCGATCTAATTTTGCAGAACGATAAGCGGCCAACATGACTTCGATGACGCCGATCAGCTGCGCCACTTCTGGAGCATCGCCTAAATGATGCGCTTTGGCGACGACCTGCCCGCCCAAGCGACGGAAATAAGTACCGGCTTTATTACCAATTAAACACAAATCAATTTCTACACCTGTGCTATTAGCTTCCTGCATTTCTTGAACAGTCAGTTTTAATAAATTATTATTGAGTCCACCGCATAAGCCCCGATCGCTGCTGATCACAATAAAACCGATCCGTTTAATGGGTCTCTGTGCAAAATACACATGCCGATATTCCGGATGGGCATTGGCCAAATGCCCAATCACCTCTAAAATTTTATGGGCATAGGGTTTAGATAAATTCATGCGTTCTTGCGCTTTACGCATTTTACTGGCCGCGACCAATTCCATCGCTTTGGTGATCTTCTGCGTTTTTTTAACGCTGTCGATCTGTGTGCGGATCTCTTTTAAGCTAGCCATGTTTGATCACCAGGTCTGTGTTTCTTTGAATTTTTTAATCAGCGTTTGAAACTCGGTGTCGATGGTATCATCAAACACAGGTTTCTCGTTCAAACCCTTCATAAAACTCGCATGATAATGACGCGCAAAATCGACCAACTCCACACCAAAAGATAAAATCTGCAAAACAGGCACATCGTCTAAATAGCCCTTATCAACAGCATATAAGCATAAGGCCATTTCGCTAACAGACAAAGGCGAATATTGTTTTTGTTTCAACATTTCAGTGACGCGTTGGCCGCGTTCCAATTGTTTACGGGTTGATTCATCTAAATCAGAAGCAAACTGCGCAAAGGCCTCTAGATCGCGATACTGTGCTTGGGCTAAACGAATACCCCCCGCAATTTTTCGAATCAGCTTGGTTTGAGCCGCACCGCCGACTCGAGACACCGATAAACCTGAATTCATCGCAGGACGTATGCCGGCGTTGAATAAACCGGTTTCCAAATAAATTTGACCATCGGTAATCGAAATCACATTAGTCGGCACGAAGGCAGACACGTCACCGGCTTGCGTTTCAATGATCGGCAAAGCCGTTAAGGATCCTGTTTTCCCTTTAACTGCACCCTTTGTATGTTCTTCAACATAGGTGGTGTTCACACGCGCAGAACGCTCCAACAATCGTGAATGCAGATAAAATACATCCCCAGGATAAGCTTCGCGTCCTGGTGGACGACGCAGCAATAAAGACACTTGTCGATAGGCCCAAGCATGTTTGGTTAAATCATCATAAATAATCAGAGCGTCTTCGCCCTTGTCACGGAAATACTCGCCCATGGCACAACCGGCGTAAGGAGCCACAAATTGCAAGGCTGCCGCCTCTGCAGCAGAAGCTGCCACTACGATGGTGTTTTTCATCGCGCCCTGTTCTTCCAATTTACGCACAATATTGGCAATTGAAGAGGCTTTCTGACCAATGGCTACATAAACGCATTTCACGCCGCTGTCGCGTTGATTGATAATGGTGTCGATGGCAATCGCGGTTTTACCCGTTTGTCTGTCACCAATGATTAATTCTCGTTGGCCTCGGCCAATCGGCACTAAAGCATCGATGGCTTTTAATCCCGTAGCCAAAGGTTGTGAAACAGGCTCGCGATAGATCACCCCTGGCGCCACTTTTTCAATCACCGAAGTCAATTCAGTTTTAATAGGCCCTTTGCCATCGATGGCTTGACCCAAAGCATTGACCACACGACCTAACAGCGCTTCACCCACAGGCACTTCCAAAATACGGCCCGTACACTTCACCGTGAGGCCTTCTCTTAAATGCATGCAATCCCCTAAGACCACCGCACCTACGGAATCGCGTTCTAAATTTAACACCACACCATAAGTATTGCCCGGTAATTCCAAGACTTCTTGGAATTGCGCATCGGCCAAACCATGGATCCGCAAAATACCGTCTTGCAGACTGATGATAGTCCCTTCAGAACGGCTTTGCGTACTGGGGGCAAAGGACTCAATACGTTTTAAAATAATTGAACTGATTTCTCTTGCATCTATGGCCATAACAAAGATCCTTTAAGCGTTAACATTAATCGATTGGTTGAGCTGATACAATTGCCCCTTGATGGAGGCATCTATCACTTTATCACCCTTACGTAAAACAATCCCACCCAATAATTCAGGATTGACATGGCAAGTCAGTTCGACTTGGCCCTGGTTTTCTTTTTCCAATTTCGCCTGCAGCGCTTTTTTCTGTGCATCCGTTAAAGGAAAAGCAGAGCTCACTTCAATAGCGCTGCTATGCTGTTTGTCTAAATACAATTCACGATAACGATCTAAAATAAAAGGCAATAAAATAAAGCTTTTATTTTCAACCAGAAGATTTAAAAAGTTTTCATCAGTTTCTGATAAATACGTTTTCAGCTCTTTGAGACAAGCGTCTTTAATTTTAGCATCCCCTACATGAGGATCTTTCAATAAAGTTTCCACCGATTTTTCGCGAACTAAAAACCCCAAAGCTTCCAGCCAAAATAAAGTCTCAACAAGACGTTTGCCTTTAAGCGCATGAACAAATAGGGCCTTGGCATAGGGCCTGGCCTGTGTCATTAATTTACTCACTGAAACTGACCTCAGCAATCATATCAGCGATCATACGATCATTGACTTTCGCATCCATGGTTTGCTTCAAAATGCTTTCAGCACCTCTGACCACCATATGGCCCAAGTCTTGCTGCAGACTGATCTTAGCGGCATTTTTAGCTTGAACAATGTCTTCTTCAGCGACTTTTAACATGCGCTCGCAGAGCCCACGCGCCTCAAGGCGCGCTTCTTCTAGAATATGCGTGGCTTGTTTATGGGCCTGATCGACCACATCCATGGCTTTAGTTTTAGCTTCACGCAAGAGTTCTGTGGCACGATCTTGAGACAAGCCCAGTTCATGATGCCCACGTTCTGCTGCCGCTAAACCATCGGCAATTTTAGCCTCACGATCGTTGAGTGCTTTAATGATCAAAGGCCAGACAAAATGCTTAGTAAACCAAACAAATAAAGCAAAGGTAATGATCTGGCCAAATAAAGTTAAATTGAGATCCACGAGAAATCACCCCACTCTTAACTAACGACTTTCAGAAGACCTTGTTGCACCAGCATTTTGGTCAGGTTCGCGACAAAGGGATTGGCGAAGATAAAGATGATGGCTAAACCCACACCGATGATCGCGACCGCATCCACTAAACCCGCCACCAGAAACATGTTTTTCAGTAGGGTTGGGAGCAATTCAGGTTGTCTTGCGCCACCTTCTAGGAATTTACCGCCTAAAATACCCATACCAATACCTGCACCGACGGCACCCAAACCAATGAGTATGGCCACGGCAATGGCCGTCATGCCTTGCACATTCGCAATTAGGTTAATCGCTTCCATTTTATCTCCTCAAGAACAAACACTAGACATTTAGAAATGGAAAACCATTTCCGCTTTTCTGCGCAACCCCACTCAATGTGCTTCGTGCGCTAAACTCAAATACACAACCGTCAAGGTCATAAAGATAAACGATTGTATCAGAATAATCAAAATATGAAAGATGGCCCAAGGCAAGCCTAAAATCCATTGTAACCACCAGATGGGAAACAAGGCAATCAAAACGAAAATAACTTCCCCCGCAAATAAATTTCCAAATAGCCGCAAAGCCAAAGAGACCGGCTTTGCCAATTCATGAACAATGCTCAAGGGTAAGTTGATTGGGGCGAGCCACACTGAAGGAAAAGGATGTAAGATCAGTTCTTTGGCAAACCCTAAAAACCCTTTTTCTTTAACATTATAATAGAGGATCAACCCAAACACCGATAAAGACATGGCGAAGGTTAGATTTAAATCAGTGGTCGGCACCATACGCCAATAGGGCACTCCGACACTGTGCAAAACTGTGGGAAATAAATCGACTGGGATCAGATCCATCAGATTCATCAAAAAAATCCACACAAAAATCGTCAAAGCCAGAGGGGCAATTAAAGGATTACTGCCATGAAAAGTATCTTTCACTTGCTTTTGTACAAATTCAAATAAAATTTCGACGACGGATTGTAATTTAGAGGGCACTCCAGAAGTCGCCCGACGCGCCATCACATAAAAGAAAATTGAAAACAGACTACCTAGAATAAAAGACACCACCAAGGTGTCTAAATTGAGAACGCCGAAAGCCCCCAATTTTTGTTGCAAAAAAGGATGCGACCACGGCATATTGGTGAGATGATGATGTACATACTGGGTACTGTCTTGGGCTTCACTGCTCATAGCTTACCTGAATGAAAAAATATACACCAAGGCACAAAACTAGAAATACATTGTGCCACCACAAAACTCAGAAATACTAACCCTAAGTTTAAAGAAAATAATCGCCATTCCAGGGCCAAGACTAAAATCAAGGCCAGGATGCTGATAATCAAAGCCAGCTTAATGAACTCTGCGCGATAGAAATAACGCAAAGACTGTTTAAGCGGCCCAGGGCCTCGGCTTTCATCCATTTTAATTAAAAAATAAATTTGCCCCAGCGTACTTGCTGCGCCTCCCGCCAACATAGAGACAGCGGCCTCAGCATTTAAAAAACAGTAAAACGCTACGAATATGAGTAATTGCACACTCAAAAGCAGGCCTATAGCGCCTAAAATACCGCTTTTGGATGCCTTAATTCGCATGATTTGCCTATTCTACCGTTTTTTTGCCCATTCATCAACGAGGCAGGCAGAGTATAAGGGATTTAAGCTCAAAGATGCAATAGGGGGTCACTCAAAGTCTTAATTCACTGCTGTGATCAACACATTCTTAGAGTGTACTTCAGGCTCTTGGCTCACAGAGCGTACGCAACTGAAAAAAGGAAAACAGCTTCTTATCAAACTAAAGCGGGTTGAAGATTCTTTTTGGGCTTCAGCAATAGCCTGTCGTAATTCCTCTTCGTTTAAAGTTTTGCCATTAATGATCAATTTCGGTTCAAGAGCATGATGCAAAGCCTGAAGAATGTATTTTCGACTGAGTTCTTTTATTTTTTGAGGAGAATGTGCTGTAATACCAATAGATAAGGTTTTCTGCCCCAGTCCCTGCATTTCTTCAGCCATCGTTTCTACGGCAAATTTTACATCTGCGCTATGATGCCGATACGCGGTTAAGCTGATGCCTTTTGGCAAGGCAGCGGCTTGTACTTCTAGAGCAGGAAGGGGACCGGGAACAGGCAAAGGCTCGAAAATATTCTTGACTTCAAATAACAGCGTCTTTCCCTCATGGATCTGTAGATAATCATTGGCAGAAATATGTTTCGGGATCTGTTGGGATGAAATATACCCAAGATCTTTCAAAATGCTAAGTTTCTAACATCTGAAAATTATCATTAATTCGTTGGTCTAGGCTGCCTCCAATGGATGGCAAAATAGTATCAAAAAAATA
>VFKP01000102.1 GCA_009885495.1 Gammaproteobacteria bacterium | reverse complement strand
TTTACAATCGATTGCACATCTTGATCACGGAATTGCATGATCGGCTAAAAGCGATCACAGAATTTGCAATTGAGCGATCAAGATGATGCAAATACCCACTCAAAAAACGTGTCAAGTGTTTACGGCCATTTTTTTCACTTTTTTTGAACTATTTTTTAGATTCTGAAATGAGAGGATTGGGATGGGTTGTGCTTATACATACCCACACGGTCGGTTACCCTGGGATTTGAAAGGGATACATTAAAATCTTTCATTTTTAAGCTCTCGATGAATAATCTATATTTTTCTAAACAAGCAAAATAAGAAGATTGACAACCATAAGAGACATGGTATGATGGCGGTATAAATATTAACGGTGTACCCAGAGAAAAAATTCGAAAATGCAGACAAAATCCCGTGCATTAAGTGCAAAATCAAAAAAATGGTGCTATTTCTGAGAAACTCGCTAAAGCTCTCATTAAATTGATTTAAGTTTAAGCAACAAGTAACTTCTGTCTGTTAGCTTGCTCAAAGCGTTCCTTTGGCGCCATCAAGACAGTCAAACCGATAACGATGAGGGAGGATAAATGGATGAAAGGCCAAGTGCAAAACGAAGAGGAAAAAGGAAAAGAGGGCAGTGGGTTTTTTAGTGAGTTGACGCGATTTTTTAGTGGCGACAACGCCAATGCCGCCTCATCAAGACAGAGCACTGACACACAACGTATTCAACGAAAATCGACAATTATTCCACCGACACATCTAGACATCAATCCCAACATAGCAGCTCCTGGAAGGCCTGCTTTTGACGAGACGCGACGTAGTATGTTTGTGCAAATTGGACAAAGCATTGAACAGGAGGCTTCAGGATTGGGTCATAAAACCAACCTGTTTGTCGAAGAAGCGATAAGACATGTAAAACAAGGCTATTCCCCCATTGAAGCGACGTTAATTATTGAGCAATCCCAAGGTTTTGTTGACACCATGGTGGCAGAGCAACACAAAAACTTTAAACGTGTTTATGACAATGGCAATGTAACGAAAGAAGAGTACGCGCGTTTATTGGCAGAAGCCACCGAACAAGGCCAAAAGCTCAAAATAGGCATTGAACAACAATTTCAGGCAAGGTTAGCGGGTTTAAATCAATCGGTCAACAAAGCGCCTGCCAAGCCCGGTGAAGAAGACGTGCTTGCTGCGGGCAATGTATTGCTAAGCTGGTTGCTTAAAGCCATCGAAATCCAAAGACAAGCCTTACTGAGCTCAGAAGCGTACCACCAATTGAGCCCATCAAGGCGGACCTATGTGAGACAAGAGATTGCAACACGTCTTAACCGCTACCAATATAATCCTCCCAAAACCCTCGAAGAGCAACAGGAGATATTGCATGACTTAGCCAAAATTCGCTTAACCCTGCATTTAATTGAATATACCAAGCAAATTGATAGTAAATTGCATGATATGCATGGACAGGCGCTCAACAATGATATATTTGACTATACGGGCCATCAGATTGATGATGCTAAAGTCAAAGAAATTAGTTTAGCGTTAAGACAAGAATGTTTGTTATCGCTTAATTTATCCAATAATCAAATTACCGCTGAAGGCGCCAAGCAAATAGCGAAGTTAGTGGCTGCATCGAAAAACCTGCATGCTTTAATATTAAACAACAATCCTATCGGTGTATTGGGGCTAAAATACTTATTACCGGCATTGCAACAACACTGCACATTGGAATATCTGGACTTGCAAAATATTGGATTGACGGCGGAAGCCGGGGACGATTTAAAAACACTGGTGCGCCATAACCGTTCACTCAAAGTATTAAGTTTATCGGGTGCAGACAATGGCCAAGGCAGATGCTGCAAAAATAAGGTAGAAGACGCTGGGGTGATTAAGCTTGCGGAAGGGTTGAAAGATAACCGCTGTTTACGCGCCTTAGACTTGAATCAAAATGGTATTACGGCCAAAGGGGTAAAAGCCATTGGGCCCAGTATTGGTCAATTAAAAGGCTTAGATCTGAGTTTTAATCCGATTGAAAATGCGGGATTTAAAATCATTATGGACAATTTAAGTCCTGATATTGAAGTCTTAAAAGTGGCCGGCTGTGGATTGACCGTGCTTAGCACCGCTTACCTGGCACTTACGGTTAGAAACTGGCCTTGTCTATTCAATCGATTGCAAGAACTGCATTTAAGCCATAACCCGTTAGGGGATGAAGGGGTATCCTATTTCATTGCTGCATTAGGCGATGCGGAGTCCTTAGACAATTTATTTAAATGTTATTTAAGAAACACGGGTGAGCTTTCCACCATTACCTTATTGAATTTGCATTGTCATTATGACGTATTACCCCAATTAACTTTCTTTGAATTTCAATCGGAAAGTGTTTTAGAGCGCTGTCAATTACAAAAGATGACTCAAGCGCCGAGCGAGCGTGATAAAGAAGCGGTCATGGAAGGAAAAAAAATACTTGTTTTGCAAAAAGATAACCAATACAGTTTAGGATTTTGCCATGCGGGGAAAAAAAATTATCAAGAAATAGGCATTGAACAGAGTAAACAGGCAACCCTTTATGCCCAGTTAGACGCATTACCTGGCAATGGCGAAATTAAAACTCCCGAGATCATGAAAGCCCTCTTTAATTTAGCCGCGAATGTCGGCAGTATTAGTGTTGCAGACAAAATAGAGCATGTGCTATTAGAGCAAGCCATCGATACGCGCAAAAGAGCTTGGTACTATGCCGAAGAGGCAGAAAATGCAAGCGCACCCATCAATCTTTTTACGCCCAGCAAAGAGATTTTTGCGGCCTTGTCTAGACAAAAAGAAATCATGGAACAGCGCAGAACACGCGGCATGGCGCGGTCAACCTCATTGTCACCGGCATCATCGTCTTCTTCATCGAGTACTGGGCATCAAGAACTCGATCGCACGGTCTCTGAAGTGATGCGGCGGTGATGAAAAAGGTAATCGATGATGCAAATAAGGTTCGCGAAAAGAAGTGTACGGCATGTTTAAACAGCCCACAAAAACATTAACACATGCTGCTCCAACAGCAACCCAGCGCTGGGTAACACAAAATGCGTTTGATGCATTAAAAGAAGCGCTCGTCCAAGAAAATGACAACGAATTACCTTTAAAAAGCTGGCCAACAAGCCACGAATACATCAGTGTCCGATTAAAAAGCCAATTGCACGATCGCATCCTTCAGGATGATGAGAAAAGTGTTGCAGCGCTCATCACCCGCTATCCTGAGAGTCTTCATCAAACCTATCGGGGATTTACGCCGCTGTATTTGGCCGTGAGTCAAGGCAATCGACAACTCGTGGAATACCTCTTACACGAAGGCGCGGATCTATGGCAACCTCAAGACCGTGATAATGCCACCTTGCCCACGGCACTGATTGAGGAAATATTACGCAAATTCCGCCAGAACAGCCATTCGCCCTTAAAAGCACAACCCTATTTACAGCTCTTGCAGTACTTATTGCTCGAATTAGAGATTATCACCGAAGAACAATCCATCAGTGACATTGTACGTGCATGTATTAATGTCAAATATGCACAAGAGCAAATGGCTATCACCCATATCCTGTGTGCAACGGACAATTCATCACAAGAGGAAGCCGAGAACGATAGAAATGCCGCGTACACCAGTGTCGATGTCGCTTGGGCCGCCAGCCAAAACCGTGGTAAGGTGGCTCTTTTCTTATTGGCTCTTGGAGGCCAGGTGGAGGGGAAATACCAAGGCAAAACTGCGCTGGCGTGGGCGGCAGATCACAATGACAGTGAAACGGTGATGGCCTTACTGGATGCGGGCGCATCTCCCATGAGGATTTTTCAAGGGAGTCGAGATCATTTAACGGAGGCTGAAGCACGGCTCGTTAATGTGCAGGATACGCTACGATTGAACAAAGAAGAAAGCCAGCGATGGGAAGGATTGCAAACGCATATTGAAAGTTTAAGAAGTCAACAACAGTACTTAATGGCCACGGTAGAAACGCAACAAGCTATCTTGATAGAACATCAAAATTGGCTAAAAGAATATCAAAGCCGAGGTGTTAGTGCGTTTAAAAACACATCGTCCCATTTTTCGGAAAAAATACAGCAATTCCCGTATTTATCTTTGTTTCATAGCACGATTGAGTTTTATTTAAGCAATATATTATTAGCAACCAAGGCTTTGGCCTCGGGTAAAATAGCGCATCAAAAAAATAAGCAAAATGAAGTGGTGAGTTTTTTACTCCCCTTAATTGGAGAGTCTGTTCCTTTTCCAGGCGTGGGTGCCTTCATGCAGGTGTTAGAATGGGGGACTTCTCAGGCCTTGGCAAGAAGACAAGAAAAACGCACGCGCCATGCGGCACAACCGTTACAAACGGTAGGGATGATAGACCATATTGCCAATAATGTCGCCACGTATTTAACAAGGATGTTTGCCTCTTCATTGCAAGAGATCGCGCGTTTAAATCCGAGCAGGATTGAAGAAACAACCACCACTGCCCTGGGAATGGGGGCGTCTGAAGAGAAATGGCGAGAAGCAAGTTCGGGGTTAGAAAAAGAAAAGCGGGATGAAGCGATACAAAAGTTAGGGCAGTGTGCGGTTGCTCGAGTGGTTTCATTTTTGCGCAACCGTGCATTGGATAAAACGAGCGCGTTGAATGTCAGTGAACAACTGGCCTTATCGGTGCTTTACTACACGCGTAATACGGGTACGTTACCGTTCAAATCAACCCCTATTGTCAGGTTTAATCGATCCGGGCAAAAAAAGATGTCCTGGACGGATGAGGGTATTTTCCAACGTTCTTGGGTTTTTCACGTGACGGATGAGGAAAAATCCCCCTTATTTCATACTGAGCAAAACAGCAATTTTAGCAGTATTCCAGGCCGAGAAATCAATCAAAACAAATATCCACCTTGCGCCTTACCCGCGGCATGGGCCGATGCGCTAAAAGCGATTTATGCACAAAAAGTGTTAAAGGAAGCGCAGCGAAAAGTGATCCGACGCAAAGCGGGCAAGCAGTTTTTAGATGAAACAAAAAACAGCAATTCACAACCTGAAGAAAGTGAAAGCTCGAGGTCTCAAACGCTGACGTCTTTTCATCAAAATACCCCAGATGAACCCACAACCGAAAAATCTCAAGCGTCGACACTTGCGCGTTTAGGGTTATTTCAAGCCAATGCGCCCGCTACCCAACGGGAATGGCAAGTGCAAAAAGAAACGCTGGCTCAGCAAAATCAAGCATTAACTGTATTACAACAACAATTTCAACAAGCCGAAAGCACGCATGCGAAGCAGCATGAAGAAACAAAAGCCAGTATGACCGCATTAGCGAGCCAATTAAGAGATTTATGCACGCAATTACAACAAGGACTTCCAAGTACCACAAACAGCTTGGAACAGAGAACAGCGAAGAGGTAACAGATCTATAAAAAGTCAGAAAAGAGGAAACCCGCATGTTTGAAGTGAGACGATTGCATTCAAGCTCCTTGCTCACAACAGCATTGAGTTTACCCGTGAGTATCAAGAGTCAGTGGCAGGGTGAAAATCGTGATGAGAACGCTGTTATGAGCGCTTCACTTCTACCGCTAGCACCGAGCTCTGAGTGGAGTGTCTGGCTCAAAGAGTTAGCGGATCTGCAATTTCAGGCACAGCGTGCGGGTGATATCATGACAGAGCAAGTGTTAAGTGTCTGGAAAGAGCAATTGAGTCTGTTATTAGAGAAAGAGACTCTTAAAAAACAAGCGGCTGTTTCAAAAATACAGACCACGCCAAAAGGATCTGTAGCTGAGGCTGAGAAAAATCAAGACAAAGTTCCAAGCGACAATATTAACGGGCTTAGACGATAGTAACTATGATGAGCCTAGAAATGTGTATGCGACACAGCACAGAGGGAATATTCAATGAAACAAAAATATCCTACTGGAATAGATTCCTTTGAAGAGATAGCCTCTTTTTATGAAGATAGTAAACAACGCCAATACTACTTTGTAGATAAAACACAATATATTATTGAGTTTCTTAATTTAAATAAGGTCACAGCAGTATTTCGGCCAAGACGTTTTGGCAAGACTTTGTTTTTATCGATGTTAAAAAGCTTTTTTACTAATGAGAACAGGGAGCAAAACCGACGATTATTTGAAGGGCTAGCAATTAGTTCTGACAAAGAGCTGTGCGATAGATATCATGGGAAATATCCTGTGATTTTCTTAACCTTAAAGTCGTTTAGAGCAGGAACGTTCAATAGCGCAATGGAAAAATTCTCTCTTCGCATTTCAGCGCTGTATAGTCAATTTACATATTTAATGCTCTCTAAAAAACTAGATGATTTTGAAAAAGAGAAGTTTACTACCTATAGGGAACAAAAAGCCAACCATGAAGAGCTGAGACATGCGCTGCATTTCTTATCTAAATGCCTTCACAAACACCACAAGCAAAGAGTAATAATCTTATTAGATGAATGTGACTCTCCCATTCATGACGCTTATGCGACAGTAATTCCATTTCATGAAGAGATGTTGGATTTCATGTCAGCATTTGTGAGTGCGACCTTTAAAGGCAATGCGGCTTTAGAAAGAGGAATGATAACTGGGATTTTATATATATCCCTCAGCAATATGTTTTCAGGAGCGAATAATATTAGAAATTATGGGGTTTTGGAGGAAGAATTTAGTGGTTGTTGTGGGTTTAGCGAAGAGGAAATTAAAACGCAATTAATTCAGGACAGTAATGTAAACATTGACTTTTCAGACATAAAGCGTTGGTACAATGGGTATAATTTTGGTGCAACGACATCGGATATTTATAACCCTTGGTCTATTATTTGCTGCTTATCTTCGGGTGGGAAAATAGAGAACTACTGGGTGGCCAGTGGTGATTCTAAGCTCATTGGCCATGCATTAATAAGAAGCCGCCTTGAAACCATGAACGATTTTAAAATATTGCTCAGCGGTGGTGAAGTTGAGAGAGAAATTGATAAACGAACCTTTTTTGTTGATATTGGCAGTGATCCAGTGGCTTTGTGGACCTTATTGCTGTATGCGGGTTATTTAAAAGTTATAGAGCAAAAAACAATATACCCAAGATCTTTCAAAATGCTTGCTTTTTTAGCCCAATGGGATCAAACTATCGGATATGAAAAAAATACACCTAACCCCAGAAGAAAAAGCTTG
>VFKP01000126.1 GCA_009885495.1 Gammaproteobacteria bacterium | reverse complement strand
TGATCTGTTTAGGGTAATGTCTCCATTTAAAACTAAGCATACTGGGATCCTCCTGTTTCTCTTTGATCACCTACTATACAGCATACCCGTTCTTTTTGCGACACAACCCGATTGAGGGCGTTCCTCCAAAATACATGACGACGCTAAACTAAGCCTCTACTTTTAACTTCGGTTATAAATGGGGAATTACCGAGATACTGAGATAGAGAGTGGATGAAGTTAATTTAGAAAAGGAGATACATTAAAAGTACGTTGTTAGCAATATCTTTTAACGGGAATGTAATTTTAAACGGAGATGGTCAAGTGTCTGAACTTTATACTGTCGAACACTATGCTTTTTTTGATGTTGACGGGACAATAATATACACTAAAAGTATGTTCTCTTTTCTGAAATATTTTTATTTAAACTTTTTTGATACAAAAATGGTTGTTGCTTACAAAGTAATAAAAATGAAGTTCTTTTTTTACGAGAAAGTGTTCAGGTTAAAAAGAGAGAAAATTAATAGGTTATATTATAATATATTTTCAAACATAAAAGAGGCGGACCTAAATGCTATAGGTGAAAAATGGTTTTTAGAGTGCTTGAGCGATCCTGGATTATATAATGAGTGGGTAATGGAAAGGGTAAAAGCTCACAAAAACACCGGGGGTTCAATTGTGTTGGTTTCCGGCTCAATGAATTCATGCTTAAGATCATTGGCAATAAAAATTGGTGCTGATTTTATTATTTGCACAAAACAAAAGATTATAAATGGATATTACACCGGCGAAATTGAAGACCCTCAAACAATTGGTGAAGGGAAAGCCGAAGCAATTAGGTTATTTTGCAAGGAAAAAAATTATAATGATTTGCAAAACTGTCACGCCTATGGTGATCATCTTAGCGATCTTCCAATGCTAAAAATTGTAGGGCATCCGCACATTATAAAGGGTGACCCAAGGTTAGAAAGAAAGGCTAAAATAAATGGTTGGGAGATAATTTAATGTTGGAAATGCCTGAGGCCGCTAAAAACAAAAC
Organism: Gammaproteobacteria bacterium; assembly: GCA_009885495.1. Taxonomy (GTDB): domain Bacteria; phylum Pseudomonadota; class Gammaproteobacteria; order UBA1113; family UBA1113; genus VFKP01. The sequence continues at coordinate 21,396 of VFKP01000126.1, read as the reverse complement.
ATATCAAGTATTAATTGTTGGCGCTGGACCTACCGGGTTGCTTTTAGGGATTTTACTAAAAAAATATAATATTTCATACCTCATTATAGACAAACTTTCTAGCATAGCTACTACAGCTCGGGCGGTAATGTTACACTCAGGCAGTCTGGAAATTTTTGATTCCATAGGTATTTTAGATAAAGTAATTGGAAAATCAATAGAGTCTAAATATATTAGTTTTTATTTTAATAATTATAGAAAAGCTATAATTGATTTTTCCAAGATTGATTCAAGTCATCCATTCTACTTGTTAATAAAGCAACCTGACATAGAGCGAATTTTATTAGAAAAATATTTATCATTAAATGGTGAAATATCAAGGGGAGTAAATTTATATGCAATCAAATACAATGATGAATATATTTTAAGCGATGCTAACAGGTTAGAAGAATCGGTTTTATTTGAGTCAGAATATCTTGTTGGTTGTGATGGGGCATCAAGTAAAGTTAGATCATTAGCTGGTATCGAAATGGTTGGGGAAACTCTAGATTTTAATTATATTTTAGCAGAAGGGTATACGCAAGAAACATTTTCTATGCATGAGTCCAGCATGTATATTTCTGATAAAGGGCTGCTATCTGTAATTCCTCTGCCGGATGGTACTATGCGAATTGCAGGACCATGCAATTTTGAGAGCTTAAGAACTATCGATGGCGTAGATGAATTAAAATCATATTATGAGTCTGCGCTAGCAAAATTAAATATGCAAAAAAATATGAGGTTTATAAAATATACACAGATATCGAAATATACTGTCCATCAAAAAATAGCCGGGTCATTTAGAAAAGGAAATATTTTTCTTGCTGGGGATGCTGCTCATTTGCATGCCCCAGCAGGTGGTCAAGCCATGAATACAGGTTTTCAAGATGTATGGAATTTGGCATGGAAATTAAGTTTTGTCATTTCTGGTAAAGAAGACAAGAATATGCTTGATACCTATGAAAAAGAAAGAATGCCAATCGCTAATGATGTTATTCAAACCGCTAATTTTTTTGACTTTATTTCGAAGATAAGAGCGTCAGAAACATTAAATGAAATGCAAGACTTAGATGAAATTTGCAAAAGTTTAGCGCGGAAGATCAGTCAAAATTATATGGACTATAAAACCGGGTCATTGAATGGGAAAAAAAGCCATTATCAAATAATGACTAAATTTCCGATGTTAAAAACAGAACATCAGGAATTTGATAGTTGCAGCTATATTTTTGTGTGTAGGCCGGACTGCAGGTCTCTACTCCCAGAGAACATGAAATGGAAGACTGTTTTTTCGGATATAAGCACCGATAATGTAGATCTTAAAAAAAGCATAGGCTTACTAATTAGGCCTGATGGCTACATAATAGAAAATTTCAGTTTGGAAAGCATAGGATGACACGGCTATGATATCGCAACAGATTTACTTTAATACTGTCGGTGCATACTTTCCTGAAAAAACCATGGACGTTGAAGAAGCAGTTGCTTTAGGAAAATACGAAAAAGAAGAACACGAGAAAACTCAATATAAAAATATTCTTGTAGAGGGGAAAAAATTTCCTGCGGAAATGGCACTTATTGCTGCAGAAGAAGCAATGGCCTATCTTAACCCGTTACATGTCGTAAATATTTTTTACACATCCATTCACAGGCATGGGCATAAAAACTTATGGTCTCCTGCTTCATTTTTACAAAGAAAATTATTAGCCGAAAATGCTATACCATTGTGTCTTAATCAAGGGTGTAATGCGCAAATGTTAGCGATAGATATGTCAATTAAAGTTCTACAGGCACACAAAAAAGAATCAATTATTTTATTAGTAGCATCCGATCAATTTAATCAATCCGAATTTAATCGATGGAAAAGCGATTATGGAATTTTGTATGGTGATGCCGCCACAGCAATTACATTATCAAACAAGTCTGGGTTTGCTAAAATAAAAAAAAGCATTTCTGTTTCCAGCCCAGAACTTGAAGAGCTTCATCGTTTTGATCAAGAAACTATAAGCGTTAGCGATAGTCAATATCATCATTATGATATAAGAGAGTGCAAAAAGAGATTCATGACAAATTACGGCCCGCATTTATTGCCGGAATTAACAAAAAATGCCATGATAGAAGTATTTGACAATATGTTCAATGAAGATATTAACCAGAGCAATATTAAATATTTTATTTTCCCAAATCTTGGGGAAAAAATATTGAATGATAGTTATTATCCTATTTTCCAAGAAGCAAAAGAAAGATCTCTGTGGGACTTTGGGAGAAATGTAGGGCACCTTGGAACATCAGATTGTATAGCGGGTCTATACCATTTAAAGAAAAATCATTTAATTAGTAATGGGGACCTTATTTTTATGCTTGGAGCTGGTGCTGGATTTAGTTGGACAGCATTATTAATTGAGATATGTTAGTTTTTTGGGAGTAAATAAATGAAAACAGTAAATTTAGGGTCTAGCGGTCTAAAAATATCTTCTATTGGTATGGGCTGCATGGGAATGTCCGAATTTTATGGGAATTCCGATGATGAAAAATCCATTTTTGTTATTCGGGAAGCATATAAACTAGGGATTACCCATTTTGATACTGCAGATCAGTATGGGTTTGGACACAACGAGATTCTACTAGGAAAGGCCATTAGCGAGTTCAGGTCTAAAATAACAATTGCAACCAAATGTGGAGTAGTTAGAGATAAGGCGGATCCATCGTATCGTGGATTGAACGGCAGTCCTGAATACATAAAAACATGCTGTGATGAAAGCTTGAAACGACTTGGTACAGATTATATAGATCTTTTTTATTTACACCGCCTAGATCCAGCGACCCCTATAGAGGTCAGTGTTGCTGCTATGGCGGAGTTAGTTGCAGAAGGAAAAGTTCGGCACCTTGGTTTATCCGAGGTTAGTTCTGATGAATTACGCCGGGCGTGTAGTATTCATCCGATTGCAGCCGTCCAAACCGAGTTATCTTTGTGGACTCGCGGGCCTGCTGCTAACATCTTGCCAGTTTGTGCGGAATTAGGTGTCGGTTTTATAGCATACAGTCCGATTGGCCGAGGATTTTTATCTGGGAAAATTAAATATTTTGAGGATCTAGCTGAGAGTGATTTCAGACGAAACTTGCCAAGATTCCAACCAGAGAATTTGGGGGCTAATTTTAAATTAGTTACCCTTGTTGAAGGGCTTGCAAAGAGTAAAGGTTGTACGGCTGCACAAATATCTTTAGCCTGGGTTTTGGCTCAGGGTAATGTTGCCGCTATTCCCGGTATGCGTCAATCGACCCATTTATACGATAACGTTAATGCAGAAAATATTGAGCTTAGCATAAAAGATCTGGAGCTACTAAATAAGATCTCTCAAGATGCAGCACCTGTTGGTGAAAGATATCCAACAGCCGCTATGAAAGCATTTAGGCTAATATCATAGGTTATAGAACATATATGGTATTAAGAATAATACGGGTGTGGTGATGTTAAACATCGCCAACTGGAGCAAGCAAGGGTTGCGTAACATAAATGTTGCCGGAATGACGTCTAGAAGCCTTAGTCTCCTGCGTCAGGAAAGTTTAAATTATTGTTAAGTGGCTTTGTCTTTTAAAAGGAAAATGAAATGGAAATAAATAGTAGAAAAAAAACATTAATAATTGGTTCGACCGGTAAAATTGGTTCTGAATTAGTGAAAATATTTGACGCAAACAAGGGGCATCAGATCAAATTACTTATTCGGGACATATCAAAAGCTCAACCACTCATCAAAAGTGGGCATGATGTTATTATTGATGATTTGACTAATCCAGCTGTGCTTGCCGCCAAATTAAAAGATATCAATCAGATATTTTTACTTACCTCACCATCACAGGATCAGGTATTTTTACAAAAAAACGTAATTGATGCCGCAAAAAGGGCAGAGATAAATCACATTGTAAGAATATCAGCGTTAGGAATACACGCTGATATTGAAACCGCTTTGACTAAAACGTCACTTGCAAAATGGCATCGTGAAATCGAAATATACTTAGAAGATTCTGGCATTGCTTTTACACATATACGGCCTAATTTTTTCATGCAAAATTTTCTAAATTTTAAAGAGTCAATTTCAAATGACAATGAAATATTCTCATCTATGACTGATGGAAAAATTAGCGCTATCGATGTAAAAGATATTGCTGCAGTATCATATTCAATTTTAACAAAAACTGGCCATACAGGAAAAGCATATGATATTACAGGACCAGAATCTTTATCATTCAAAGATATGGCTGAACAGATATCCATAGCGATTAATAAGAAAATTGAACATAGATACGTATCTTCTGAAATCCTAAGAGGGATGTTGCTTAAAAATAATATGCCGCCTTGGTTCATTGAGGATAAACTATCTTTTTATGATGGTTATAATAATGGTCTTGGCTCAAATGTAACCAATACTGTAGAGAGCATTACTGGAAAGAAACCAAGTAGATTTATAGAGTTTAGTAATTGTTTCATAAGCAAGATAATATAAGCAATGCTGAAAAGCATAGCTAGTAGCGTGAATCGCATCCCCTATAGGTGGGTTGTTTCTATTATATATCTTATTGCATTGGCAATGGACTTATCTGATACGTATATTATTAATATTGCACTTCCAGCTATACATGATAGTTTTATAAACAGCGATATTAGTATATCTTGGGTAACTATAAGCTATTTATTAAGCTTTATTCTAGCCATCCCTATTAGTGGATGGCTTGGCGATCGCTTCGGCACTAAAAAAATATTTATGTGTGCTTTATCCATATATGGAATAGGTGCAATGTTATGTGGTCATGCATGGAATCTTCCAATATTGATTGGCTGTCGATTTTTACAAGGTATTGGTGGAGGAATGTTGGTTCCTGTTGGGCAGACCATGATGTTCCGAGCATTCGATAAAAATTCATTGGCAAAAGCATTAGGATTAGTTGCTTTTGTTGCACTCGCCGCACCATCTGCGCTAACAGTTTTCGGTGGTTACGTTGTTAATTATTTTGGGTGGCACTGGGTATTTTACGCAAATATACCAATGACTATACTTTGCATCATAATAACTTTTTTTTACACCCATGAGACAAAACATAATAATCCTGGAAAGATTGATATATCCGGTATTTTATTATGCATGATAAGTCTTACAAGCATACTTCTAGCATTATCCGATATTGGAATGACTGGCAAGGTAGGTGTTAAAGAGATTGCATATATCGCCATATTCAGTTTAACCATATCCGCATTTATTTTCCACCAGAATAAAGTAGAAAACCCTTTGTTGTTTATAAAAATATTCAAAATAAAAACATATTCAATATGTCAATTAGTAATTTTTATTTCACTTATGTCAGGAATGGGTTCTGTTTTTATATCAAGCCTTTTTTTTCAGCAGGGCCTTGGCTGTTCGGCACTTTATACAAGCATGATAACATTACCGTTTCCACTCGGACTTATGCTGATTTTCGCCTTCATTCATAAAATAAAATTTTCACTTGGCGTCAGAACAACAGTTAATTTAGGGTTGTTAATTTACTCAATACTAACAATTCTTATGACGCTTATTAATTCTCACACTAGTCTCATCTATATAATCGCAATCATGTTTGGTCGAGGTTTATCGTTTGGCTTGCTGAATGTTCCACTTCAAGTAACCGCATTTTCGTCCATTGAAAATGAACGCATGGGGCGCGCATCCTCTATTTGGAATACCTGCCGCTGTTTATCTACTATATTCGGAATAGCCATTATGGAAATTATTTTAAACTATCGTTCCGCCAACTTAAATGGCTCTATTATCGCCTATGATGCAAGCGGTATGTCACTGCATGTGTTTTATTTATGTTTCATTTTCTGCTCTATTCTATCATTTTTTGCCTTTTTAATATTTTCAATTAATTCTTTTAAAGAAGACTTAATTCGAGTATAACTTACATTCTTAGAACAAAAATAAACAATTCCAAATTAAATCGTTCAAATAGCGATCAAGCAATATACAGCTGGCATTATCTTAGCCGGGAGTACTTGATTCAGAGGCGACAACTTTCCTGACGAAGGGGGATAGGAGTAACTGTAAATTATCTTGATGGCTTTCTGGCAATAACTCCGATAAATTCTCTCCCATCATACCAAGTTTCTTCCACAGCGGAATTTTTTTCCCCATCTAGGTAATCAGAAAATTCTATTATAAAACCTAGGTTGGTAAGTGCTGACACAAGAATATCGACGGCAAAATAATGTAGCGCAAGGGGGAAGCTGGAAGCATCATGCTCATTACGGACACCGTCAGTATAAGAATATTCGTTGGCGTTCTCAAGATATCCGGGCCATTTCCAGCCTGCGTTACAACGTCTTTTATACTCATCTTCAAATTGTTGGTTGATTAGCTCTTTAATAAAAATGCTATAGGATAGGATAAACAATTTACCATTTGGTTTTAACCACTGATAGAAATTATGAAGAGATTGGTCTAATTCGTTTTCAGATAAGTATGGCAATACAAGAGAAGCATGAATTCCAGCAATAGATTCTTTTGTAAAATCAAAATCATTAGGTAGAGCACCTTGCTTGAATATGACATTCTGTTTTTCAGACTCATCAAGCTGATCATTAAGAATGCTTAAATGTTCTTTTTCTATGTCACAAGCAATCACATTTTTTGCGCCGGCATCTAACGCTGCGATAACAGTATTTCCATATGCACAGCCCATATCGACAGTTGGCGATTCATTCTTAGAGAAAAAAATAAAGCGGTTACCAATCTCAGTTATTGGGTGCATAAATCCTTTTCTGTTTTTAGTTTTATGGTGCTGAGCAGGATCTAAACGTGTTTTCATGAAAACTCTATCTGTATGTGACAAGCGTTTATTACATCTAAATTACGATTTTAGGATTCTGAATCATAGCCTAAGCGAAAGAATAATACAACACCTTCTTCCTCTCTCCAACGAGTGCCGCGCTCTAGATTTTGCAAATTCAATCCTTAACTTCTCTAACAGTTTAGCTACGGGTCCGTTGACATATTCACTCCCATTATCTGAATGAAAATTAATAATAACAAACGGAAATGCTTCTAACATTTGTTCTAAAACCGGAATCAAGTAAATTTACGATATCTTTGATAGGCGTTCATATTCAACTTCTCCATATCGAAAATAAGCCCGTTCACATAGTTTTTTAATCATACCACCATTAGGCGTATCGTGCCGTTCATCTAATTTCGCTAGTAAGCCAGGGCAAGATCATCTAAAATTTGCACAATTAAACAGGGCTTAATGATCTATTTTTAATCAGAACGAAGTTGTCTCATGCTGTTTAGCTTGAAAAACAGCTATAAATTTATTAATTTTTTCTGTCATCATTGCTAGAAAGTCCTATTTACATACGAATTGATTTGTTTTTAACTATTTAGATGCGGTTGCCCTGGCTAGTAAGCGTATATCTTCTTGCAAAACCGTTTTCTGTTTTTTGACGGCGCTGAAGATGACCCGTTTTAAGCTGTTGCCGAGAATATCCGCTTAATTTCATCAAAAACCGAATCACGACACCCTTGTCCTGGCGGCTTAAAAAACGGTAATTAAACCGCTTCAAAATCCTCCCCACTAACGCGTATCGTTCATCTTCACGGCCTGCCACTGCAAAGGCAATAGGCTGGCTACCTGATAAGAAGTCCGCCATTTGGCTTACCTTCTCTATGTTATCTAATCACATAATCATATTCATCCTCTGATTATGAGGGCTGAGCATATTTTATGCAACACAACCCCTTCCTAGACTCATTCCATATTGGAATTCCAGGGGGAGCTTCAGACTCATTTCATATTGGAAGAGACTACAGCTTGTTATGATAAATCATATTTGCTATCATCATAATATCATAAGGATATTTATAGCCTCATTTTGAATTATAAGGAAATATGAATTTTAAAGATGAGAACTAATAGTTCTTATTCGACCGATCGTTAATTCGTTAAACAGCTGGTCCATTGATGAAGACGATATGCATTTTTTTAATGTTGATCAAACTATTATTTGTTCAAAAATCATGTTTGCTTTTTTGAAATTTTTAGTTAATATCTGCTTTATTAATAATAAAAAAACCATGAAAAAATATTATTTTTTTATGAAAATAATTTATATCTTGAATTTTCTAACGTTAATATAAAAATAACAAATAGATTTTATTATTTTTTTTAATGGGTTTAAAGAAGAAGGTTTAAAAACCATGGTAAGCTTTGGTTTGACTCGGTAATTAAAGATGATTTTTTATATTGATATACTTCTCGCACCTGAAGATGCGAGATCCGTCATTGCGAGGAGCGTAGCTTTGTTACAATCCCAAAGAATAGTCCACAGTCCTGTGGTCAATTCACTGGATTGCGTCGCTGCGCTCGCAATGACGTGATGTTAAATTTCGCATCTTGAGGTGTAATGGGTATATAACAATTAAAAAATTAGAATGGCATAAAATGGTTGGGGATGAAGTCGTTCTGATCGCTGTGTCTTTCCACGCTTGCTTAGACCCAATAGCAGATTATGTTGGTACACGATATGTAATATGTACTCACCAAGAGGTAGATGTAAATGGCCATTTTACTGGGAAAATACGTATGCCTATAATTGGTGGTGGTAAGAAAGATGAAATAAGAAAGTTTTTAAATAATACGAGTTGGATTGATTGTTGCTATGGGTAAACTTATTTATATACTAGGAGATAAATTCACAGATTTTTATTTAAACAATAAAGAAACCATGAGTGTAAGTGAGTTTATAGCTATCTATAAGGAAAAATCACTACCACCTTGTGTTGATTTTAGAATAGGTCAGGGGATATCAACGGAAGAGCTACGTAATATATGGAGTATTTTATGTGGAAATAAGAGAATAATTGATAAATACACTCCAGAAAAGAAGGAGCTTGTTCATAAGGTGGAAAGTAAAAATGTAATCATAAGCAAATCGTTAGCTGTTTTAAAAAATAAATTTTATTCCTACTTAAGGATTGATGATCAGTGTGCAGAAATATCAGATCATATTACAGGACAACATATACAGGGCATGGTTATAATAGAAGCTGCGCGACAAATGATGCTATCAACTACTGAGAAATTTCTTATAAGGGAAAGCCTGCAAGGTAGAGTATGGATTATTTTGCATAAAATGGATGTGAACTTCATATCTTTTTTATTCCCATTAGAAGTAAAAATAGAATGCGAAGTGAAAACGGTAAGTAGAAGTGCCGAAAAACAAAAATATAGTGTTTCCATTAACTTCGTGCAGCAAGATGAAGTTTGCTCTGTGGTAAAAATTTTATTTTCCGTATATGAAAAGGAAAAAATAAAAATTAAAGAAAAAAGCCTAGCTAGAAGAATAGTGGGAGCGAGTGTTTATGACTCTATGGACCGTGTCTCTCAGGAAGAGTTGGTTCAAAGTGAAGAGTAATCCGTTAAATTTTATAAAAACAGATAAATTAAATTTTATAGTTGCTTCCATTTTATTTGGATGGCTTGCTTTCGCGTTAATTTTTCCTAGCTTAATCCTAAGCGACTTCTCTAATTACGCCAACCACAGCGTTTATTTAAGCGAATTAGTGTTCGACTGCATTGCAGTAGTCTTGGCCTGGAAGATTTATAATATATCCGAAGTGAAATATAAGATGTTTTTTCTTATGCTTTTGCTGTCTTATGTCTGTTGTTTTTTAACGGATATTAGCTTTTACGCAGTGCTTATTTTTTTTAAAGGAAAAAGTCATAGCAATTTATATGTTACTATTTATATGATCCCATTTACTGGTTACATTGTGTTTCAACTATGTTTCTGGTATATGATTAACTCTAAGTTTATCTTTGTGAATATAAATAAATTTTGGGCGTTCTTTGTTTTTATCATAGTAAATCTAACTGGTGTAGTAACATTTATTATAACCGCAAACTGGAAAGTAGACTTTGTCTCTTATCTAGGTGTGTATCAACTAGTTACCGTTATTTTTGATTTGATTGTTTTCGATCTGTCTATGTTGGCGCTCATATGTTCTAGAAATAGAGGGGTGTACTTTATTGCGTCAGCCTCTATAGTCTCAATAGCAAGTAATTTTTGGGAGAAGTATTTATTTATAACCGAGAAGATGGATGTTTTTTATTATAGCGAGTTATTTTGGCTGTTAAATTTAATTTTGGCAGCTATTGGTCTATTCTTTTTGAAAGATGAGCTTGAATTAAAGTATTGGTTTCAATCATTTAAAGGAATAAAGAGTCAAGTTACTTTTTGGGTGTTTAGTTTGTGTGTTTTGAGTTTTTTCTTGCTTTGCCTTGCGGCTTATTTTTTCCAGATAATTAACCGAGAGAACTTTATAAGTCTTCCATTTCTTATAGTTATATATTCAGTAATAGTTGTTTTGCTATCTAATTTTGTCGGGAATAAATTTGAAGAACCCTTTAAAAAACTACAGAGTAATATTGAGATTTTAATTAACTCTGCTGGGTGCAAGGAAGGCATAAAAGAAGATTTTTTTACAGAAGAATTCTCTTTTTTGCAAAAATTTCTGATCAACGCATTTGATATTAGCTATGAAAAAACCATAGTAGAAAAGTCAATGAATGATGTTGCGCTACAAGTTGCGCATGACGTAAGGTCCCCGGTTGCTGCTATACTAATGTTAGCTAAAGAGTTTGAGGAGTTGCCGGAAGGGAAGCGACTTTCCTTAAGGAATGCGGCTAATAGAATACAAGATATTATTAATAATCTTATAGTTACATTTCAGGGGAGGCAGTTTGGCGATGATCAAGATCTTATTCTGGTTTCCGTTTCTGTTATATCCGTAATATCAGAGAAAAGAGAACAATATAAAGAATCTGATTTTTTACTGGAGTATGAGTTCGACAAAAACACAAACTTTTCTTACATAAAAGCAAACCAAGTAGAATTTAAACGAGTGATTTCTAATTTGCTTAATAACGCGGTAGAGGCTTTATCACATGCTGGCGTTGTGAAAGTGAAATTATATTCTGATGATAATGAAGTTAAAGTGGTTATTTCAGATAATGGCAGTGGTATGTCAGAGGAAATGGTAAAGAAGTTATTGGAAACCGACCTGGCTATTAGCGGTAAAGATTCTGGGGTTGGTTTGGGGTTGCTTCATGCGAAAAAGTTCCTTAAAAGAAGCGGTGCGAGACTTGAGATTGTATCTGTTATTAATAAAGGGACAGACATTATATTGGTATTTGAAAAGGTGCCTTGCCCCGTTTGGTTAACGGGTGGAATTTTTTATAAAAAAAATTCCATTATTGTAATATTGGATGATGATCTGTCTATACATGATGCTTGGGATAGCATGTTTTCAGCAGTAAGAAACAAATTTCAGGATATCAAAATAAAACATTTTACAAATTCAGAGAAGTGCATCCAATATTTTAGAGGTCTTTCATTAGAGGAAAAAGATAAAATACTTTTTCTTGCTGATTATGAATTGATAAAACAAAACTTTAATGGCCTTGATGTCATTAAGATATCCGGGTTAAAAAATTCTATTTTAGTAACAAGTCATTATGAAAGAGCGGATGTTGTTAAAAACTCAATTTTATTAAAGACTAAAATTTTGCCGAAAGCATTGGCTTCTGAGGTTCAGCTCAATCTATTTGGAAAAGAAATAGACTATCCTGACAAAGCAGTTGTGGATTTTGTTATGTTAGATGATAATGAGGGGTTTTCTGATATATTGTCCTACCTCTGTGGGTTAAAGGGAAGAAGGCTGCATGCATATCATGATCCTTATGTTTTTTTAAATAATATTGAAGAATATAATAAATCAGTAAAAATTTGTTTCGATTACAGCCTCGGGTGTCCAGTAAGTGGTGTTGAGTTTGCTCAACTAATTTTTGAAATGGGTTATAGGAATTTATATTTAGCAACCGGATATGATATAGAGCAAAGTGAACTCCCGCCATTTTTAACTCTGCTGAGTGGGAAAATGGATTTAATTACTCTAGAATAATGATGTGTCTACATGTAAGCGGTAAATAAATCACCTCTTGACAAGGCTTTATTTAATAAGAACTGAGTCGATGTTGAAAGGCAGATAGTCGCTCAACAGTGCTGCATTCTTGGATATGGGTTAAGAGGTAGCGCAGATAATGATGAGATTCTATTCCCTGATATTGGCAGGCCTGAATGAGGCTATAGATGACCGCTGCTGCATGAGTACAGAGGTCGAGACTGTAAAACGAACTTCAGTCTATCGTTATCCCGCCTCTATTAGCTTCTTTATCAACTTCTTGTAAATATACCCCGACAAGTCTCGCTGATAAAGCCAATTTTTCAGAAGCTGTAACGCACTCATTAAAGTATTCGAAAGCTTTATTAGAACTAAATTGTGCTTGTGGTTTTACTGCAGATAATAAATCGGAAATGATAGAACTTAATTCAGAAATTGCATCTGATAGTGGTATTAAGTCATGTGATATTCTTTTGATTGTTCTAACCATTCTGTAATTTATCCTTTAAAGTTTTATTTAGCGATGTATTTTTTAAAACACTCTCTATAAGATCCTATGATTATATCAGCACTATCTTTTTTGAGTGTTATTGGATCTGCATTATTTTGTATTAAGACAACAGCGTTTTCAATATGGAAACCATATGATATTACTATTCTGTTTATCTGACATAAATAAACAAGTAAAATTTCCCCATCTATAAAGTCAGAGGACTGCTCAAAAATTATGATATCTTTTGGCTCAAATTTTTGACCAAAAGAAGATTCTAGAGCATAAACCGCGACTACTTTATTTTTATATTCAGTTGTACTAATGATAAAACCACTAGAGATTGGCAGTTCAGCCAGATGGTTTCTATAGAAATTTTTAAGCTCATTTTGGCTGTAAATATTAATTTTATATGTTTTAATAACGTCAGTTATCTCTTCCTCGTACATTTTCCCTTCACCAGTCTCAAGCCATTTATGATTGATATTTAAATAACCTGCAATCTTCTTAGCATTTTTAGAGAATTTTATATCGTTATTAAGAATGTAATGCAGCCCAGAAGTTGATACCCCAAGTTTCTGCGCCATATGTGATTGTTTTACGCCGACTGTCTCAATTATATATTTCAAGCGTTTGGATACACTATCTAAGCTTTCTAAATCAGTAGTTTTTGATTCCATAAGACATAACCAAGATGTTTTGATTGTTTCAAATCTAATCGGGAAATTATAGTACGATTTGAGGCTTAAGTCCATATACGCCTGAATGACCAATGAAAAGCATAAAGGAAAAGTGTAATTATATAGAATATTAATTTTATTAAACAATGAATTTTATATTTAAAACTATAAATCTTCTTGGCGAGCGCCATATAAAAAAGGATAAAAACGGCATAAATCAAAGAAAACAGGATTTTTTTTCTTAATTTTATTGATTTTATATTTTTTTTCTGAAATAATGGGATATAAATTACTGTTTTTATGATTTTTAGGATATAAGAAAGGCCTCCTTCGCCTCAGCCCAGAAAGAAGGAAGTGTCAGTGGGGCTTATTTACTCTCCAGGCCCCACACGCACTTTAAAGAGCCAATAAAGCTAAAAGCGGAGAATAGCCAAGGTAAAGGAGAGCAGGGGAGTTTCTTCTGCTATAGGTTGATTTTTACTCAGATAAGAGTTTAGGGTTATGGAAGTCACACAAAATCTAAAGGTCGTTGAATCGCATCTAAGCGTAAGCCTTGAACGCTTATACACCAAACTACATCATGATTTTGCAGAAGTCCTACCTTATCTTATTCGTTCTGATGTGAACGAAATCATGTTAAATCCAGACGGCGGTTTATGGATAGACTCAAATACAGAAGGGCTGTCAAAGGTTATTCATTTAACACGTCATCAAGCCTTCTCTATTATTAATGCGGTGGCCGGGATCCACAATTTTGTGGTCTCTGAAGAAAAACCACGTCTTGAGGCCGAACTTCCTTTCTTTAAAAACTTTAGAGGGGAGCGCTTCACGGCCCAAGTTCCTCCTTTAGTTTCTAATCCAAGTTTTTCTTTACGTAAAAGAACTGAGGTAGTTTTCTCCTTATCCGATTATGTTTCTACCGGAAGAATGAATGACTTGCAGGCTGAAATATTGAATGATTTAGTTTGCAATCGAAAAAATATTTTAGTTTGTGGCGGCCCAGGTTCTGGTAAAACCACGGTCACCAATGCTTTGATCCTTGCTGCGGTTGAAAGCGATCCAAATCAGCGCTTTATTATTTTGGAAGATTTACCTGAGCTTCAGTGTCAGGCGGAAAACAAAGTCTCAATGTTGACCTGTGCAGCAGTGCCTATGACTGGCCTTTTGCATGCGGCAATGAGGATGCGTCCTGATCGTATTCTGATTGGAGAGGTCAGGGGTAAAGAAGCTTTAGACATGCTAAAGGCTTGGAATACCGGTTGTCCTGGAGGTGTTTGCACCGTGCATGCAAACGGGGCTGAAGAGGCTATACAGCGTATTCTAGATTTGGCGATGGAAGCAGGGCTTTCTATTCCGCCGATAGGTTTAGTCAAGCATACGATAGATGCGGTTGTGTCTGTAGGTCGAAAGCTGCATGAAAAAGGTTTCGTCGAATCAATTGTTTTATTAGATAAGGAAAGTAAAAATGAGATCGTTTTTAAAAAAATTGCCTAAAGCATCAGCTGAGAGCTCAAATAAGTATTCTAGATTAAAATCATTGCTCATGGTTTCAACGTCTATCGCGTTATTGCCAAAGCTTGGATTCGCTGCTTCGAGTAATCAACAATTTCAATTTGAGAGTAATCTTACCACTTTGCAAGAGTCCATTAGTGGCCCAGTACTCACTTCAATTGCCATTATCATGATTGTTGTAACATCGCTGATGTTGGCCTTTGGCGAATGGGGAGATGGCTTTAAAAAATTGATCCAAATTGTTTTTTGGGTGTCTATTGCCGCAGGAGCTTCAACACTGGTGGCGAGCTTAATGTCGACATCTACTTAATCGCAACTTTAAATAAAAAATAAGGAAGAAAAGAGATGAGAGGCACAGTGGCTCCATTTTATCAAAGCTTAAATCGCCAATTTTTGGTGATGGGTGTTGAGCGCTCTTTGTTTTTCTTAATCATTCCCTTGACCTTGCCCTTGCCATTTTCGGCGCATTTCGCGCCGAAAATGGACATTATCGCATTTGGTATTTTCTTAGTCTTGCATATGGTTGGGGTGTTGATCACCCGTGCCGATCCACAAATCATTGAAGTGTTTAAACGGCATATTAATTATCGTAAATACTATGATCCAGTTTCAGGTATTCATGCACAGATTAAAATATTAAAGCCATCCGTGCCTGTTTTTGTCGGGAAAAAGGGGTTGGTATGATTTTTAAAGATCATCAAAGTAAAGAGCAGGGTTTGTCTGATCTACTCAATTACGCCCATTTTGTTGAAGAAGGGGTCATTATTAATAAAGATGGTGCATTTTTGAAATCCTTTTCTTTTCGAGGGCCTGATTTATACTCGGTCAGCGGCGAAGAATTAGATGGTCTGACCAATATGGTTAATCGGATGATGATCCAATTGGATGATGGCTGGATGTTGCATGTCGATGAAACCAGAGTGCCTAGTCATGGATACCCGGAGAAGGGGTATTTCCCAGATGCTGTTTCGGCATTGATTGATGAGGAGCGCCGTCAATTGTATCTCACCGAGGGTGAGCATTATGAAAATATGCAATATTTGACATTTGTCTGGAAGTTTCCCATGTCCAAGGTTAAAGTCGCAAGACATTGGTTTGTTGAAGGGCTTGAGGTTGGAGATTCAGATGAAAATCTTAGTAAATTGCTCCAAAAATTTGATGAAGTGGTTGAGCGCTGTATGGGTTTGTTATCCATGCAAGTGCATTTCACAGCGCTTTCATCCAATGAACTGTTATCTTTTTTAAATACTTGTATCACAGGCCGACGTTTACCCGTTTATTCTCCGCCGGAGGGAACATTTCTAGACTCTGTTTTAGGCCGGGTGCCTGTGGTGGGCGGATTTATCCCAAAAGTGGGTGATTTATCGCTTCGTGTTATTTCTATTATTGGCTATGTTCACAGTGAAACTATTTATGGGCTTTTATCCGATTTAACGACTTATCCTACGGCTTATCGCTGGTCAAACCGTTTTATCCCATTGAGTGAGGCCACGGCAGAAGGGCAAATCAAACGGTATCAACGCAATTGGAACAACAAAGTGAAAGGGTTCGCCGGTGTTGCCCGTGAATCCATTACCGGAAGACCCGCCACAAAAGTCAATGTTGATGCTCTTCGTATGAGTGAAGAAACTATTTCCGCGTCTACCGACAACAGTTCGCAAGCAACACGATTTGGTTACTGGAGTAGCCAGATCGTGCTTTTTGATGAAAATGAAATAGAGCTTGAGAAAGTTTCTAAAGCCATCAGTCGTTATTTAGAGCAATCGGGGTTTGCTGTTTTAGTTGAAAATGTTAATGCCATTGATGCATGGCTCGGCACTATTCCAGGGCATGGCAGCTGTAATGTACGCCGCTTATTTATCAGCGCTTATAATTTTGCGCATTTTATTCCACTTCGCTCCGTTTGGGCGGGTGCGATGACTGGGCCCAGCTCTTCCTTATTACCCAAAAACCATCCGCCTGTTTTTTATGCCGCCACCACGGGCAAAACACCTTTTCGTTATTTTATTGATGTGGGTGATGTGGGGCATCAAGTTGTTTTAGGGCCTACCGGTGCCGGTAAATCGACTTTCTTAGGATTGTTAATCGCACAATTTCTGCGTTATGAAGGCGCTGAAATTTATGTGTTTGATAAAGATTTTTCGCATAAGGCGCTTACGATCGCGCTTTCTGGTGCTCATTATAATATCGGAGAGGCCGAAGAATTATCTTTCTGCCCCTTAGCTGATCTGTCAACGCCGAGTTTATGTGTGATGGCTGAGCAATTCATTGAGGATCTAGTCACACTTCAAGGCATAGCCTTAACTCCAGATATTAGAGCCACAATACACACTGCTATTCGGCATTTATCACAGGACACTAATGAACAGAGCCGTAATCTCACGGTATTTCGTTCGGTGGTTCAAAATGAGGAAGTCCGTAAGGCCATTCAATACTATACCCTTGAAGGTCAAATTCCACTTTTAGATGCCAGCGAAGACAGAATGAAGGCCCAACACTTACAGACCTTTGAAATGAATTGGGTGCTTGCGCAAAAGCCTGAAATTTATGTTCCGGTTTTAAGGTATATATTCGATCAAATCGAACGAAGACTTGAAAAAAATCAGGGTAGAACCCCTACATTAATTGTTTTAGAAGAGGCCTGGTTATATTTATCACATCCTATTTTTGCAACAAAGCTTAAGGATTGGCTAAAGACTTTAAGAAAGAAAAATGCAAGAATAGTTTTTGCAACCCAATCCTTAGCCGATCTCTATGATCCAGGCACAAAGAGCCTAACCACAACAACGGCGGCTATTTTAGAGTCTTGTCCTACCAAGGTTTATCTTCCCAATCGTGAAATGTCGCAGGCCATCAAAGAGCTGTATCAACGCATCGGCCTTACAGAGCGTCAGCTTGAAATTTTAAAAGACATTGGAGAGCCTAAAAAGCATTATTATGTCATGACTCCACAAGGCAATCGCCTGATTGAACTTGGATTTGAAGGTCCAAAGACGGTGGCGCTTTCCTTTATCGGATTATCCTTGTCTCGTTCAAAAGAGCTTTTAGATTTGAAAGAAAAACATCCTGAAAATTGGGTGTATCAATGGCTTTTAGACAATGATCTTGAAAACTGGGCGAATTATTGGCTTGAGCAATACCAAGAAAAGAAAGAGGAGAGTGAGAAATGAAAAAGATAACTTTGGTTTTGAGTGCGGTGCTGATGTCTGGTGCCTGGGTGAGCGGATTGGCTGGAACTACTCCAGAAGTTCCGCAGTTTGTGATAGACACTGATGTAGAAAGTCAAACCTTAACGCAGTTAGACAAGATGGATACTCAATATAAAGAAATGAAAGCTGAGGTTGCTAATCTTAAGGATATTAAAGATGCAGATAGCATTAAAAAACTACTCGACGATTCTGATAGTCTTATAGCCCAATCTACAGATTTGGAATACAAATTAAACCACGATACGACTTTCGCAAAAAATTATCAGGGGTATCTAACCCCGGATAAAATTACAGGTGGCAGTGGTAACGATTATCAATCATTCTATAAAGACAATGCTAATAAAACACTTTCAACGATTAACAACGCAAATACGGTTATAGATAACACTAAGGGAGTATCGGATAGCGATGTGGATCAAGCCGTTTCAACAGCTCAGAGTGATATCAAAAATGCTCCTGGCCCCACTCAAGCGGTCGCGGGACTTTCAGAAATAAACACTCAAATGCTAAGAGAGCTTCAGGCGATGCATAAACAATTGGCGGCCATTGCAGAGGCACAGAATGCAGATGCTGCGAAAAAAATTGAAGAAGAAGCGACTCAAAAAGCGGAATTTGATAGTGCGATTACGAGCGCGAAAGCTTCATCGGTAGCTGATGCGGCAAAGATAAAAGAGAAGCCACATTATATTGAACATGTTTCATTTTCAAGTTCGAGTAAAAAATAAATGGTATTCATATTTAAGGAGAAAGGAATGAAAAAATTAATAACAGTAGTTTTGCTAGGCCTTATTTTAAGTGCTTGTTCGGATGATAGTCCAATGTCAAGACTTAAAAAGAGCCATTATAATAGCGATGGCAGTATTTTACACCCCATGTGCAGTGAAGAAGACAAAAACTATTGGAGTGCGGAAGAAGATAAAAATTCTGAAGCTTGGAAGAATGCGGTGGCTTATTGCTCTACTCAGAATGGTAAAAATGAGCTTTGTGATCAATTTATTTTGGCCACCGTTGAGGCAAAAGAAGATGCTGAGGTGGCTAAACTTGGCATGCAGAAAGCAATGGATGATATTGCCAAGCGAGCGGAGCTTTTCCGTAAAGAAAACGGGGGTTAGATGTCATTAAACAGTCACCAAGGTGTTTTCTTAAGAAAACAAGACGGTTTCAGATAAGGTTTTATTTTAATTGTTTATGGGGTGAGTAAAATGGAAAAAAATGGGCGTTCTAAATTTAAAATAGCGGGACTTTTAATCTTAACGAGTTTTGTGCTCATTGCCTGTTCGAAAACGCCTATGGATAGGTTAAAAGTCAGTAAATACACGGATGAGCCTAGGATCACTGCGGCTGATCGCGCTTATTGGCAATGGGAGTCAAGGCAAAATAGTCCTGCTTTTCAGGAAGCTGTTAAATTTTGCTATGGGCGAGACGATAATGCTATCTGTGGCGTGATTGCAGATGATGAAGACAGCCGAAAACGTCGCGCTGGAGATTATGATTAAATTGAGCGCTAAAAACACAGGTGTTTTTTATGAATTTAATCAATGCCAATGCAAACAAGGGTTAAAATAATGCGAGTTAAAAATGACTGATCCAGTCGTTGTGTCTGATGCACCGGGTATGCTGACCGCTGCTAGTAACCTATATATGACTAGCTTTGTCTCTTATTCGACCATGTTTATGGGCTGGGGGAAAGAGATTTTTAAAGCACTCTTGACGATTAATGTAACTTGGTTGGCCATTTGGTATGCGTTTGATCGTGATTCATTGATGTCGGGCATGTCTGATTTTTTAAAACGATTTATGATCGCTATGATTTTTTATTCACTCATGACCAATCCTGATCTCTTAGCCAGTATCATCAACACGACGGTGGATATGGGAAATAAATTGGTGGGAAGTCAAATCGATCCTTCCAGCGTTATTGGAGAAGGGTTTGAGCTTGGAAATAAAGTTTTAGAGCAGGTGAATTCAAGCTCATTTTTGACCAATTTCATGGGGGCGTTAGAGGCTTTGGTCGTTTATGTGATCATTGTATTTTGTTTTATGACCATAGGGCTTCAGATAGCGGTGGCACAAATTGTTTCAACCGCTCTGGCCGTATTTGCCTGCTTAAGTTTAAGTTTTTCAGCTCTGGGAGCAACATCCAGTATTGCTACTAAAACGATAGACGCCTTGATTGGAAATTGTTTTAAGCTATTGGGATATTACATTATTGTGGGAGCCACAAAAACTTTATTTGATAATATTGTAAAACAGTTTCCAACTGGATTTAAAGATATGACGCCCTATGGGTGGATCTGTGCCAGTACACTTCTAATGTGGCTATTAGCGAAAAATCTACCTGATATTCTAGAGCGGATCGGTGGTGGGATTGTCGGTGAAACGAAAGGGGCCAGTGCCGCAGCGATTGCGATGACGGCAGTCAATCTGGCTAAGGGCGGAATGAAGGCAGGCCAAGAAGTGATTGACTCTGCTGTGAAAGGAAAAGCGATTGGGAAATGGGTGGGTGGACAACTTAAAAAACTTTAGAATGGGGTGGGTGATTTTAAAAATCAAACACAAGGTGTTTTATTTTAGGAGAGTACAATGATGAAAAAAATATTGGCAATAGCTTTTGTGGTTTTGGCATTAAGTGCCTGTTCCAAAAGCCCTCTGGCGCGCTTAAAGAGCTGTCATATGACTGAAAAAGAGTCGGCAAATTGCAGTGAAAAAGAACATG
Organism: Gammaproteobacteria bacterium; assembly: GCA_009885495.1. Lineage (GTDB taxonomy): Bacteria > Pseudomonadota > Gammaproteobacteria > UBA1113 > UBA1113 > VFKP01. The sequence continues at coordinate 784 of VFKP01000126.1, read as the reverse complement.
CTTTTTGGCAGGAGGAATATAAAAGAGATCCGGTCTTATGGAAAGAAGCCGTGGCTTATTGTAAAAGTGATGAAAATACAGGGGATAATCCCTTGTGTTCTTATACGATTTTGGCAGAGCAAGATAATTTAGACATGCAGGCTTATGCCGCATCTGGAGCGGGTGCCATAAAGCATGTTGATTTTTCAGGACAGGGTTCAAAGTAAATCATGCGTGATTATTTTCGGTTCATCCATATGTTTGGATTTAAACTGGGTACTCTAGCCCCTGATTTAGAGGCTATCAATGCTCCGTTTTTTGATGAGCCGAAAATTGAACCTCAGGCAAAGCGGATGATCCGCATTGTTTGATCTTCTGAATTGCATGAGAGCAAAAGTTCAGGTTCGCTTGAAACAGAGGATCGGGATGATGAAGATTAAGCATTATTTCAAAAAATGTTATTTTGGAAAGGGTAGGAGTTTAAACACCGTGGACTTTGGAAAATTTTTAGGGCGGACCCGCGTTAAGGCAAAAACCGATCCGCTGCTTCATAGAACGCATGAAGTCAATATTGGAGATGAGCCTTTAAATTTGGGCTCAAGTTCAAATAGGGAGACTAAACCCCATTCAAAAACGATTGAAAACCCTTATGTGATGGGTGCTGCCGGCCGTACAGAATGGAATGATCGCTATTTCAATATGTCTAAAGCGATCAAACAATGGCAAGTGGCTTTTTACTCTATGCTGGTTTTGGTGGGTATTTTTGCTTTCTTGATGGTTCGAGAAGCAAACAAGGTTAAAGTTG
>VFKP01000140.1 GCA_009885495.1 Gammaproteobacteria bacterium | reverse complement strand
CTAGGGAGTTAAGAGACTCAAAAAATTTTAACTTTCTCTATCAATGCTCTCGGAAAGTGGGGCAAGAGCTAAGAGTGGCTTATCCTCAGGTCAAACCTTACACCGCAGGGATGCGGTGTAAGAGCCCCCAGGGATGGGTTCACGGCGTGTTTGACCGAGGGTGAGCTGCTCTGGGCTCTTTCGGGCTCTGCTCTGGATCTTCTTTTCTTTAGGAATTTCCTTTTAAAACCATGCCAAACGATCGCACACCTTGTTTTCTACAGGAATTTAAGCTACAATCCTGCCCAGATTAGGTTTTTCTTAAGAGATTAAATATGTACAAGCTATTTTCTAGGTTCTCCACAGGAAAAAAAGTCATTAAGTTGCTGGACCAACCCAGAGAGCTGGAAAAAACCAGAGACAATCTTAGCTCTGAGTCAGCTCCTCCCCCAGCATTACAAAATCCTCAAAAAACACTTCAGCGAGAATTTCACCAAGCAGTGATGGCTGGAGATCTAGGAAAAGTTGAAGAAATTTATGAGGATAGCTGCACTACAGGTCAACAAGCCGCTCTTTTGGCTAGCTTGAGTTCAGGTCAAAATACGCCCATGCACCTTGCTGCGCAGCAGGGTCATCTTACTATACTGCAATTTCTTTTAAGCAAAGGTGCCAGTGCTAACCTTAAAAATGCTGAAGCTGAAACAGCCATTATGCTGGCTTTAACGCCTCAAAATGCGCAAACAAAGGTCAGTCAAGGTCAAAAATATTGTTTTGATTTGCTGTGGTCTCAGCCTTCATTGCCCCTGGTACCGACACAGGGTGGCAAGGGTTTCAATCTTTTATTTCTTGCAGCTTATCATAATCTTTCAGATCTTTTTGAAAAAATGCTTAGCGATCCTCATCGTAGCGCCATGGTGAAACTCATGTCCAAACAACAAGAGAAAAGCACAGGGCAAAATCTCTTAATGTTTTTAGTCAATTATGAGCGCCTTGAATTGCTTAAAATCTTCTTAAGTTCACAAGATCAGGGCAGTCTTACAGCCCTATTTGAGCAAACTGATTCGAAAGGCAGTAAGGTCCAAGATTATTTAGAGATGCCAGGCCGAAATGAGGGCATTAAAGAATTGGTAGACGATGCGAGGAAACGATCTGAATCACCTTCAGCTTCCATCTAGCTTTAAATCCCTGAATTAGAGGGCGAGAGCTTCCTTTGACTTCGATTTGCTCATAATATATACTATACTCAATAAGTAAAGATTTCTTTAACGAGGGGTATAATGGCGAAAAGTAAACAACCTGGGATTCTAGAGATCCCCTGGTCTCCTGCGACTCCTATCGATGCGTCCATAGCTGTGCTCAATCAAAAAATTGCCCGTTATAATGCTTTAATCACACAGCAGAAAATGCAAACTTTAGAAGCGCGTTCTTTACTGCAAGAGATTGAATTTTCAGCCAGACAAATGATTTTATCAGAATATACTCCTGAGGACGATCAATATCATCCCGTTAGAATATGGTATCCCAATAGCCAGATTGCCACTCAATTTTTAAGGTATGCAAAGATCCCTGGTTTAAGTTCGATCGCGCAATATAATTTTTATGCTATGGCTAAACAGAGCAGCCCTGAAAAAATGCAAGGGTACCCAAGCAAAATCCAGATCTTATTTCTCAATGCTCTAAAATTAGAAGAAACTTTAAATCTCGAAGCTAGGGGTTTGAGAGAACGCGAAATGAGCATTTTAAAATATTATCATAGTTTAATTCAGCTCAACTATGCCTTATTGTCTTATTTGACTCGTACTCCTCAATCCTCGAAACGGGCAAACCCTTTGAAAAAAATAATGAGGGGAGTTGTGCCTACGAATGAAAGCAAAAAGGTATTAAGATCATTGCTAGAAAATACCAATGCTAAATTATATGCGTTGATTGATCAGAGCCACATTCTAAGCGCTCGTTATCGAAGCTTTAATGAAATGAATGCGCTGTATTTTCCCGAATTTTTAGCTCAGGGACAAATCGATAGCCTGGCAGAGGTCAAGGCTCCAAAATTATTAGAGATATTTCGATCGATGTACTATAGCGACAACCCAGGTGCCGTGATAGAAGGTTGGCAAATACCCGATAAAACGATAGAGGATTTAATCGCTAGGATCCCGACGTTAAAATTCAAAAATATAGAAATGCTCAACGCCGGCAATAATGTTTATTGCAGGATCTCTAAAATGGGTGAGCCCACTCGATTGTTCCGTATACAACTAAACCCCGTGAATGCTCTAGAGATTGAAGCGCTAAGACACAGTGGCGTGTGGAAATATTTGGTTGAAGAGTATTTATCCTTTAGTCAACTCGTTAGCCAAGACTGTCATTATGCTGTTTTAAGCGCTGTAGAATATTTGCCTAATGGCAGTTTAGCTTTTTTGAGTCAAAATATTCCTAATGCCGACAGCATTGCTCATCGACAATATTGGGCGACACAGCTCTTATCGCAAGTGGGTGATTTCTTGTTGGCCTTATCTCAGGAAACAGCCTATCATTCAGACATTAAACTCAGCAATTTTCTAACCCTGAAAATTTCAAATGATCAGTATAAAGTGAAGCTATCCGATCTTAAAGGATTGCATTATGCACGCACAGGATCTTTGAAAACAGTTGACAAAGTTGAATTTAGAACAGACGTGACAGGCCATTATGCCCCGCCTGAATTTTTTGATCAAACTCAGACTTCAATTGATAGTGAAAAATTTATGAGCTATGGATTTGGGGTTGCCTTATACGCTTTTTTAACTGCAAAAGGCGATGATCCAGAATGGGCTATTGACTACCAGGATAGAGGCCATCTTGATTTTTCACAGGATATTTTTAAGGATGCCTGCGGAGCAAAATTGCAAAAACTCTGTCAGAAGCTACTTCATAAAGATTCGCTACAAAGAATGTTGATAGAAGCAGCAAATAAGATTTTACATCAACTTGAGCGAAATTTGATGCCAGGATTATCCTCGCAAGCAGAATTAAATTCAAATAAAAATTTAGCCAGCAGTCAAGGAACGTATTCCTTTTTTAAATTGCCCGAGCGGGCATCTTTAGACAAGGACAGTTTTGAGCAAAAGCTAAGTCTCTTGAGACAAGCGCTGTCAGCCGATAAAAAACTGACACCCTTTATAGAGAGCTTTCAGGACATTGAAGACCATTATACTCGTTCGATTCAAGAGAACGATCTTGATCTTCAAGCAGTGATTTTTGAAGCGCTGGCAAACAATCTACACAATATCAACGCATTTCTGGATGATATTCCTTCGGGGAGTTCGGGTCTCTCTCAAGTGCTACAAAATTTAGCGGATCGCATTAGAGATATCGAAGACGATGAAGTCTATCAGGCTCATAGCCCTCAAATTCATCCGGCAGCCTCTTATTCGCCTAAGTAAGCACAGCGAAAAAATATTTTCAAAATTGTTCAAAAATAAGTTTAAAAACCATAGCAGTTTGGTTTTTGCTGTGTTATTCTGCGCTTGAAAGATAAGTTTTAATACTCCGAATAGGGGTATATTTTAGGAGGGCGGCGTAGCTAAGCTAAGCTAAGTTAGGCAACAGCAAAATGATTATTGCACAATTTTTGAGTCATTAACATCCATTATTGAATGAAGGAATAGTTTGAATGAAAGGTCCAAACCTAAAAAGAATGAGTTTAGTTTTAAGCCTATTGTTAGGCAGCAGTTTTATCAGTACGATTTACGCCAGTTCAAGTTCAAATAGCACACAGCCTACTTCTAATGTTGATAAGGAAGTTGAACTTTTAAGCCAGCAAACAGCCGCTTTACAGCAGCAATTACAGCAATTGCAAGCGCAAATTGCCGATTTAAAAGCTGAAAAAGCAAGTCCTGCTGCGGCCAGCACAGCAAGCGATACAACAATAACGAATACAGCGAGCAACGATTCTGCAAAACCCGCACCGGATAAAACGGCCATTCCTTATGGTGGTAAAGGTGATTTAGCCAGTTTAGGCGGTACGGCGGTGATCACAGCCCCTTTTATTCATTCCAGCCGTCAGTTTTCAGGTTCAGATCTGATCACCAACTATTCTACTATTAAGAAGAATGTGGCTTTATTACAACAACGCAAAAACTTTGCCGATGAAATGGAATCCTTGGGCTTGGCTTTGCCCAATTATCCGCTGGTCGAATTGAGTGGTGATATTGAAGGCCAGGCTTTTCATGAAGATCATTTTGATGGTCATGATTCTTCTGATTTGAATCTGAGCAACAGCGAATTGGATGTGCAGGCTTTGGTGAGTCCCTGGGTCACAGGCTTTATGTCCATGGTCTATAATTCAGGCACTTCCGATGGTGGGCGGCGCATCGATAATTCTAATATTTACCTAGACAACGGCTTTATCACCGTCGGTAATTTTGATAAATCACATTTTTACAGTTCTTTAGGGCAAATGTATGTTCCTTTCGGTTCCTTTGCGACGTATGAAATTACGGATCCTTTTAATAAAATCATGTTCAGAACTAAAGGCAGGCCTTTGGTTGTGGGTTATAATTCTACGCAAAGCACGGGTTTAGACGCTTCGGCTTATATTTTCAAAGGGGATGTGCACACCAGCTCGGAAGATAATATCGATGATCCGAGCGAAAACAGTTCGCTTTTAAATCAGTTTGGCGGTGACTTAACTTATCATTTCAATGTAGGCTCAACCTCAGTAGGTGTGGGTGGCAGTGTTATCAATAATGTTTCTGATTCCAATGGCATGCAATTTACAGGCTTTGATGATGATCGTTTTGAAGGGTTTGGTGCTTCTTCAGAAGACGAAGTGGTTAAGCATAATGTTCCGGGTGCCGATCTGCGTTTTGACATCAGCGCTGCCTCTGGCCTTGAATGGATCGCAGAATATGCTACGGCTACAGAATCTTTTAGTCCAGAAGATTTAACCTTCAACGGACATGGCGCACGGCCCAGCTCTTTGCATGCAGAAGGCGATTACCATTTTGTCATGCTTAGAAAACCCACGACTTTTACTTTAGCCTATGATCAAAGCGCACAAGCCTTGGCTTTGAATATTCCGCAGTACGGCTATACTGCAGCCATGAGCTTATCTTGGTTTAAGAATACTTTAGAGAGTTTAGAACTTCACCATTATGTGAACTACAGTAGTGATGATACCGCCAGTGGCAATGGTGGCGTGGTCTTTACACCTCCTGGACGCAATCAAAATGAGATCATCGCGCAAATAGACGCTTATTTTTAAGGATTCGATATTGTATGTTTAATAGCAGTGAAAAAGACGATCTGGAAGCGGCCGTTGCCAGTTTACTTCATAAGGCCAAGGAAAAAGGCGCGACACAGGCGGCGGTAAGTGCCTCTTTATCACGAGGGTTTAGTGTTGATCTGCGTAAAGGTGCAGTAGACAATTTAGAATTTAATCGCGATAAAGGGATTACTTTTCTCGTCTATTCGGGACAACGCCAAGGTGTAGCGACGAGCTCAGATCTGTCGGCAGCCGCCTTAGATCGTTGTGTGGAAAAAGCTTGGTATATTGCCAAGCACACCGATGAAGATCCTTTCGCAGGCTTAGCGCCGGCGGATCGCATGGCCAGCCAAATGCCCGATCTGGATCTTTATCATCCCTGGGACATTACGCCAGAACAAGCCATTGTTCTTTTACAAGAAGCAGAAGCCGCCGGTATGCAAAGCGATCCTAGAATTCAGAATTCAGAAGGGGTGAGCTTAAACACTCATGCGGCCATTGGGGTGTATGGTAATTCGCATGGATTTTTAGGGCATACACAGCAGACTTCGCATTCTTTTTCCTGTGTGCTTTTAGCCGCTGAAGCTGATGGAAAAATGCAGCGTGATTACGATTACACCTGCAGCCGCAGAGCAGATGAGCTCGAAAATTTTAGCCTGATAGCCAAGAATGCTGCGCAATACGCTGTGCAACGCTTGGGGAGTCGCGCGATACCCACAGGGAAAATGCCGATTCTTCTCAGTGAACGTATTGCCGGACAAATCTGGGGTAAATTAGTGGCTGCCATCAGCGGTTCTAACCTATACCGAGATGCTTCTTTTTTAAAAAACAGTGTGGGCCAGAAGATTTTAAATGTTTGTGTCAATATCACTGAAAATCCCAGTATTCCAGGGGGTTGGGGCAGTTGTTCTTTTGACAATGAAGGTGTGACTGCCGTAAAACGTGAATTGGTGCAACAAGGGGTTTTAAATGGCTATCTTTTAAATAGTTATTCGGCCCGTCATCTGGGTTTAGAAAGCACCGGTAATGCCGGTGGCGCGCATAATTTATTAGTCCACAGTACTGGAGAAAGCGCCAGCGAATTATTGCAAAAAATGGATCGTGGATTATTGGTCACAGAACTCATGGGGATGGGAGTCAATTTAGTGACCGGTGATTTTTCTCAAGGCGCCAGTGGGTTTTTTGTAGAGCAGGGGCAAGTGCAATACCCCGTCGAAGGCGTGACCATCGCCGGCAATTTAAAAGACATGTTTGCTCATATCATCGCCATTGGCTCAGACGTCAATCGCCGCAGTTATATACAAAGCGGCTCGATTTTGATTTCAGAAATGACGGTAGCGGGCAGTGATTAGGTCAAAGGATATTCTTAAACAAATCATCTAGTGTAACCACTCCACTAATTAATTCATCTGCGTATGGGTTCTTTTTAATTCCACTAGCCGAAATCATTGCAATAAATAACTGTTTATCTGTGCGCGTTACTTTCCTAAAAATATCCATTTTTTGCTTGAGTTTATTTGCATAGTCTTTAGTAATTACAAAAGGTTTTTCTGTATACTTAATTTCACATAGGGTAATCGAATCATCATCTCGATCAAACAATAGATCAATTTGCGCGCCTTGTTCTTCAGAATCTTTATTGGGAGTATATCGCCAGGTGCTGGGGATCGCCGTTGGACTTAGAGCGAGTGCATGAGTAATTTGCGGTAAGTGTTCATAGCAAATCGACTCAAACTCCAGCCCAGCCCAAGCGCTCCAAGTTGATTTTAACTTCACTTTATCCCAATAGCCTCTTGTAAGACTTTTTTTAAGTAAACTTTCCTTAACTGGCAAAATCCAATAAAAATAAAATAGTGAATATTGATCTATGACTCGATAATAGATGCCTCTTTTTTTGTGATACAGAGGTCTGAAGTTCATAATAAAGCTTGTATCAATTAGCGCCGTCAATTTTTCAATTCCACTACCACCCTGCATAACACTGCCAAGTTTTTTAAATAATTCTTCTTGGCCAATTCCATAGCGATGTTTGGAAATTTCCTTAATGATTTCTATAAATATCTCTGATGTACTAAATAAAGCCGAAAATAGGTTATCAAACTCATGCAATAAAAAACCATTTTGCTTAAAAGCAAGATCCTCTATAATTTGAGTTGAAGATAATTTTTTCCCCATAATTTTGTTCAAATAGAATGGAACTCCTCCCATAACCATATAGAGTTCTAATATTTGTTTATTAGGTAAGTTGACCGATAAATTTTTTAAGAATGATTTCGTTTGAGAAAGTTTAAAGGGTTCTAAAAAGAGATTGCGAGTCAAACGGTTATGTAAACCCCCTTTATTGTTAACAATCTTTTCTATAATCCATGAGGCTAAAGAGCCACAGATAATTAATTTTACTCTATTGTCTTTAGACCAGTGTTGATTCCAGAAGTAATCTAAATTTTCTAGCAAACGTGAATTGCTAGTTGCCATCCAAGGAAATTCGTCAAAAAACAATACTATCTTCTTTTTGGGTGCGGCGGCTCTTATATTATCAGTTAATACTCTGAAGACATCCCTCCAATTTTTTCCGACTTCAAGTCTCGCACCTTTATATATAAAAGTATCCCCTACTTCTTCCAGAAAGTTAGCCAATTGTTCAGCCCTGCGACCATCTTTCATGCCTGTAGAATTAAAAAATATAACATCTTCTTTTTCCGAGAAATAAGATCTAATTAAGAAGGTCTTACCAACACGCCGCCTACCATATAGTGCAAGAAATTCGGCTTTGTTGGATAATAAAAATTCTTCCAATATAGCCAGTTCATTTTCTCTGCCAATTATTTTATTTTTCATAAAGCCCCTATGTGCTGTCCTGCTGACTGGAATAGTAGCAGAGTCAGCAGGACAATACAAGCGGTCTTGTGTTGTCCTGCTAATTGGAACAACTCTCCAGCCAGCAGGACAGCACAAACTTTTTTGTACTGTCCTGCTGACTGGAATGCTAGCAAAGTCAGCAGGACAGTACAAAATGCTAAGAACGCGAATTTCGGATAAGCAATTCTAAGTGAAATATTCCGCAGTACAGCATACTATGCGCTGCCTCAGGAGAGTTATGTATCCTTTTCAAATCCCAGGGTAAGTTGAATTTTGACTGGAGTTCTACAGTTTGCGTAGGGGCGATTCATGAATCGCTCTAGCTCTTTTCGAGAGGGTCATTCGTAAATTGCCCCTACATTGGGCCCGCACAGATCTAAAGGCTTCGGCCCTTTGCTTCATAATTTGAAAGAGATACAAAGTTATTGTTCCTTGAATATACAAGGGTAAAATTGTCTCTCTAGGAAAGAGCAAAACTTTTGCGAGCCTAAAACCTGAAATCTCTGTCCTCTGACCCATGAACTCTATGCCTATTCGCTAAAAACTCGAATATCATTCCAATTTCGGTCCAAAAGGCTTGAATTTCCTCTCTCAAACAGGCTATAATGGCGCTTGATTCAATTTAGGTTGTGTTGTGTTGTGTTTTGTTGCGGGGTGGAGCAGTCTGGTAGCTCGTCGGGCTCATAACCCGAAGGTCGTAGGTTCAAATCCTGCCCCCGCTACCAATTATTCGATAAAAGGCCCCTGATGGGGTTTTTTTATACCTATAAAGAGTAACTGGACCTCTTAAGGACTTTGTGTCAACAGGGGGATTTTTTGGCAAAAAAGGCCTGAACAGTTACCCTAAAGAGAGTAGCAAAAATGGGCTTTAAGCCCATTTTTAGTTTTGGAAGCAGGTATACTTTCCTGTGAACAATAATGAAACAATTTTAGAGAGGCAAACAGTGGATAATAGACAGTGGGAAGAGTTGCTTAAACCAGCTTTGGCTCACTTGGGCTGTGAGTATTGGGGTTCTGAAAAACGTCAAGAGGGCCATCGTTCCATCCTGTGCATCTATATAGATAAGCCAGGAGGAGTCACGGTAGGAGATTGTGCACAAGTCAGCCGTGAGTTGTCCGCTCTTCTAGAAGTAGAAGGCGGTATGGATCTCTCTTATAGTTTAGAGGTTTCTTCTCCGGGAATACTGCGTCCTTTGTTTACTTTATCTCAATATCAGCAGTTTATCGGACAAACAGTGCAGGTAAAATTCCATGATAAATGGGAAGAACGGCGCCAGATCCTTGGTCTTTTGACTGCAGTGGGGGATAATACGCTGACCATAGAGGCGGATGGGAATGTATATACCCTACCTTTTCTAAACGTTGCTAAGGGAAATTTAGTCATAGCTGAATACAGTGAGGCCAAACATGAGTAAAGAAGTTTTATTGTTAGTAAAATCATTGTCGGATACCAAGGGTATCGATCAAGAATTAGCGTTCCAAGCTTTGGAAGCGGCCCTGGTAATGGCCACAAAGAAGCGCTATGGTGCTGATTGGAATATCATCGTTTCAGTAGATAGAGAAAGTGGTGAATCGACCACTACCCGTCATTTGAGTATTGTGGCCGATGAAGATTATCTGATAGAAGGTGAGCAGCTGAATATTACGGAAGCTTTGGCCCAAGGCTTGCCCGCTAAAGTCGGAGAGGTCTTAGAGATCCCTCTGGAATCCGTTACTTTTGGTCGGATTGATGCGCAAGCCGCTAAGCAAAGTATTCTACAAAAGATCCGCGAAGCTGAGCGTTATGAAGTGGTGCGTTCCTTTACTGAGAAAATGGGACAATTGTTGACAGCGGTTGTGAAAAAAGTGACACGTGAATGGGTCCTTTTAGATCTGGGTTTTAATGCTGAAGGCATGCTTTTGCGTTCTGAAATGTTGCCCACCGATGCTTTTCGGGCCGGTGATAGAGTGCGTGCTTATTTATACGATGTGCATTTTGAGGCGCGGGGGCCGCAATTATTTTTAAGTCGCACACGTCCGGGGATGCTGATTGAATTATTCAGAATTGAAGTGCCTGAAGTGGGTGAAGAAGTCATTGAAATTATGGCTGCCTCTCGTGATCCAGGTGTTCGCGCCAAAATAGCGGTAAAAACCAATGATGGACGTATTGATCCCATTGGCGCTTGCATCGGTATGCGCGGTTCTAGAGTGCAAGCCGTTTCCAATGAATTGGGCGGTGAACGGGTGGATATCGTTTTATGGGATGATAATCCAGCACAGCTGGTGATTAATGCAATGGCACCTGCTGAGATCCAATCGATTGTCGTCGATGAAAATCTACATTCGATTGACATCGCGGTCAATCAAGATCAACTTTCGCAGGCTATAGGACGCAACGGACAAAATGTACGTCTGGCCAGCGAATTAATGGGCTGGACTTTAAATGTCATGACGCCAGAAGAAGTCAGTGCTAAGTCTGAGGGTGAACAAGTTTCTCATATTGAATTTTTCGCTGAAAAACTCAATGTTGAAGAAGACATCGCGGGCATTTTAGTGCGTGAAGGGTTTACTACTTTAGAAGAAGTCGCTTATGTGGCCATTGCCGATATGTTAGCCATCGAGGAATTTGATGAAGACATCGTCGAAGCCTTGCGGGAGCGTGCTATTGAAGCGATTGCCAGTGAAGAAGCTTTGCGCCAATCGCGGGCCAAACCTGCAGCTGATCTTCGAGCGATGGAAGGCATGACGGAAGATTTGGCCTACCGCTTGGCTGAAGCGGGGATTGTGAATATGGAAGATCTGGCAGAATTAGCGGTAGACGATCTGCTGGAAATAGAGGCGAATCTCTCGGAAGAACGAGCCGGTGCTCTGATTTTGAAAGCAAGAGAGCCCTGGTTTATCGGAAATCAATAGATTGAATATTTTTCCAATGGGGATATGAATATCCCTTTCAAATCCCAGAGAAAGTGAAAGCTCCCCTCGCCCGGTATGCCGGGAGAGGGGTTGGGGGAGAGGGTTAAGACTATATGGCTGCTGGGTCGTTGAAGACTGACGAGGTGAACTCTTATGACAGAACATGAAGATAAAGAAAAACTAGACTTAAAAACTAAGCCAGCTACGCCCGTGAAAAAACTCGGTTTGAAAAAATTGAGTTTGCCCACAGCGACTGAAGAAGATCCTAAGGCTGAAAATAGTACGGCTAAAACGGATGATTCAAAAAAAATAGCCATGAAGAAAAATGTTTCTTCATCAAACCTTGCGGGACAGAATGAAATTCGCAGCAAGCTTAGAAGTGTTGATGTGCTCGTTAAGAAAAAACCAGCATTGGTTAAGAAAATTGTGGCTAAACCTTTAGAAGAAGCTTTTGTTGCTCCTGCCGTTGAAAAAGAAATTTTGGCAGAGGGCAATGCCTCTGAACCTTTGTCTGAGCCGGTTGAAGAACAGACTCATAAGAGTAAATCCAAAAGCAATCCTAGTCAAAAAACAGAAGAAACAGCTGTACTGAGTTTAGATGAAGGTTTTAAAAAATTAGAAGCAGAAGTGCTGCAGGTGAAAATTCCACCTAAAATAGCCAGCAGCGATGATTTCATTGAAGGCAAACGAGGACAGAAAAAAGATTTACGCCGTAAATTAGAACAAGAAGCCAGTCATCCTTCAGGTAAACGACACAAACTGGATAAACGTCCTTCTTCAGGTTCCAGCTACGATAAATCGCGCACTCGAAGGGGTAATGATGAAGCGCGTCGTGCTTTGCATCAGGAATTTGAACGACCTACTGCACCTGTGGTGCATGAAATTTTTATTCCCGAGACGATCACCGTTGCCGATTTAGCGCAGAAAATGTCAGTCAAAGGTGTAGATGTTGTTAAGGCTTTGATGAAATTGGGAGCCATGGCCACGATTAATCAAGTCATCGATCAAGACACGGCCATGATTGTGGTTGAAGAAATGGGGCATGTGGCCAAACATGCTTTAGCCAACGAAATGGAAGTCGATTCATTTCTACAAGACGGTACCTCTCAAGGTACTGATGTGCCACGACCTCCCGTGGTGACCATCATGGGCCATGTGGACCATGGTAAAACCTCTTTATTAGATTATATTCGGCGCACCAAAGTGGCTTCCCACGAAGCCGGTGGGATTACCCAGCATATTGGTGCCTACCATGTTACGATCCCCAGAGGGATGGTGACTTTTCTGGATACGCCAGGTCATGAAGCGTTTACCGCGATGCGGGCCCGCGGTGCACAATGCACCGATATCGTTGTGCTGGTGATTGCTGCAGACGATGGGGTGATGCCGCAAACCATTGAAGCGATACAGCATGCGCGCGCCGCCGAAGTGCCTATTGTTGTGGCGATTACTAAAATCGACAAACCTGATGCCGATGCGGAAAAAGTTCGTGGAGAACTTTCCAATTATGGTGTGATTTCTGAAGCTTGGGGTGGTGATGCCTTATTTGTTTCGGTTTCTTCCAAATCAGGTGAAGGGGTCGATGATCTATTGAATGCTATTCTATTACAAGCGGAAATGTTGGAATTGCGCGCACAAGTGGGCATTCCTGCCCGTGGTATTGTTTTAGAATCGCGTTTGGATAAAGGACGTGGTCCTGTAGCTTCTATTTTGGTTCGAAATGGTGAACTTAAAAAAGGCGATGTGATCTTAACGGGTCTTGAATTTGGTCGCGTGCGCGCTATGTTAGATGAAACAGGTCATCCGATTGATTTGGCCGGCCCTTCTATTCCGGTAGAGATCTTAGGCTTATCCGGCACCCCCAATGCCGGCGATGATGTTTGGGTGCTGAGCGACGAGCGCAAAGCACGTGAAATTGCTTTATACCGTCAAGGTAAATTTAGAGAAGTGAAATTAGCCAGCCAACAAGTGGCGAAATTGGATGATTTATTCAATCGTATGAATGATGGCAGCTTAAATGCCTTGAATATTGTTTTAAAAACAGATGTGCAAGGATCCGTTGAAGCTTTAAGAGATGCTTTAACAAAATTGTCGAATGATGAAGTCAAAGTTAAAATCATTTCCAGTGGCGTGGGCGGTATCACAGAAACCGATATCAATTTAGCGCTGGCCTCAAAAGCGATTGTGATTGGATTTAATGTGCGAGCCGATGCGGGTGCTAGAAAGTTAGTCGCGGCCGAAGGAGTAGACTTACGTTATTATAGCGTGATTTACAATGCCATCGATGAAGTCAAACTCGCATTGACCGGCATGTTATCGCCAGAACTGCGCGAAAAAATCATCGGTATTGCCGAAGTTCGCGATGTCTTTCGTTCTCCAAAATTTGGCGCTATTGCCGGTTGTATGGTGATCGATGGTCTTTTGAAACGCAATATGTCACTTCGGGTATTACGCGATAATATCGTGATTTACGAAGGTCAATTGGAATCTTTACGACGTTTCAAAGAAGATGTCGCCGAAGTACGTCAAGGGATGGAATGCGGTATTGGGGTTAAAAATTACAATGATGTTAAAGTCGGAGATCAAATTGAAGTATTTGAAATCACACAAATCAGCAAGAGTTTATAACAGCGAGAACCGCGATGCCCAAAGATTTTCAGCGTAAAGAACGAGTCGGTGATTTAATCCAACGCGAGCTGGCAATGATTTTGCAGACCGAATCACGCAATGGCCATTTCCCCATGATCACCGTTTCAGCAGTGGATGTGACCCGTGATTTAGCCTATGCCAAAATTTATGTCAGTACCTTGGGTGAAGAAGCCGAAATTAAAGAAGTGGTTAAAAAACTAAATCTGGCGGCTTCAAGATTGCGTTATTTATTAGCGCAAGAAATCAAAGTGCGTAGTACACCCAGCTTGCAATTTGTTTATGATAATTCTATCTTGCAGGGACAAAAATTAAGCGATTTGATTGATCGCGTTGATCCTGATAAAAAAGGTTAACAGCAGTGGCTAAGCGATTTTCACGATCCTTACAAGGGTTTTTGCTATTCAATAAACCGATAGGCCCTTCGTCTAATCAGGCCCTTCAAACGATTAAATATTTATTCGCAGCTGACAAAGCGGGGCATACCGGCAGTTTGGATCCTTTGGCTTCAGGGATGCTGCCGATTTGTTTTGGTGGGGCGACACGTTATGCCCAATATTTATTAAATGCTAATAAATCGTATCGAGCGAAGATCCGCTTGGGCCAAAAAACCAGCACGGCAGATGCCGAAGGGCGGGTGATTGAAGAAAAACCCCTGCCTTTGCTCTCTGAAAAAGAAGTGTCAGAGGTACTAACGACTTTTCTGGGCACACAATTTCAATGTCCACCGATGTATTCTGCCATCAAACATCAGGGTAAACCCTTGTATGAATTGGCGCGTAAAGGCATTGAAATCGAACGAGAAAAAAGAGAAATTGAAATTTTGGGTTTGCGTTTATTAGACTATTCCATTGAAACTTTAACGGTAGAAGTGGATTGCAGTAAAGGCACTTATATTCGTACTTTAGCAGAAGACATTGGTGAAAAATTGGGATGTGGTGGACATATTCAAACTTTACATCGTTTAAGTGTAGAGGGCTTTCAAAAAGAAAGCATGCAAAGTATACAAGAACTGCAAAAAACAGAAGCGGAACGAGGCTTAACCGGATTAGATGAATTTATTCTTCCGATAGGCCAAGCCTTAAAACATTATCCAGAATTTATCGCGTCTGATTTTTGTTTAATGGCCTTGCGACACGGCAAGAAATTGCGCTATTCAGAATTGAAATCTGGGATCCATCGCGTCCAAACGGCGGGCGGTGAATTTAAAGGTTTGGTGGCTGTGGACACGCAAGGGTATCTCAAAGTTGAGCGCTTAATAGGGATGTGATTTTAGAGAGCAGAGCCATAACGAAGCTAGAGCGGCTTACCCTCGGTCAAACACGCCGTGAATACATCCTTGTAGGCTCGTTTGCGGCATCCTTGCCGCAAACGGTTTGACCTCAGAATAAGCCGCTCTAGGTTCTGGAACAGCGTCCGAGGAAGTAAGGCTTCCTCGAAAGCTCCCCTCGCCCAGTACTCTGCAGTACTGTCTTGGAAAAGTGAAAGCTCCCCTCGCCCAGTATTCTGGGAGAGGGGTTGGGGGAGAGGGTTAAAGATATTCTATCGAGTCATGGCGATCTAGAAATAGCTAAATAAACGAGGAGTTCATTCACTATGAGCATCATTCTACAAACACCTTTATCTGAATTATCATCTCAGCGGCAAGCTTTAATGCAAGCCTATCGTATGGATGAAGATACTTGTCTTGAACATTTACTTTCAGTGTTAGATTTGAAAGACAGTGAACTTAAAAATATTCACGATCGTGCCTATGCTTTGGTTAAAGATATGCGCGGTAAGCGCGAAGGTAAAACAGGCTTAGATTCTTTTTTACAACAATATCAATTATCGACTGACGAAGGTATTGCCTTGATGTGTTTGGCAGAAGCCTTATTACGCATTCCCGATACAGCGACCCGCGATAAACTCATTCACGATAAATTAGGATCCGGTGATTGGCAGGATTATCGGGGGCAGAGTGCTTCGATGTTTGTCAATGCAGCAACCTGGGGCTTATTATTGACAGGGCATTTTTCGGCCTGGTCTGATTTGGGAGAACCTTATTTTCATCATGCCTTGAAACGCTTTGTTGCCCGCAGTGGACAACCTGTGGTGCGTAAAGTGGTGGGATATGCCATGCAAATTCTCGGTAAGCAATTTGTAATGGGAGAAACCATACAGGCCGCTTTAAAACGCGCACAAAAAATGGAAAAAATGGGTTATCGTTTTTCTTATGATATGTTGGGCGAGGGCGCTTGTACAGACGCGGATGCGCTGCGCTATTATGATTCCTATCATCAATCTATTTTAGCCATAGGTAAGGCCGCCGATGGCCTAGGGCCCATTGCCGGTCCTGGAATCTCGATTAAACTATCAGCCATTTATCCACGGTATGAATTTGCACAACGTGTAGAAGCCAGCAAAATCATCGGTGATAGGCTCTTGGAATTGGCGATTGCGGCCAAGGGCCAAGGTTTAGGGCTTACAGTCGATGCCGAAGAATCGGATCGCCTAGATATTTCTTTGGATATCATTGAAAGAGTTTTCTGCGATCCAGCCTTAAAAGGTTGGGAAGGCTTCGGTTTAGCCATTCAATCGTATCAAAAACGTTGCTTGCCTTTAGTGCATTATTTGGCGGATGTTTCAAAAAGAGCGAATAGACGTTGGATGGTTCGACTGATTAAAGGGGCCTATTGGGATACTGAAATTAAAATGGCTCAAGAAAGAGGGCTATCGGATTATCCTGTTTTTACGCGCAAACGTGCAACCGATGTTTCTTTTTTGGCTTGCGCAAAAACCTTATTAAGCTATGAAAAAAACTTTTTCCCACAATTTGCCACGCATAATGCTTACAGTGTGGCTGCTGTTGGAAATGTTGGGTTCGCGCAAGGATTTTGAATTTCAATGCTTGCATGGGATGGGACGCAGTTTATACGATGAAATAGTGCCCAAAGACAAAATGGATATTGCCTCTCGCATTTATGCTCCCGTCGGGGGTTATCAAGATCTGCTGGCTTATTTGGTGCGTCGCTTATTGGAAAATGGGGCCAACAGTTCTTTTGTCAATCGCATTGCCGATGCCAACGAGCCTATCGAAGAGATT
>VFKP01000129.1 GCA_009885495.1 Gammaproteobacteria bacterium | reverse complement strand
AGAATACTTCTATTGAGGCCAGCGTTAAACGCAAACGACAAATGGCTGCCCTTGATGATAATGTGCGCACCACCCTTATCCGGGAGCTAATTTAGATGCGGTTGCCCTGCTTTTCTAAGAAAGGGGTCTCAATATTCCAGAGATCCATGCTATGATTCAGGCCTAACAAAGAGAGGTTATTATGTGGTTTAAAAATATACTGGCGTATCGTTTGTTGACGCCTTTTGAATACACGGCTGAAGAATTACAGGGTTTGTTGATTGATCAACCCAGCCGGCCCTGTGGTCAACTTGAACGTTTAACCTTGGGGTGGACAGCACCTTTAGGTGTGGGACATGAGTCTTTGGCTCATGAAGCGGCCGGAGCGGTGATGATTGCTCTGCGCAAAGAAGAAAGGTTGTTGCCGCAAAGTGTGGTCAGAGAGCAGTTGCAGCATAAAATTCTGGCGATTGAAAATGAACAAGGGCGTAAAATCTCTGCTAGGGATAAACGAGCCTTGCAAGAAGAGCTGACGTTGCAACTCCTACCTAAAGCATTTACCCGTGCTGACATTACGTATGGCTATTTTGATAAACAAAGCCAACACTTAATTTTAGATTTAAGTCGTGCAAGTAAGGCGGAAGAATTCATCATTTTATTGCAAAAAACCTTACCTAATTTGCGTTTAGAAGCCATCACGGTTGAAAACTCTATTGCCAGAACTCTGACCCAATGGGTGATTGAGGGACGTTTGCCAGAAGAGTTTGAATTCAATGATTTTTGTGAATTACGCGATCCACGCATGGCGAAAAATGTCATTAAATGCTTGAATCAAGCGGTGGACAGTGAAGAAATCACCCAGCATCTTTTAGCCGGAAAAGAAGTTTTTCGTTTAAAAATGCTCTGGCGTGATCGCCTGAATTTTATTTTGGAAGATGATTTAAGCATTAAACGCCTGCAGTTTACCGATCTTATTCAAGAAGAAGCTCGGGAGACCAGCAGTGAAACTTCGGTTGACCAATTTGATGCTGAGTTTGTACTGTGTCGGGGTGAGATTGCCGCTTTCCTGCCTTCTTTGTTAAAAGCATTGGGTACGAGCTCCGATGAGACTGTGAAAAAAGCTGAAAAAGCTTTGGCTTGATTTGAGTACACTCTATAATCCTAAGGGAGGGTACAATAAAAGAGGCAGAGATACTAGAGAAAAAGCCGCGAACTTATGAAAGCTAGCGGCTTTTGGCTATGAAAAACAGGTACTAGCTTGCTGCGGAAACGGAAGCTTTAGCAGATCTTCCCGATTTACGAGAAACTTTACGAGCAGTTGTAGGACGTTTTTGAGCGCCTACTGCTTTGCGCGCTTTGCGAACTACAGTTTTCTTAGCTGCAGAACTTGCTTTTTTAGCAACAACTTTCTTAGGGCTGCTGGCTTTTTTCGCAACAGGTTTCTTAGCTGCAGTTTTCTTAGCTTTAGTCGAGCGTTTAGCCGTAGTCTTTTTAGGGCTGCTGGACTTAACACTGGATTTCTTAGCTTTAGTCGAACGTTTGGCAG
This sequence comes from Gammaproteobacteria bacterium, assembly GCA_009885495.1. Classification (GTDB taxonomy): domain Bacteria; phylum Pseudomonadota; class Gammaproteobacteria; order UBA1113; family UBA1113; genus VFKP01. The sequence goes on along the minus strand of VFKP01000129.1, from coordinate 2,637 downwards.
TTGACTTTTTAGCGCCTTTTGCGCCTTTCAGCAAAGAAGCTTGAGCTTTTTGGAAGGCCGCGATGGTTTCCATCACACCCTTATTATAAGCTTCAGCGACTCGTTTTTTCAGCTCATTGGCTGCGGCTGTTTTGAGGGATTGCAGTTTTTTACTAGCCTCTTTCTTGGCGGCTGCAATTCTCTTTGCGACGACTTGTAACTGTTTCTTCAAAGCCAGTTCACGAGTTCCTGAACTTTTCTTTACAGCCGTTACGCGACGCGTTGATTTCTTCACGGCGCTTTTACGAACAACAGCTGCTTTCGCAGGTTTCGCGGACGTCTTTGCGCTTTTACGTATGGACTTAGCCATGTGTCTTCTCCTTGATTGCCACTACAACAGATTTAAGATAATGTCCCAGTTCCAGCTTTTCAGGCTAGCCCGAGTCCGTTAGAAGCTCAAGCATTATCTAAACCTAATCACAGATAAAGATAGCACATTTTTTTTATGTCAACTAGTTTTTCAAGAGAATTTGATAAAAAATTATAAAAAAATGCCAATTTTTGATGTTTTAGAGCCGATGAAAACAGATTTTATAAGATAAAATGAAAATTACGATCGATTTTTAGAATATTTTACTTGAGATGATTTCTTTTCGGTGTTAGAAAATGGGAGAATAGCTGGAGTGAATCAGAGATCTGAATGCAGTATTTTCAAATTTTGGAGTTAAGCGGTGAGTGTTGAAAAAAATAATGAGATTGACGAGGAGATAGCGTCATTAAGACAAAAACTAGAAGAGTATAATTATGAATATTATGTTTTAGATGCACCCAGCGTACCGGATAGCGAATACGATCGTCTATTTAGGCGGTTGCAGTCTTTAGAAAACGATTATCCCGAGAAAGTTTCTCTTAACTCACCTACGCAAAGAGTCGGTGGGGCAGTGCTGAAAGCCTTTAACACGCGAGCACATCAGATCCCCATGCTGTCGATTGACAATATCTTTGATGATCAGGGTTTAGAAGCCTTTATGAAACGTATTGAAGATCGTTTAAAACGAACGGATCTTGCTTATGTCTGTGAACCTAAATTAGATGGTCTGGCGCTGAGTTTGTATTATGAAAAAGGTGCCTTGAGCGTTGCGGCTACTCGTGGGGATGGTTTCATCGGCGAAGAAGTGACTCAGAATGTGCGGACGATTTCGCAGATCCCTTTAAAATTACGCGGAAGCAATATCCCTCAGATACTTGAGGTCAGGGGCGAAGCCTATATGTCCAAAGCGGTATTTGCTGAATTAAATCTTAAAGCGAAACAAAAAGGCGAAAAAGGATTTGCTAATCCACGCAATGCTGCCGCGGGTAGTTTACGGCAATTGGATCCTAAAATAACGGCAGAACGAAAGTTAAGTTTTTATCCTTATTCTTTGGCATTTCTCAGTGATGATATGGTTTTGCCCAGTAATCATTATGATAGTCTTCAAGCCTTAAAAAACTGGGGTTTTAAATTAAATCCAGATGGAGCGCTCTGTGCCGATACAAGAGCTTGCCAGGAATATTATCGAAAGCTCTTGCAACGCCGTTCTGCATTGGCATATGAAATCGATGGTGTGGTCATTAAGGTTAATGATCGGGCGCTACAAACTCGTCTAGGTATAGCGGCACGCGCACCCCGTTGGGCGATGGCCTATAAATTTCCAGCAGAAGAAGTGTTAACTGAGCTTTTGGGTGTAGAATGGCAGGTCGGGCGAACTGGGGTGTTAACGCCTGTGGCGCGCCTAAATCCAGTATTTGTGGGAGGGGCTATGGTGAGCAATGCGACCTTACACAATTATGATGAAATGAAACGTAAAGATCTTCGGGTAGGGGATACCGTCATTCTACGACGCGCGGGTGATGTGATCCCAGAGGTCAGATCGGTGGTCTTAGCCGCTCGAAAACCAGAAGCCGAGCCTTTTATTTTACCCGAGCATTGTCCCAGTTGTAACGCTGAAGTGGTTAAGGTTGAAACTGAAGCGGCTATCCGTTGTAGCGCAGGTCTGTATTGCCCAGCACAACGGATGCAAGCCTTGTTGCATTATGCTTCTCGTAAAGCGATGAATATTGAAGGTTTGGGGGATAGATTAGTGGAGCAATTGGTGAAACAAGATCTTTTGAAGTCTCCAGCCGATTTTTATCGCTTAGATCTGAATAGCTTAGCGGGCCTGGATCGTATGGGCGTGAAATCTGCGGATAATATCTTAACCGCCATTCACAATAGTCAAAAAACTCAATTTTCAAAATTTCTCTATGCCTTAGGGATCCGTGAAGTGGGGGAAGCCACAGCGAAGATCTTAGCCCAGCATTTTCGCAGTTTAGAGGCTTTGTACGCGGCCACTGAAGAGGATCTCATGCGGTTAAATGAAATAGGACCGGTATTGGCGGCCAACATCCATATCTTTTTCAAACAAGCTAAACATAGAGCCATCATTCAATCTATTCTGGAAGCGGGGGTAGAATGGCCAGAGCCCGCATTAAAAGCAGAAGACTTACAAGGGCAAACTTTTGTGATTACGGGCAGTTTATCGAGCATGACACGTGAACAAGCTAAAGAGAGTTTAGAAGCCTTGGGTGCAAAACGTGATTATTTTTCTGTTATTCCGACTGACGCACCAGAAGCTTATT
>VFKP01000005.1 GCA_009885495.1 Gammaproteobacteria bacterium | reverse complement strand
CATTGCTTTTCCTTTTGCTTGTAAATAGTACAAGATAGGTTAAAGCAATCCCCCCTAACCGGCAATCTTAATTGTCGCCGACCGGCAAAGATAATTGTCGCTCAATAGATGGCAGTCAGGCAAGTGCCGCTTAAAAAAAATACATTTCTTTAAGCTTGCTCCTCGGAACCACTTGATTAAAGCTCCCCACATCATCAAGGGGTCTTGATGTCATAAAGTATGTGTCATATAATATGACACATACTTTATGACGGAGTGCGCTATGGATTATTTTCCTTTATCATTGGCCAGCGGCAGTGCTTTTTGTAATCGAGAAAAAGAGAAAAAACACTTAAAATACAACCTGTTAGAGTCAAGGCCGACGCTCATTATTGCCCCTAGGCGCTATGGAAAAACGAGTTTAGCCATGCATGCATTGCATGATTCAAAACTGCATTTTGCAGCATTTGATTTTTTATCTGCGGTCACTCTACACGATATAGAAAAAATCATGCTAAAAGGTGTAGGCTCATTGATCGGTAGAATAGAGCGGGGGCCTAAAAAAGCACTTAAACTGGCTACAGATTTATTCTCAGGATTAAGCATCAAATTGAGTTTAGACGCTCTTGGTTTATCTATAGAAATTAATAAAAAGTCCATCGATTCTGCAAGCAATATACTCAACATCTTAGAGCGAATAGAAAAATTAAGTAGCCAATATAACAAAAAAGTCGTCCTCCTTTTTGATGAATTTCAACGGTTGTATCAGATCTCTGAAAATCAAGCTATAGAAAGTGTAATACGTCAAATAGCGCAATCATCCAAGCAATTATCATTTATTTTTTCCGGCAGCAACCGACACATTTTACATCAAATGTTCAATGACAGAAACAGACCTTTTTACAAACTATGCGATCGTATCACTTTAGATAGAATCGCTGAAAATGAATATCATCATTATATTTCTACTGCGGCAATAAAATCTTCAAAAACTATAGAGGATAAAGCAATTCATAGAATTCTTGAACTCACAGAGTTACATCCATATTATGTCAATGTTTTATGTTCTCGTTTATGGCGGTTATCTAGCATTACGATGGAGGAAGTTAATCATTCATGGCACCATTACACGGTAGAGGAACGCTCGCAAGTTGCAAATGAACTGGATATGCTAAGTACTTCTCAACGGAAATGTTTAACCATATTAGCGCGTATTAATGGAACGCCCGCGCCACGAAGCAGCGAGTTCCAGATCCAAGCTGAAATGCCAGGTACCACTATAACACAGGCAATCAATATTCTGGAGAAAAAAGATTATATCTACAAGGATGCTAAGGGCTATTATAAATCTTTAGATCCTTTGATACGCTATGTCCTTGCTGAGGAATAGTGCATATTCATTAGCGTTAGCCTTACAATATAGATTTCATGTCGATGTGGGCAGGACAATCTGTTCATTTAAGTAAAGCCTGCCGTGCAGCAAAATTAATGGAAAACCTCAGGCAAGAGGTCGATGATTTATTGAAAAATCATTTTAAATGAGCATCAAAATAGTCTATCTGTATAAAAGCTAAGCCTGTTTTTCTCATTTTGGTCACTCCTATTACTGATTACTCTTTAGGATAAACCATCGCTGGATTTGAAAGACCAAATATTTTATAGAGCTTATGATCTTTCAATTCATAGATCCCTATCATCTCAAAAGAAACAGGCTCGCCTTGCTTTAAGCCGCTCATATTAAAGCGGACGGCAATTTTATCCTGCCCATCGCTGATAATGTCTTCAAACACCACTTTTGTATTCAGCCATTGCTCTTTCATAGTCAGTGCATGCAATTTAATTTCAGAAAAATTGAGGTCCTTGCCGGCCAAATCAGTGCTGACCTCCGGGTGATAATAATGGTTAAATTTTTCTACCGCATGCCCTTCCCAAATATCATGATATAAATTTTTGATAAATTGCCGAGCTTCTTGTTGGTTCATGATTTTGTTCCTAAGTTAATCTGGAGGATAAAATAATATCCATAGCACTCATCTCAAAAAACATAACGTATGCGGCATAGTTTATGCTTTAAAACGAATAGCGAGCTTAAAGCCTGCTTTTCCAGTAATCCCAAGAACGATTCAAGACAGCATGATGAAGTTCATCAGCCTTGACAGCCTCTTCAAGCTCCAAGAATTTTGGTTCTCCAAGCTGCATAGCGATAGGCTGGAGTTGCGCATTGATCGTGACATAGATTACTCTAAATACAGCTTCTTTCACCGAACTACCCACGATCGTAGCGCCGTGACCGCGCATCAATACCACAGCGCTGTTGCCAAGCGACAAAGCGAGCGAACGCCCCAGTTCGCTACTCTGAATCAACATGTTCGTCATGCCGTGCTGATGCTGTATATCAAATACAGGAGCGCCTGCGGCTAGAAACCCACACAGATGATAAAGCGCTTGTAAGGGTGTTTTGCTCACACCAAAAGGGATCAAGGCAGGTGAATGAGTATGAATAACAGCATTGACATCTGGCCGAGCTCGATAAATTTCGCCATGAATAAACCGTTCTAGAGAAGGGCTTGGCCCATTAGGATCGCAGGGGTTGCTGTCTGGATCCAATTCAATAATGTAGTCCTGACTATCAGTCCCAGCCAAGTTATCTCGAGTCATGAAATAACACTCGGGCCGATTTGAATTACGAACAGAAATGTGACCAAAGCCATCGATAATCTGCTCGTTCACCAAAATTCTAGTGGCTATCACGAGATCATCGATATTTTCGTTTATAGTGGCATGCATACCGATCTCCATCTCAAATCGAGCTACTCTGATAGCACAGTTGTTATCTCCAGTTTTTCAACTTCAAACCTTCTCTAATTTGGCAAAACTCAACACCAGCCATTTGCTTCCGGAATGTTTAAAGCGAACTTGTACTCGAGTGTGCTCACCCTGCCCTTCGAGATCTAAAACTGTGCCTTCTCCAAATAGAGGGTGTCGAACGGTCTGGCCCAGAGAAAACCCTGAAGTGTTCGCTTGCAATCGTGTCGGACTGCGCTGCGTAGGATAGGCAGAAAATTTGGTTTGTCGTCGCTCTTGTTGTAAATATTCTTCCGGCACTTCAGCTAAAAAACGGGAGCGCTGTTTTAAACTACCAGAACCATGTAAGGATCGGCTCTGAGCATGCGTTAAATACAGTTTTTTCATGGCTCGCGTCATACCGACATAGCATAATCGCCGCTCTTCAGCTAAACCATCGGCTTCATTGGCGGATAAATAATGTGGAAATAAACCTTCTTCCAATCCGGCCATGAACACCATCGGAAATTCTAAACCTTTGGCAGAATGCAAAGTCATCATTTGCACAGCATCTTCACCCAAAGCCGCTTCTTTTTCACCACTGTCTAAAACAGCTTGCGATAGAAACGCTGCTACCAAAGGCAATTCAGAATTTTCTTCGGCTTTAAATTCACGCGCAAAGACAATAAACTCAGCTAAGTTCTCCACTTTCGCTAAGCCTTTTTCTGAGCGATCTTTTTGATAATGCGCTTGCAAACCAGCGCCTTGTATCATCTTATCTAAGACTTGGTCCAAGGGCATAGAATTCATCAAGGGTTTTAAAGATTCAATCAAATTCATAAATTCAGCGATAGAAGTCGCGGCTCTTGGCGTTAAGGTTTTGTTGAGTCGAGCTTTTTCGCAAGCCTGCCATAGGGATATTTTTTCTTCACGGGCTAAATCCCGTAATTGTTGTAGGGTTTTATCGCCAATGCCGCGTGGAGGTTGATTCACCACACGTTCAAAAGCAGTATCATCATCGGTATTATACAATAAGCGCAAATACCCTAAACAATCTTTGATCTCGGCTCTATCCAAAAAGCGAAGACCGCCATAAATGCGATAGCTGATATTACCTTCTAATAAAGTTTCTTCTAAGACTCGCGATTGCGCATTCGAGCGATATAAAATGGCAATGTCTTTATAGGAATAACCCTGATCAAAAGCCCGTTGAATACAAGCACGAATAAAACGCGCTTCATCATGCTCATCGAAAGCTTCATATAAACTAATAGGCTCTCCCGTTTCACCTTCCGTCCAGAGCTCTTTGCCTAGACGATCGCTGTTTTGTGCGATGACGGCATTAGCGGCATTCAAAATCGTTTTCGTTGAACGATAATTTTGCTCTAAACGAACTGTAGTGACATTAGGATAATCACGGCTAAAATGCGCCAAATTTTCCGCCTGTGCACCGCGCCAGCCATAGATCGATTGATCATCATCGCCCACAATCATCACTTGGGTATGCTCCCCCGCCAACTGACGGATCCAAGCATATTGCATGCTATTCGTGTCTTGAAATTCATCCACTAAAATATGCGAAAAACGCGCACGATAATGCGCTAAGATCTCAGGTTCGTTACGCCATAATTCATGCACGCGCAATAATAATTCAGAAAAGTCAACCAAATGATTTTGTTGACACAAAGCTTCATAGGCCGTGTAAATTTTAACTTGTGTTCGCATAAAGGCATCGCGTTCATCATCGATGGCATGGGCACGCAAACCCTTTTCTTTTTGCGCACTGATAAACCATTGCGCTTGCCGTGGTGGGAATTGCTTTTCATCTAAATTGAGTTGCGCTAAGATGCGCCGAATTAAACGATATTGATCATCCGAATCAATGATTTGAAAATTTTCCGCCAATTGTGCTTTGGCATAATGTAGGCGCAATAAGCGATGAGCAATGCTGTGAAAAGTCCCAATCCACAGATGCCGACTTTCAAAGGGGAGAATTTTTTCCAAACGCTGGCGCATTTCATGCGAAGCCTTATTGGTGAACGTCACCGCTAAAATCCCATGCGCGCTGGCGGCATGTGTTTCCAAAAGCCAGGCAATGCGGTGTGTTAGCACCCGAGTCTTACCACTGCCAGCACCGGCAAGCACCAATAAATGCCCTGGTGCTGCTGTCACTGCCGCCAATTGCTCAGGGTTTAATTCGTCAAGAAAATTTTCCAAGGATCTATCCTATTTAATATACCTATCTTCTTCTGGCGCCACCGGTTCAACCGTCTCAGGGATAATCCCTTTCATGCGCAAAGTCGATCCATTCTGGCGCTCATAATCAGCCCAGCCTTCAGGATCTTCATGAAAATAGACATCGCTCTTATCGGTGCTTAACACACTTAAACCCTCAACGTTTTGCACATCAGCTTGGGACCGTCCAGTCGTGTTAATAAAAATAGTCCGCACCGCCAAATGACGCGCATCTAAACGGCTTTCATCGAGAAGGGAAGCATCCAATCTTGTTGCCCGACCATTCAGTTCAATGAACCCTTGGCCATCTGCTTTTAATATAAAGTGAGCGGTATTGAGATCATCGACGAAAATCTTACCCGCATTATGCCCTGCCAGCGCATTCAGTTGTGGCAACGTCACTTGCAAACAATCCACAGCAACCGTAGGTTTAAACGATTTTCCAGAATTTAGAGTATGGATGTATAAGACATTGCCTTTAATATAAACACGAATTATAGAAGATAAGGGCTTATTCTGTGTGCTCTGTATTTGGTAAAAGCCCATCCCAGGTTTGTTTTTGACAATGACTTGTAAAGGGCCGTAAACAACAATACGATCAAACTTCCCGGGATTAATGCCCGTTGCTAAGGATCCCGCTAAAACACCCGGTTGATTAGGTGCAGGCTGTTGGGGTGATAAATGAATGCAGGCACTTAAACTCAGCAAGAAAACACAAAAGGCCAGTAGGCGCTGAGATATATTAAGCATGATCAAGCCTTTCCTTATTTTGAATCTGTCCGATGAAGTAATGTGACTGAAGCCTGTGCTGTAGGCATTACCAGCATATCTTGTATGGTAACACGAGGAGGCCTTGAGGCACAATAAACCACGGCATCGGCAATGTCTTCGGCCCGCAAGGCTTCAAAGCCTGCATACACCTCTTCACTGCGATCGCTGTTGCCTTTAAAACGCACCAAACTAAATTCAGTTTCAACCATCCCAGGATCGACACAGGAAACCCGAACCTGAGTGCCATTAAGATCACAACGCAAAGCATCACTAAAGGCTTTGACGGCATGTTTAGTGGCGCAATAAACTGCTCCGCCCACATAGGTTTGTCGTCCAGAAATAGAACCAATGTTGATCACATGCCCGCGATCAATTTGAACCATTCTCGGTAAAAGAACATGTGTAACATTCAATAATCCTTTAATATTCACATCGATCATGGTATTCCAATCGTCTAAGGAGCCTTCCTGAGTTTTCTCTCGTCCCAAGGCTAAGCCCGCACTGTTCACCAAAACATCGATGCTCAGCCAGGCTTCAGGAAGATTTTTTAGTTTCTGTTCTACGCTTAGACGATCTGACACATCTAAGCCTAGAATCAAGGTTTCTGTAGAATATTCTTTTTTCAATTCTGAGGCTAAAATTTTTAATTTATCTTCACGCCGAGCGATTAAAATAAGTTTGGCTCCCAATTCGGCAAAAGAGCGCGCACAGGCTAAACCAATACCAGAAGAGCCCCCTGTAATTAAGATGGTTTTATTTTTAAAGTTCATACTCATGTAGGTTTCCTTAAACTAAAGAATAGAAACAATGTTCCACGTGGAACATCTCATTTCTGTACTCAAATCTATTCAATCGCAGTTCGATATAAGGTTTGGCTATCCGCTTGTAACTCATAGTGAAAAGGGATCGCATATTCTTGATTATCAAATCCAACCAAATGCAAAACAATCAGCCAATTTGTTGAAGTCATGCCTGTATTGGAAAAAGAGAACTTCGCCTCAAAAGCACCATTGGCAGCTTTAAAAATGGGAATATTAAACTCAGTATGGCCTGAAGGAAGAATCACAAAATTCAGCGAACCCGTCTGAATATCCAGATCAGGGGACTGTACAGAAACTTGCACCGGTTCATCACCAAAAGAAACTGAAGGATTAAGACTCAAACTCACCGTTTTATGCTCATCCAAAACGGCAGTACATTGCCCTTCATAAAGAACACAGGCAGTGGCTGTATGGACTTCTACTGCGGCACTCACTCTTTTTTTAAAGTCCCGCAGAAATAAAATCAGAAAAATACCACTCAAAGAAATCAAAAGAACTATTCGCCAATAGCACTTAAAAAGATGCTTAGCCTCTGGGCTAAAATCTTTTCTCTTTTTTAAAATAGTCATGCTAAGGGCTTCTCTGGATATCAGGTTTACTGAAGCATACTAAAATAAACCATGTCCTGTCAAATCAAAGAGTTAGAGAGGCTAGAATCTTCTGAAAGAGGCATTTCAAGGTTTGTATCCTGCTCTTGAACTCTACCCTGTTCCACGTGGAACATTTTCACAGGACTATCCCCTAAAGCTTCTTGCAAATGAGACAGACCTATCCCGGTGATTAAAACCTGAGGCGACATCTCCTTTAAAAGCTCAATCAATACTTTTTGACGATAATCATCCCATTCAGCAGGTAAATCATCTAATAAATAGACGCAACGCTTTTGAGTCTTAGACGCTAGGAAGATCCCTTGCGCCAACTTTAAACTGTATATCAACCATTTCTGCTGCCCACGGGATAAAACATTATTGACAGGGCATTCCGATAAGTTCAGACGAAGATCAGCTCGATGCGGGCCAGAACGGGTATACCCCAAATACTGATCGCGAGATAAGCCGCTCTCTAAAGCTTGGGCTAAACTAAAAGAAGCATCCCAACCACGATCATAATGGAATGAGATCTTAAAATCACAAAACCGCGCTAAAATACTGCTGCAAATGGGGATAATATCAGCCATATATTCAGCTCTTTGTCTGGCAATGTGCTCACCCATAGCCGCTAAGCTTTCATCCCAGCAGCGAATACTGGCCGATGCCCCTGTTTTTATCGCTGAATTGCGTTGTTTCAGAACTCGCTGATATTGTTTCCATAAACTCCCATAGGAATGTTCCACGTGGAACATTCCCCAGTCCATCCACTGTCGTTTAAATAGAGGACCTCCATTTAACAGTTCAAAGCTATCTGAATTCAATAATTGCACGGGTAATAAGGCCGCTAATTCAGCGGCGCTATGACAGATCTCTCCGGCAATTTTAATCTGCCCCTCACCTTTTAGAGTCTTCATAATCCCAAGAGACAATGATTGTCCTTCGAATGAATCGATTTCAGCCTGCAAGATCAGCTTATCTTGGCCAAACTGCACCAGCGGATCCAAATGTAAGGTTCTAAAGGAACGGCCATGAGATAAAAAGTAAACAGCTTCTAAAAGCGATGATTTACCCGCTCCATTCTGTCCTTCAATAAGATTAAATCCCGGGGATAGACTCAAATGAGCATCAGAAAGGTTTCTGAAAGTATAGACCGACAAAGTTTTAATCGTCATAAGAATATCTCTTTAAAATCTTAAGCCTCCACCTAACCTCTCGCCCAGAGTACTGGGTGAAAGGGGCTTTGAATCCTCCTGAGATTTGATAAAGAACCCATTACAAGCGTAAGGGCATCACTACAAAAAGAAGATCTTTGATCTCTTTCGATTGTACCAACACACCCGCATTGGCATCTGAAAAAGAAAAATTTAAAGAAGCTTGATCAGCAATATTGATAATATCCAGCAAATAAGCCACATTAAAAGCAATAGAAAACAGATCATAGGGAAAATCCACTGCAATTTCCGTCTCCGCAGCCTCATATTCAGGATTATTGGCGCTGACCTTTAAAGATCCCTGATTAAACTCTAAACGTACACCCCGAGATTTTTCATGAGAAAGAATAGCAGCCAATTCCAAAGCCTGCTTTAAATCCTGGCAAGACACTTCCAAAAATTTATCGCCAGACTTTGGAATAAGCTGTTTAAAATCAATACCTTGACTATGAATGAGTTTTGAAGTTATGGTAATATCTTGACAGGAAAACTCGATTTGATGCTCAGAACAGGCTATCAACCAATCCGCAGTACTGTGTGAACAAGCCTTCAAAACTTCAATCGTACATTTTTTAGGAACCAGAGCCTTTAAAACAGAATCAAAAGTCGTTTTTAAAGGACGCTCAGCCAGAGCCAATCGATGTCCATCGGTGGTCATCACCGTTAGGGTATTTGAGGCCATTTCAAATAAAACCCCATTCAAATACTGGCGAATATCTTGTTGTCCCACCGCAAAATGAGTCTTGGATAAGAGATAATTCAAATCAGAAGCTGGAACTTGGCATTCAAAAGCCGCGGGATCAGAGTTAAAACAAGGATAATCTTCAGGCAAAAAGGCCAGCAGGGTAAAACGATTTCGACCGGAACTGATCACCACCTTTTTATCCTCTTTAAGCTCTACTTTTAAAATAGACCCTGGCGATAGCCCCTTACAAATATCCGCCAATTTATGCCCAGGAAGAACAATCCGTCCATTCGGGTTCTTTATTGTGAGAGAAGTTTTTACCTCTAATTGCACCTCCGTATCAGTCACCGTTAACAAGAGATCGTTTTCTGAAAAATCAAACAGCACATAAGCCAAAATAGGCAGTGTATGCTTGCGTTCTAATAGGTTAAGACAATGTTGCAAAGGTTTTAACAATTCATCCCGTTCAATTTCAAATGTCATCGTAAACTCCCTAAACCCAATTTAAGTCGACAGTACACGGATTAAATTTTTATAATCATCCGCAATATCAACATTGGTTTCCAAAAGATTTTTAATTGTTCTATACGCGTGTAAGACCGTGGTATGATCGCGCCCACCAAAAGCATCTCCAATTTCAGGCAAACTATGGTTGGTCAATTCTTTAGCCAAAGTCATGGCCATTTGTCGGGGTCTAGCCACTGATCGCGTACGCCGTTTCGATAAAATTTCTGCCACTTTAATTTTATAATATTCAGACACTGTTTTGATAATATTATCAATCGTCACCAATTTATCCTGCAAGGACAATAAGTCTTTCAAAGATTCTTTAACCATCTCTATACTAATGGGTTTACCGGTAAAATTGGCATGCGCGATGATTCGCTTCAAGGCGCCCTCTAATTCACGAACATTAGAGCGGATCTTTTTAGCAATAAAAAAAGCAACCTCATATTCAAGAAAAACCTCTGATCCTTCTGCCTTATTCATTAAAATAGCCACCCGAGTTTCCAATTCAGGCGGTTCCACAGCAACTGTTAAGCCCCAACCAAAACGAGATTTTAAGCGCTCTTCCAAACCTTCAATTTCTTTAGGATAACGATCACAGGATAAAATAATTTGTTGTTGCCCTTCTAGAAGCGCATTAAAGGTATGAAAGAATTCTTCTTGAGAGCGTCCTTTTCCAGCAAAAAACTGGATATCATCGATTAATAGAGCGTTAAGTTCACGATAACGATGTTTAAAATCTTCCATTTTATTCGTTTGTAAGGCTTTCACCATTTCTGCGACAAAGCGTTCTGAATGTAGATAAAGAACCTTAGCTTCAGGATTTTGTTTCAGCAAGAAATTGCCCACAGCATGCATTAAATGCGTTTTACCCAAACCCACTCCACCATAAATAAGTAGAGGATTATTAGGCCCACCGGGGTCGCTACCCACTTGTTTAGAAGCAGCCAAGGCCAATTGATTTGATTTACCTTCTACAAAAGTGTCAAAGGTAAAACGAGGATTTAAATTACTTTGAAAATTTTCAAAAACGCGCGTATCATTTTTTGAAACAGAGTTCAATACAAGATTATTTTCATTTAAATCCACCCGAGGGGCTATTTTTTTCTTAGCACCCACCGCAATTCGTAAAATGAAATCCGTTTCATCATCCAGAAAATGCTGGCTTTGGTTCAACGAAACAAAAATAGACTCAATCTTCGCTTTAAAATGTTTTTCGACCCAACTGGCAACAAATTGATTAGGCGCAAAAAGAACCAATTCCATAACAGAAGCTTCGGCCTGCAAAGGAGAGATCCAGGTACTGAATTGATGCTCAGACAGATCATGGGTTAAAAGATCGGTACAAGCTCGCCAAAAGTGAAGCAATGGGTTAGAGTAAACCTCTTCAGACATAAACGCCTCTATTATTTTTAAGGGATCAATTTAAAGCAAGGGTTATCCTCATCACTCATACCCAAGAGGGGTTTATGAACTCATACCTTAAACCTTGCTGTTCTAAGAACAAAGCAGTGTATACCGATTTTTAAAAGTTATCCACAGATTTTGATTGAGAGAAAGACAATACCCTAAAAATTTTTCAGAACCGCCATGCTCAAAGACGCTTATTATCTTGTGTAAAACCCTAGGCTAAGGCTGTGTATAAAACCTGAGTTATTCGCTTAATCCTAAATCAAGCCCATTTATCCCCAAAAGTCCACAGGATAAAATGTGGCTTAACCACAGGAGATAAATTAAGTAACTTATTGAAAAATATAAATAATAATGCCTTACTCACAGAAAAACACCCCAGTAATAACTATAATAAATAATATAATATCTTTATTAATATAATAGGGACAGTTAAAATTCAACTGTGACTTGAGATTTGAAAGACACACCGGCCAATAGTACAATAAATAAACCAAAATAAATTAATTTAAGTTTTTCCTTTAAAAACCTTGACAAAACAGTGAAATAAAAATAACATAGGCGGTCAACTCAGGCGCTTTAGGCCTGAACTGAACACAAATTTATAAAAACCCTGTTTTAGGTGGATAGCATTATGAAACGTACCTTTCAACCCAGCGTGTGTAAACGTAAGAAAGACCATGGCTTTAGGTCTCGAATGAGCACAAAAAACGGACGTAAAGTTCTCAGTAGACGTCGTGCCAAGGGCCGAAAACTCCTATGCGCTTGATTTAAAAAAAAATAATTGACATAGGTTATTCTATGGCTTTGTTTTCTTTTACTCGAGAACAGCGTCTTTGCCATAGTTTCGAATTTCAATCCGTGATGAAAGAGCCTAGACATCGTTTTAGCAATGATTTTTTTTTGTTTCTGCTTAAACCGAATACCTTAGAGATGGCCCGTTTAGGACTGATTGTCAGTAAGAAAAATGTTAAATTATCGGTGCGGCGGAATTGGGTTAAACGTCAGTGTCGAGAGTCTTTTCGTGCACAGCAGCAGAATATGAAGGGATGGGATCTCGTTATTTTAAGTAAAAAAGGGATAGGTCAGTTAACCGCCTCGCAATTGCAGCATAGCCTTGAGGGTTTATGGAAAAAATTAGCCAGATAGGGTCTTTGTTTTTTAGAGGGCTTATTTACAGCTATCGGTTGTTGCTAAGCCCTATCTTGAGGCCCAGTTGCCGTTTTTATCCCTCTTGTTCTGTATATGCTTTAGAAGCCTTCAAGAAAAAAGGCTTTTTGCTAGGCCTTTGGCTGACGATGCGGCGCTTGTTTAAATGTCATCCTTGGCATGCAGGCGGTTATGATCCGGTACAATAATTTAAGGTTTGCTCTTCATGGAACAATTAAGAACCATTTTTCTCGTTGTCTTGTGTTTGATAGGGTATTTATTCTATAAAACTTGGCCCGATGAACACGCTGATTTAAATTTGAATACGGTCAATACGGAAAGTTCAGCACAGAATATTCCCGCTTCTTCTACCAGCCTACCGGCTTTAAATACCCTAAACCCAACCCCAAGCACTCAGACGCTGGCACAACCGATGGTTTCGTCTGCTCGCTTAGTGCAGGTTAAAACGGATGTTTTAGATCTTACGATAGACACACAAGGCGGCGATATTGTTAAAGCCCAGTTGTTGCAATATCCCAGATTTTGGAATACTCCGAAAACCCCTGTGGTTTTATTAAATAACGATCCAGAGAGTCGCTATCTGGCTAAAAGTATTCTCGTAGGCAGCCAAGGCTTGCCTTCTTCTCTAAACACTGAAGCCAATTATACGGCAGAACAAAATGCCTATACCTTGCAGGAAGGCAATAATAGTTTACATGTCGTTTTGCATTGGAAAAAGCAAGGCATCAATATTGACAAAGAATATGTTTTTCATCGCGGTGGTTATGCGGTTGATGTGAATTATCATGTTGATAATCAATCTAATCAAGCTTGGTCGGGTAATGTTTATTCGCAATTGATGCGTGTTAATCGCGTTCCTGAAGAAAAAAATGGTTTTACCCATGCTTATTTCGGTGCATCCTTGTCTACACCCGATAATTCCTATAAAAAAATCAGTTTCAAGGATATGGATAAACTCAATCAAAACGGTGATCCGGTATTGTCTAATCCCATCGTAAAAGGCGGATGGGTGGCTATGCAACAACATTATTTTCTGTCTTCCTGGATCCCGCCCGCACAGGAGAGCCAACATTTTTATTCACAAGTGTATCCTAATGGTTTATACACCATTGGAATGATGGGGCCTGCTATTACGGTGGCTCCTGGTCAAAATCAATCGGCGACGATGAAATTGTATGTGGGCCCTGAATCCAATGAACAATTAGAAGCTGTTGCTCCTAAATTAAATTTGACCATTGATTATGGTTTTCTATGGCCTATTTCACTTTCATTTTTATGGATTATGAGTAAAATCTATAAAGTAGTCGGCAATTGGGGTTGGTCTATCGTTATTTTAACGATCTTAATCAAATTGGCTTTCTATAAATTGTCGTCAATGAGTTATCATTCTATGGCTAAAATGCGTGATTTGCAGCCTAAAATGCAGGCGCTCAAAGATCGCTTTGGTGACGATAAAGCCAAGCTAAGCCAAGCAACCATGGAAATGTACAAATCTGAAAAAGTAAATCCTTTGGGTGGTTGTTTACCGGTTGTGGTACAAATCCCATTTTTCATTGCTTTATATTGGGTGTTGGCGGAAAGTGTGGCCTTAAGACAGGCACCTTTTTTATTGTGGATCCATGATTTATCGTTAAGAGACCCTTATTATATTCTACCGATCTTCATGGTTGTGACCATGTTCATTCAACAAAAATTAAGTCCCACTCCACCAGATCCTATGCAGGCTAAGATGATGATGGTGTTGCCCTTGGTGTTCGGGATCTTGTTTATGACTTTCCCAGCAGGATTAGTACTGTATTGGGTGGTGAACAATACCGTTTCTATTTTACAACAATGGTATATCACTCAAAGTTATCAGAAAAAAGCTCATCCTAAAAGAAAGTAAGGGATAAACAATAGCTCCTTTCAACGATTAGGGTAAAGAAAGCTCCCCTCTCCCGGTACTCTGGGAGAGGGGTTGGGGGAGAGGGGTAAGAACATCATGAGTCGATTTTACACTGAAGATACGATCGTCGCTCCAGCCACTGCGCAGGGGCGAGCCGGGATTGGCGTTATTCGTGTTTCGGGTCCTTTGTGCACTCAGATTGCTGCTGTCATTGCGGGGGTTTTACCTCCTGAAAGAAAAGCACACTATGCGTCTTTTAAAAATAAACATCACGAGCTGATCGATAAAGGTCTTATTCTTTATTTTAAAGATCCGCATTCTTTCACGGGTGAAGATGTTTTAGAATTTCAACTGCATGGCAGTCCTGTTTTAATTGATTTAATGCTGCAAGCGATTATCGAGTGCGGTGCACGGTTGGCTAGACCTGGTGAGTTTAGTGAGCGCGCTTTTCTGAATCAAAAAATAGATTTGACTCAAGCGGAAGCCATTGCCGATCTCATTGCTGCAGGCTCTGCAGTAGCGGCACGCAGTGCTTTAAAATCTTTGGAAGGCGTATTTTCAAAACAGATCCGTGCCTTAGTTAATAAAATGATTCATCTACGGATGTATGTTGAAGCGGCGATTGATTTTCCTGAAGAAGAGATTGATTTCTTAGCGGATCCTAAAGTTGAAAAACAACTGCAAGAAATTGAAAACGATTTTAATACTATTTTTGATGCCGCAACACAAGGGGTGATCTTACAAGAAGGTTTAACCGTGGCTTTAGTGGGAAAACCCAATGTGGGGAAATCCAGTCTTTTAAATTATTTAACCGGACAAGACACTGCCATTGTAACGCCTATTCCAGGAACCACCCGCGATCTTCTCAAAGAATACATTCAAATAGAAGGGGTTCCCTTGCATATTGTCGATACGGCGGGGTTACGGCAGACCGAAGATGTCGTTGAATTAGAAGGTATGCGCCGTACACAAGACATAATGAATAAAGCTGAAAGAATGTTATGGATTATTGATGCCACAGAAGAACCTATTGAAAATTTAGACGATATTTTAAAATCAATTCCAGTCAATATCAAGGATTATTCTAGAATAACGTTAATGATCAACAAAATTGATTTGACTTCAGAAACGGCACGAAAAATGAATATGAGTGGAATGACGGTGATCTATTTATCCGTTAAAACAGGTCAGGGCATGGAGTATTTACAAGAACATTTAAAATCTTGGGTAAAAGTTTCTGAGCATGAGGGAGGATTTATTGCTAGAAGACGGCATTTAGAAGCCTTGGAAAAAAGCCGTCAGGCCTTAATTCAAGCCAGGGTCGTTTTAAAAGAACAATCTGCAGGAGAGCTTTTGGCCGAAGATTTAAAAGCTGCACAAGAGCATTTAAATGAAATTACGGGTGAATTTACCTCGGATGATTTACTCAGTAAAATTTTTTCAGAGTTCTGTATTGGAAAATAAGTAGTTATCCATGAAGATTCACAATCCAATGGCGTAAAGGATTTTCCGAAAGCAATTTAACCATTGATTAGGCTTAGTGACTCATCCGAGCGTCATTGAAGGAGGGTAGCTTTCCTGCAATCCAGAGAATAACCCACAGCCCTATTGAGTTTTCTCAGTTTGTTTTAGACGCTCGTGCTGACGCAGTGTCAGCTTTTGGTTGAGCAAAGATTCCAAAATAAACAAAGGTGATTGCTGTGGATCTTGCATGGCCTGTATCGGCAAATAAAAGCTCTGTTCCAGTACATGCTGTCCAGAAATAGCCGCATGAGACACTTGATCGCTGTATACGATCCAAGAACTCCCCGCAGGCAATTCAATCGTGGTTTTTTGAACTTCTTGCTGATAAAGCTTATCTTTTTTCATTGCATTATGAATATTTAACATAAAATGATCGTATGGAGAACGCAGGGTTTTAGTGATTTTCAATAAATGTACCCAATACTGTTCTAGGCTTGTCATGGAAGGTATTTGAGGCAAAAATCGTCGTGCCACAGTGCTAAAGGATTCACCAACCTGCCATACGCGAGCAACTCCATCAGGATTAATATTGGTAAATACACGCAGAATTCTCTGGCCATTGACTGGTGTTGCTACAAAAGAATCAACATGCAAGAGGGTATCATCTTTTAAGCAAGAACGTTTTCTGGCTGAAATGGCAACGGTTCGCAAGGAGGTTCGTCCAGAAGACAGCTTATTTTGATAGAGAGGAAATAAAGAATAAATTAAGGCCAAACTGTGTTGATAATAGCGGCACAGAAGTTTTTGCAAACCTTCTGTGTGTTGCGGTGAGCTGTGTCCTCGAATCAATCCCGAAGGGGGATCATAACTGATATTTTTACGTTTGGTGAGGATTAATTGTGGATCGAGTAAAGGCTGTTCATCACGGCTGATTTTAAAATTAAGTTCCGGGAAAAATACAATTTCCCCGGATTCTAATGCATTTAATGATTCTTCTTGTATTTTTTTGTGGGGTGTTTGTTCCCAAGATCTAAATTCTATAGATCGTATTCTATCCATGTAAGGGTTCTCCTTTTTTAATTCAAGCGCATTTGTAACCATTCAGACAAGTCGGTCACTTCTGCTTGACAGACTTCATGAGTCATGCGATAGCTATGCCAGTCGATATTATAACCTAAAGTTTTTAGAGTTTGATAGGTCTGTTCACCTAAAGGTAAGGGCACAACATCATCTAAATGCCCATGAGCCATAAAAATGGGTAATGGTTTTTGTTTAAAGCTCGTTATTCGACTGCTGGGAATAAAAGTGGATAAAGCAATGACACCCCCTAAAGTTTGGGGCTGAGTTAAAGCTGTGCATAATGCCAGAGCACCACCTTGTGAAAAACCAGCTATAAAAATACGTTCCGCTGGGATCCCCTTAGCAATCTCGGTATCGATCAGATCATTAGCCGCCCGTATCGCCGCAGTTAAACCGGTTTCATCAACGATGAGTTTGGGCGCTAAACTTAAAATATCAAACCAAGCCGGCATAGCATAGCCCCCATTAATGCTGACGGGGATCACGGGGGCATGAGGAAAGATAAAACGTAAGCCTAAATTTTCGGGCAAGGCCAATTGAGGCAGCAAGGGTAAAAAATCACGGCCATCTGCTCCTAAACCATGAAACCAGATCACCGAGGCTTGTGCGGGGATCGGGGGGTCGACAATGATATGCTCAAGTAATATGCTCATTTGGTGTTCCCCATAGCTTTTTAACAAAAGCAGAGTATAATACACTCACCTACTTAATGGAAAGTGATTTTGAAATGCGATCTTTATTGTCTACAGGTTTGGCGCTAGGCTTGATTGTGCTGATGACCGGCTGTGGTCAAACAGGGCCTTTATATTTGCCCGATAGTCCTCAGCAGGCGGCGCATAAAAAAGATGAGTTTATATTGAAATCTAGCCCCAAGGATACCTCTGCATCGAAGACAGACACGGCTGCAAGCCACACAACGCCTATTGCGAACCCTGCTCTTGCAGCATCACCCACAACGAAGGCTAGTGATTAAACGCCTGAACCTTTTCATTAGAGCGCTTCTTTACCGGTCTCAGCAGTACGCACACGGATCACTTGTTCTAGAGACGTGACAAAAATCTTACCATCGCCTATTTTTCCCGTGTGCGCTGCTTTCATGATGGCGTCAATGGCCGTATCCAGCATTTCATCTTCAATGGCTAATTCGATTTTTATTTTCGGCAAAAAATCAACCACATATTCGGCACCCCGATACAATTCGCTATGTCCTTTTTGACGGCCAAATCCTTTGACTTCAGTGACGGTCATTCCAGGAAGGTCTAAAGCATCCAATGCTTCACGCACTTCGTCGAGTTTAAAAGGTTTAATGATAGCGGTGATCAATTTCATAGTTAAGATTCCTTGCTGATGTAGAGACATTTTAACCCTCTTTTGTTTTGAAAGTCTAGGCTTTTTGGGGGCATAACCTGCATGCAAATCTGTGCTTTGTCGTACCCTCTCTTAGGGACAGAGTAGTTATTTTTAATGTTTCAGTTTTAGCTCTGCTTGCCATCTTGTGATTTGTGACTATACTAGGGATAGTATAGTACTAATAAGGGTCTGAAATGTTTGATTCCAAAGTGTTTGATGAAATTGCAAAAAAGCTAAGTGATGTTTTGCCGGATAGTCTACGTAATGTTAAAGCCGATTTAGAAAAGAATTTCCGCAGCATTTTGCAATCAACATTTTCTAAAATGGATCTGGTCACTCGAGATGAATTTGATGCTCAAGTTAAAGTGTTGAGCAAAACCCGTTTAAAACTAGAAGAATTGATCGATAAAGTTGATGATTTAGAAGAAAAGAAGAAAAAGCCAAGTAAAGACAAAACCTGATAAGTTCATTCCCCCTGATAATCACTCAGAAACCTAATTTTTTTAGGTGTTTTGTTATGTATTGGATAGGAGGGATCTATGAGTTTAGCTATTGTATTTTCTCGGGGCCAAATGGGCATCCAAGCACCCCAGGTGATTATTGAAACGCATATTACTGGCGGTTTGCCACGCTTCTCTATGGTTGGATTGCCTGAAACGGCGGTTAAAGAGAGCAAAGATCGGGTACGTTCCGCGATTATCAACAGTCAATTTGAATTTCCAGCAAGACGCATTACCATTAATCTAGCGCCAGCAGATATGCCTAAAGAAGGCGGTCGTTATGATCTGGCGATTGCTTTAAGTATTTTAATCGCTTCAGCACAATTGCCTAAACATGATTTTTCGGCCTATGAATTCACCGGGGAACTGGCTTTATCGGGTGCTTTGCGAGCGACCACGGGCTTAGCCTGTTTTGCCATTCAAACCCAGAAATCCGGTAAAATTCTAATTCTGCCAGAGGAAAATGGTAGTGAGGTCCAATTCATTCGTCATTTACAGGCTTTGCTTGCCAGCCATCTTTTAGAAGTCTGTGCGCATTTTTCAGCTCAACCCATAAAACTAAAGCCTTTAAAATTGAAATCGAATGTTGAATCTACACATTATCCAGACTTAGCCGATGTGAAAGGTCAGCCAAAAGCGCGCAGGGCCTTAGAAATTGCAGCCAGTGGTGAACACAGTCTGTTGATGATAGGCCCTCCGGGAACGGGTAAAACGTGTCCTTCCGGCAAGCTCGCGTGACAGACCTGTTTTAAATTGAGTAATATCCTCTTTTAATCAAAGAAGAGGAAGAAAATGAATATTCTTGCAGCAATCCCTAT
>VFKP01000113.1 GCA_009885495.1 Gammaproteobacteria bacterium | reverse complement strand
GCCATGAAAGCCACCCCGCGCCACCACCAACCGTTGGCCCGCAACCAATAAATCACCAATGCATTCATCGGTATCGGCATCATAGGCCAAAGTGCCAATGGGCACGGGTAAGATTAAATCGTCTCCGCCCTTACCACTGCATTGCCCACCATGGCCTCGTTCGCCTTTTTGCGCCAAATGTTTGCGCTGATAACGATAATCGACCAAAGTATTCACACCCACTAAGGCTTCTAAAATAACACTGCCGCCATCGCCGCCATCACCCCCATCGGGACCGCCTTTGGGAATGAATTTTTCACGACGAAAGCTCTGCGAGCCGGGCCCGCCATCACCGCCAGCCACTTCAATGACGACTTCATCAACAAATTTCATAAGAATGCATCCGCTTTAAATATTTAAATCATGATGGATCGATAAGGCAGGGCTAAGTACGGTATGATTTTGAAAAAGCCAGACGACAACAACCCTCTGGCTTGATAATAAGATCGCTTAAGCCGCTACAGCGGTTTCTGCTTGTGGGATCACGCTGACATATTGACGTTGCAATAAGCCACGGATCTCAAAATTGACCTTCCCCGGAACCAAGGCATACAGGGTAAAATCTTTACCCACGCCCACATTCCAACCGGCATGATATTTGGTGCCGCGTTGACGGATCAAAATATTGCCCGCATCAACCAACTGACCGCCTGTTTTCTTCAAGCCTAAGTACTTGGGCTTGGAATCACGGCCGTTACGAGTACTACCGCCTGCTTTTTTATGTGCCATTTCTCTGCTCCAATGCTAAACAATTCTAAATGAGAATATCAGTGATTTTCACTTTGGTATAGGGTTGACGATGCCCTTGACGCTTTAAATAAGTCGTACGGCGCTTAAACTTAGTAATGGTTATTTTTTTACCACGGCCATGTTCCAGCACAGTGGCCAAAACCTTAATGCCTGCTAATTTAGGAGTGCCCACCTTAACCGCATCACCCGTATTCACTAAAAGAACATCAGTAAATTCAACTACTTCGCCTTCAGCGAGGGTTAATTTTTCGATAGAAAGGACTTGGTCCTTGATGACAGGATACTGTTTCCCGCCGGTAACGATAACCGCATACATGACTTATCACTCCAAAAATTAGGCTAATCATTCTAAAAAAAACACACCCATTCGGCCTCTGCTGCCTGAATTTAAAAGGGCCGGGTGGCAAAATTGATCGCAAAGATCAAAAAATAGCTGCCTATCATACGACATTCTGGCAAAGGATGCAAGCGAAAAGACTGGCTATTTCCATGAATTTATAAGCACTTGTCTTTTGCGAAAGAGCTGTCATCCTCATCGACTCTGCGCGATATTTAGAAATTCCTATGAATCAGCATGCCATAATTTGAGCTATAATCATAGCTAATCGAAGTACTACAGCGGGGTGATCTCTTGTTCGCATATCGACGATTGATCTATCAATGGGCTCTGGCCACGGCCGTGGCTTTGTTTGCACCGCTTTCAAGCTCTGCAGCACCGGGGGCTTTGTCACAAAAATCTTTAATCGCACAAACCAATGCGCCCGCTAACGTCATGGTATTAATTGATTCTTCTTCTTCTATGTCCGTTAAGGAAGCCTATACTCCCACTTACAATGCACCCACTCAGCCAGCTTGTCCTAGTGGAGGAGGTGCTAGGGACATGCTCAATTATATCTCTTCAATCAATGGTAATAAAACATTCTCTAGCCCTCCCATATTTAGTGATATCCGCATGAATGCGGGTGTATTATCATTACCCTATACCGCTAGATTTAATTATTGTGAGTTCTTCTGTTATACTCAAATTGTGAATGGCTATATTCCTTTAAGCACTATTGGCTATAATTCAGGCCAAGCTTGTTTTCAAAATTTCAACTCCTACAATGTGCAATCATCGCAATTAACAGGGCTGCCCCCTACTTATTTTCAAGGGTCTTTTTTAAACTGGTACTATAGAGCGGCAGTGGGAAATTGGACACTCAACTCAGTCACCGCTACCTACACTAATAACTTGCTGCAAATAAAAACAAAATTTGATTGGGCCAAAGAAGCATTGAAGAATTTTAGCAATCAACAATTGCCCAATGTGAACATAGGCGTTGCGACCTTTGAACCGCCCACAGGGTCGCCTGCCCAAGCTATGCATGCACAAATTTTACTAGCGCCTACGACTATCGATCCGCAGCAAAATATTTTTAATACGCTAAGCTGGCCTGCACTGACGGCTTCAGGCAGTCCATTGTCTGCTGCAATGGCAGAAATAGGGGCTTATATTGTAGGAAGCTATACTGGCACATTAACTGTACATCCTGGGCAAACGAATCAAACGGCGGTATCCGCAAACACTCTATTCCCTTATTCACCTCTATTCGCGGCAAATGTGAGCAATACTTCGCCTATGGCTTATTGGTGCCAACGCAACTTGATGTTTGTCATGAGCAATGGCGCTCTGATCGCTGCAAGCAGTGGTCTTAGCGCTTATTTCTCAACTTATATGGATGGAGGCACCAACACTCTCAATGATATAGCCAAAGCACTCTATGAAATGGATTTACGGCCCGATATCAAAGACAATAATAATCAAGCTTTTCTGAATAATATCACGACTTATACTTTTGGTTTTTCAACGGCCAATAAGTCCAACTTACAAGCGGCCGCAGCAGTCGGTGGGGGCCTCTATGCAGATGTCGTTGATATCGCAAACTCCAACACTGCAGTACAGGCTCTTAGCCAAGTGGTGCTTTCAAATGTCATCTCTGGCGGCAGTATTGCATTCAATAGCTCTTCTTTACAAGCAGACACCGCTCTATACAGAACTTTTTATTCTTCAGGCTTTAATACAGGCGATCTCCAAAAAGTTTCCTTAGATACAAGCACAGGGATAGTCGACACCTCAGCTCTATGGAGTTTTCAAACCATCTTACAAGCTACAGCTCCTAGCACACGATTTATGTTCACCAATATTACACCTAAAACAACGGCATTATTCACTTCTGTCAATTTGAGCACTTTGTCAACTCAACAGAAAAATGACTTAAACCAGGGGCCCACAGCAATCGATGGTTTAGGAGCATCGCGCATTAATTATATTCGCGGTACCCCTGTCTCTAACTTTAGAGTACGTGATAAGATTTTAGGAGACATTGTTTCTTCCTCTCCAATTTATGTGGGCAACCCCAGAGCAGACCTCTATCCTAATGACAGCAGCTATAGCGCATTTGTAACCACGAATACCAATCGTACTCCAATGATTTATATCGGTGATAATAGCGGTGTATTCCATGCGATCGATGCAAACAGCGGAGCTGAAAAATTTGCTTACTTACCTTTGAACTTATTTAGTAATGCTGCAGGAGCTGGATACCATTATTTAACCGACCCTGCCTATCAACATCGTTTTTACATCAATGGCCCTTATAAAGTAGGTGATGCCTATTTAAATTCAGTTTGGCAAACCATCTTAATATCCGGTGAGGGTGCTGGCGGTAAGGGCTATTTCGCTTTAAATGTCACAAACCCTAGTATTTTCAGCTCTGGCAACCAAGCCAATATTTTTAAATGGGAGTTTTCCAGCAATAATGATACGGATCTAGGCTATACCTTTAGTGAGCCTACCATCGCTAAAATGAACAATGGTGAGTGGGTTGTTATCTTTGGTAATGGTTACAATAGCACTAATGGTATCGCTAAATTATTTATTGTTAAATTAACAGGCCCCAGCACTAGCACTTGGGTCAAAGGTACCGATTACTTCGTATTAAATACCGCGAGCGGTTCAATCAGCGATCCGGATGGCTTAAGTTCACCCACTGCCGTAGATCTAAACGGTGATGGTGCTATCGATAGAATCTATGCTGGCAGCATTAAAGGTAAGATGTGGTCGTTTGATGTTTCTTCTAATAGCGCTAGCAGTTGGGGGGATGGCCAAGTGTTGATCGATACAGGACAGCCTATAACCGCGGCACCCGTCATCACGACACATCCTACAGTGACGGCTACGAGTAGCAATCAACCCAATGTGATGGTGTATTTTGGAACGGGTCAATACCTCACTCCTACGGATCCAGCAGATACCGCTACACGCGGTTTGTATGGCGTATGGGATAATGCAGAAAGTAGTGCAACCACAGCGCAATTAACCACACAAACCTTTACCACTTCAGGAACTACACGTACTGCAAGTCATAATCCCGTGGATTATAATACTCAACGCGGTTGGATGATTCCTCTACAAAATGGTGAACGTAGTATTGCACAACCCAGTCTTGCGAATACCACGATATTTTTTCCAACGATGCAACCGCAAGCTGCATCGACTACTGCGTGTACTGTCAATAATGGTATCGGTTGGGTCATCGCTGTCGACCAAAGCACGGGCACAGGCACTGAGCAAGTATTGGATGTCAATGCTGATAATATCGTCAATGATGCGGATAAGAGCAATACTGAGGTTGTTGTGGGCATGGAATTTCTTTCTGGATTTTCTAATGAGTTTGCCTTTTTAGCGAATGCCTTATATGCGCCCTTAAGCAATGCTTCTATTGCAAAGCTCACTATAGATGTGGGAAGCAGAAGTGTCGAGGAAGGGCGAATATCGGTGCATGAATTAAGATTAGAGGGTAGATAAATCCTGTTAACATTCTGTAAGTATGAGGTTATTTCTCTGGAAAGCTGGTGATCGCAATAAGACAAAAGGCCCGCAAGAAAATCCTAAAACAATGACTCTCTTTAAATCGCTGAGTTGACCTGAACCTAAAGCTCAGCTAAGGCCATTAGGTAGGGCTTTTCAAAATTTCAGGGTAACTCAACCCTCCTCTCGCCAAGTACTCTGGGTGGATTTCCAGTATTAAATGCACCCATAACGGCAGCGGTTGGCGGCATAGGCAAACAGGGCAACAGCGTGATTTTTTATCACTCAACTTATAAAGAGCGTTTATTCATTAAATACTTCCTCAATACTGTTCCAGGGCAGAGCCATAATGTTAGGGCTGATTTTCATGGGATAGGGGGTTTGGCAAATAATAAATCCCCTTGTGGCTTTTTCGTATTCACTCAGAAAGATATGTAAATGCTTTGCATCTTGAAGTGTGGGCGCATGGGTCCATTTTACTTCAATGGGGATCATTGTTTCAGGAGTTTCAATCACCCAATCTACCTCAGGTCCCGTGGGATCACGCCAGTATTTTAAAGTGCCTCTGGGTTGAAATAATCGCAGGGTACGAATAATTTCCAAACCCACATACTGCTCGAAAATATGTCCCATCTGATCCTTAGACAATTTTCGACCTTCTCGTGCGGCAATTCGTCTTACGCCTAAATCATAAAGAATATATTTTTGTGTTTTCGATAATTTGCGTCGTGTTTTGCTTGCGGTGATAGGTTCAATACGTTCGGCGACTAAACAATCTTCAAGGATTTGATAATAATTTGAAATAGTCGCTTGGGTCACGCCGATCTCTTGAGAGAGTTTACTAAAGTTCACTATTTTCCCCGATTCTGATGCTGCAAACTCCAAAAATCGCGCAAAATGTCCTATATCACGAACAATAGCTTCCGCACGAATTTCTTCTTCGAGATAAATGGTCACATAAGCTTCAAGCAAACGTTCACGTTCATCTACTTTATCCAGCAGTGAAATTTCTGGCAAAGCACCATCAAATAATAGATTTTCTAATTGATGATATTGCTCAGGCAATTCTTTTAGAATAAAAGGATCTAAACGCAAAGGAATAACACGGCCGGGTAAGAGATTGACATTATCACCTCGACGGAGTTTACGGGCCGAGGATCCTGTGAGGATAAATTTTGCAATCTTGCGATCAATGAGATCTTGCACAGCATCCATGAGAATAGGAACTTTTTGTATTTCATCGATAATAATAAGGGGCAGCTCTTGTTTGTTTTGTTGGGCCAGCGCTTCGATTTCTGCCGTGAGTATAGCGGGATCTCTTTCATACCTTAAGCGATAGAATGGGTTAGCCAGCGTTATTTGTTTATGGGATGGAATTTGATTCAATAGGGTTGTTTTACCCGTTTGTCTCGGGCCGAGTAATAAAATACTTTTTCCGCTTTCAAGGATGTCCAAGAGCTTTTTTTCAAGTATTCGCTGTATATACACAAGGATTCTCCCGAAGAAAAGTGGAAATATTAACACTATACTATCAAATTTCCATGAAATTTGATAGTATAGTGTTAATATTATAGTCTTTAATGGCGCCCTCTATGCTTTTTTTGTCCTA
Source organism: Gammaproteobacteria bacterium (assembly GCA_009885495.1). Lineage (GTDB taxonomy): Bacteria > Pseudomonadota > Gammaproteobacteria > UBA1113 > UBA1113 > VFKP01. Next base: position 160 of record VFKP01000113.1, on the reverse strand, counting down.
TTATACCCAAGATCTTTCAAAATGCTTGCTTTTTTAGCCCAATGGGATCAAACTATCGGATATGAAAAGAATACACCTAACCCCAGAAGAAAAAGCTTGTCTTGAAGCGCAGCATCAGACTTGTGAAAACGGTAAAGCGCGCGATCGCATCAAAGCGATC
>VFKP01000106.1 GCA_009885495.1 Gammaproteobacteria bacterium | reverse complement strand
CGGGAGAGGGGTTGGGGGAGAGGGTCAAAAAGTTATAGGAGAGGTACCGAAGTGGTCATAACGGCACCGACTCGAAATCGGTCGGGGGCTTTGCGCTCCACGCGGGTTCGAATCCCGCCCTCTCCGCCATTTCTGATGCGAGGATCGTATTGATGTATCGCTTAGTTCAAAAAATTTTTGTGGCCAGCTTTGATGTGGATGCACAAAAAACATTTACGCCTTTGTGTCCCAATGAATTACCTGTGCCAGGGGGTACTGAGATTGTCGATGAATTGAATGCACAAGCGCAATATGCCGCTTTGCGTTTGGCCTCTAAAGACAGTCATTGTGCCAAGGCTCTGTGGATAGCGGATAAAGAGCATCCTAGCTTCAGTCCGATATCGGAACGTAATATGGATCAGCGCTGGCCCTTGCACGCTGTTCCGGGTAGCTTAGGCTTTGAATTATTAGAAGGCTTACCCACTGTGGATCAATACGATTATGTGGTTTGGAAAGGTGTGGAACCGGATATGCATCCTTATGGTGCCTGTTATCATGATCTGGCTGAAGCCTTATCGACGGGTGTGATTGAATTTTTAAGAGCGCATCAAATCCAAGAAGTGATTATAGGCGGTTTGGCCACAGATTATTGTGTCAAAACAACGGCGCTACAATTACAGCATGCCAATTTTCAATGCATTGTGAACTTAGGAAGCTGTCGCGGCATTTCTGAATACAGCAGCGCACAAGCCATTGAAGACCTGCGTAAAGCTGGAGTAGCCTTTGTAGCCTCGGCCGGTGAACTCTATTATTAATTAAGGCAATGGTTATGATCATTGATTCTCTACTCGACACGGATTTTTATAAATTCACGATGATGCAAACGGTGTTGCATCAATTCCCCAGTGCCATGGTGGAATATCGGTTTCAGTGTCGTAATCCGGAGATTGATTTATCGCCTTATGCCGATCGCTTTCGCAAAGCCATCGATGATTTGGCCATGCTCTCCTTACAAAAAGATGAATTGGATTATCTACGCAGCATTCCATTTTTTAAAAGCGATTTCGTAGAATTTTTAAGAATTTTTCGCTTTAATCCTGAATTTGTCACTATCGAAACCAAACCCCATTTTGAATTGTCGATTAAAGGGCCTTGGCTGCACAGTATTTTATTTGAGATCCCTATTTTAGCGATCATCGGCGAAATTTATTATCAAGCGCAAGACAACTATACGACTTTATTAAACGATGGTCAGCAAAGACTTCAAGATAAAATAAAATCGATTGCAGAAAAAACAAAAGGAGAAGATTTTGTTTTTTCCGAATTTGGTACGCGTCGACGATTTTCTAAGCATTGGCAAGAGACGGTATTAAGTTTGTTAAAAAACAAACTGGGAGTACAATTGGCTGGAACCAGCAATGTCTACTTTGCTAAAAAATTAAATTTACGACCTTTGGGCACTATGGCCCATGAATATTTACAAGCCTGCCAAACTTTAGGGCCAAGATTGATTTACAGTCAAAAATACGCTTTGGAATGCTGGGCTCAGGAATACCGCGGTGAATTGGGCATTGTATTATCGGATGTTTATGGCTTAAATGCATTTTTACGTGATTTTGATTTGTATTTTTGTAAATTATTTGATGGGGTTCGTCATGATTCAGGCGATCCTTTTGTATTTGGTGAAAAGATGCTGGCCCATTATAGTGCGCATCGCATCGATCCTAAAACAAAGACTTTGGTGTTCAGCGATAATTTAAATTTCGATTTAGCTTTTCAATTGTATCAACAATTTAAAGGCCGAATTAAAGTGGCTTTTGGGATAGGCACTTATCTGACCAATGATATGGGCAGCCCAGCATTACAAAATGTCATTAAAATGATTTATTGTAATGGACATCCTGTGGCAAAAGTATCGGATACGCCAGGAAAAAGCATGTGTCCTGATCCTGCTTATTTGGCGTATTTAAAACAAGTTTTTGGTTTGGATGAAGGCGTGTCATGAAGGGTGCTCTGTTTTCAGGGATGAAGGAATGTATCGCGGGGGTCGATGAAGTGGGTCGTGGTCCTTTAGCGGGACCTGTGCTGGCGGCCGCAGTGATTTTAAATCCGGATGTTCCCATTGCCGGTTTGAAAGATTCTAAAAAGTTAAGTGCCGCAAAAAGAGAGCATTTGTCGGAACTCATCTGGGAACACGCTTTAGCGGTTGCTTTAGGTCGAGCAGAAGTGGAAGAAATCGATAGGCTCAACATTTTGCAAGCCTCTTTATTAGCGATGCATCGCGCGGTGAGCGCTTTAAAGCTTCAACCTAGCCTAGTGTTGGTGGATGGCAATCGTTGTCCAAAATGGTCTTATCGGAGTCGAGCGATTATCGGTGGTGATAATTGTATCCCGGAGATCTCTGCAGCTTCCATTGTCGCTAAAGTGGCACGCGATGCTGAAATGCTTGTGTATCATGAGCAATTTCCAGGCTATGGTTTTGATCGCCACAAGGGCTATGGGACAGCCTTGCACCTACACGCACTCCAAACACAGGGATATTGTAGTATTCATCGTAAAAGTTTTTCGCCTATCAAAGAACTCTTAAAGATAGAAAGTGAACGTTTATGAAGAATATTGAATTTATACATTTAAATATTCACAGTGATTATTCCTTGAAAGATGGCTTATGTCATTTGGACCCTTTGATAACTTCAGCACAAGCCTTACATTATCCAGCAATGGCTTTAACCGATCTCAATAACCTCTTTGCCGGCATTAAATTTTATCAAAAAGCGCTAAAGGCTGGTGTAAAGCCAATTATGGGCTGTGATTTGGAATTCTATGATGAAGACAGTTCAAAGACTCTCTTGCAAAACCGTATCATTTTACTGTGTCAAAATAATCTGGGGTATCGAAATTTAATCGCTCTGATTTCAAAAGCGTATACAGAGGGACAGAAAATTTGGGGGCGTCCCGCGGTTCTGCGATCTTGGATAGCCGATTATGCCGAGGGCTTGATAGCCTTATCGGGTGGTTTAACCGGCGATCTGGGGCAGCTGTTATTAAAAGACCAGCTTGCAGCCGCAGAACAACGGGCTCATGAATGGCAGACTATTTTTGGCGATCGCTATTATATTGAAATTCAACGCATTGGTCTGCCCAGAGAAGAAGCGTATATTCAACATTGTATTCGTTTAGCCAGACAATTTAATATTCCCTTAGTGGCCAGCAATGCGGTGCGATTCATTGAAGAAAAACAATTTGAAGCGCATGAAGCTCGTGTTTGTATCAGTGAAGGTGAATTGTTGAATGATCCTAAACGAAAACGACAATACACCCCACAGCAATATTTTAGAACTGTCAGTGAAATGAAAGCTTTATTTTCGGATATTCCGTCTGCTTTGCAAAACACGGTTGAAATCGCTAAACGCTGTAATCTAGAAATTACTCTGGGTGAATACCATTTACCGCGATATCCTATTCCTGAAGGATTTACTACGGAAAGTTATTTAGAGCATTTAGCCAAAATAGGCTTAGACAAGCGTTGGCCCGCGATGTTGGCGCAGGGCATTGGTGAGGGTTTAACGCGACAAGATTATGATGAACGTTTGATGCGCGAATTGTCAGTGATTAATGGCATGGGTTACACCGGTTATTTTTTAATTGTCGCCGATTTTATTCGCTGGGCCAAACACAATGGCGTGCCGGTCGGTCCTGGCCGAGGATCAGGCCCGGGCTCTTTGGTGGCGTATAGCATTGAAATTACCGATTTAGACCCCTTGAAATACGATCTTTTGTTTGAACGTTTCTTAAATCCAGAGCGTGTGTCTATGCCGGATTTTGATGTGGACTTTTGTATGGAAGGCCGTGACAGGGTGATCGATTATGTGGCCAAAACCTATGGCCGAGAGAGTGTCTCGCAGATCATCACTTATGGCACGATGGCGGCAAAAGCGGTGTTGCGCGATGTAGGCCGTGTATTGGGTTATCCTTATGGGTTTGTCGACCCCTTAGCTAAGCTCGTGCCTTTTGAAATAGGGATCACTTTAGAAAAAGCTTTGGCGCAGGAAGAAATATTGCGTAAGCGCTATGAAGAAGAAGAGGATGTTCGCGCTTTAATTGATTTAAGCTTAATTTTAGAAGGTTCAGTGCGTAATGCCGGTAAACATGCCGGAGGGGTGGTGATCGCCCCTTCGCAATTAACTGATTTTGCGCCTCTGTATTGTGAATCGGGCAGCGATGCTTGGGTGACTCAATATGATAAAGATGATGTTGAAGCGGTGGGTTTAGTCAAATACGATTTTCTGGGATTGCGTACTTTAACGATCATTCAATGGGCAGTCAATGCCATTCATGCGATTCAAAAAAGTAAAAATGAAATTTTATTGGATATTACGCAAATTCCTTTGGACGATCCAAAAACCTTTGAATTACTCCAAGCTTGCCAGACGACCGCTGTCTTTCAGCTTGAATCTCGAGGCATGAAAGATATTATTAAGCGCTTAAAGCCCGATTGCTTTGAAGAAATCATCGCTTTGGTGGCTTTATTTCGCCCGGGGCCTTTACAATCGGGCATGGTGGAAGATTTTATCGATCGTAAACATGGGGTTGCTGAAATTGATTATCCGCATTCTGATTTAATTCCCGTGTTAAAACCCACCTATGGCATTATTCTTTATCAAGAACAAGTCATGCAAATTGCGCAAGTCTTGGCGAATTATACTTTGGGGGGCGCTGATTTATTACGCCGCGCGATGGGAAAGAAAAAGCCAGAAGAAATGGCTCAACAGCGTTCTATTTTTATCAAGGGTTCACAAGAACGCGCGGTGCCTTCAGAATTGGCCAATTCTATTTTTGATTTAATGGAAAAATTTGCCGGTTACGGATTTAATAAATCGCATTCGGCCGCTTATGCTTTATTGTCTTATCAAACCGCTTGGTTAAAAGCACATTATCCGGCTGAATTTATGGCCGCAGTGTTGACCTCTGAATCACAGGACACGGATAAATTAGCGCATTTAATCGATGAATGTCGACAAATGGGTCTTCAAGTCTTACCTCCTTCCATTGATTTCAGTGCGCGTCAATTTACGGTTAATGATCAAGGCGCTATCGTCTATGGACTGGGGGCTTTAAAAGGCGTGGGCGAAGGCGCTGTGCAAGCCATCATTGCCGCACGTCCCAAGAAAAATTCTTATCCATCATTTTATGCTTTTGTTGAAGCCTTGGATCTTAAAAAAGTCAATCGACGTGTGTTCGAAGCCTTGATTAATGCAGGTGCTTGCAATCATTTTGGAATTCAAGCCCCTGATCTTTTGGCGAGTTTACAAAAAGCACTGGCCTTAGCCGAAAAAAAATCTTCGGACATTAAATTAGGGCAGGGGAGCTTATTTTCTTTGATGGCTGAGGCTCCAGAGCAGACTTATCTGAAAGCGCCGGCTTGGAATTTAAGGCAACAATTACAAGCCGAAAAAGAAAGTTTTGGTTTTTATTTTTCAGATTCACCGGTGAGTGCTTATCGTTCTGAATTAAATCATGTGATCAAGACACGATTGATTGATTTACACACTGGCAGCAAGCAAAAAGTAGTGGGTTGGGTTTCTGATATCCGAACGATTCTAAATAAACGAAATGATCGCATGGCTTTTGTAAAACTTATGGATGAAACAGCGCAATTGGAAGTGACCGTTTTTGCGGATCTCTATCAAGAGTTTCGAAATTTATTGCAAAAGGACAAGGTGCTGATTATTGAAGGCGATTTGAGCCTAGATGATTGGAGTGGGGCTTTAAGAATGAATGCCAAAAAAATCTTAAGCATCAATGATTATCGCCTAAGCCATGCCCGTTATTTAAGACTGGATCTTAAGGCAGAAGAATGCTCCAGCCCAAAAATAACGGCGCTCAAAGAGATCTTTGCTCGCCATCGTCAAGAACAATTGGAAAGCTTACGAACCTGCCCCTTATACTTTCACTTTTCAACGCAGACCGCAGAAGCTTTGCTTTCAGTGGATCAACAATTCAAGGTTTTACCCAGCGATGAGCTTTTAGATGAATTGGGTCAACAGGCTAGCGTTGAATTGGTGTATTAATCCTTGAGTTCTATCAAATTTCAGAGTAAGTGGAAACCTCCCTCGCCCGGTACCCCGCAGTACTGTCCGGGGAAAATGGAAACTCCCCTCGCCCGGTATTCCGGGAGAGGGGTTGGGGGAGAGGGTTTTAATTTCCACTGAAAATAGCGTCCAATTGCGCGGCACAAATAAAATCATTCAAGGATAAACCCTTAACGCTATGGGTACTGTACTGCACCCGACAGCGGTCATAATGCACTTCTAAATCCGGATGATGATCTTCTCGATGTGCCATAAAAGCCAAAGCGTTGACAAAGGCAATGGTCTGATAATAATTGTCGAATTTAAATTCTCGGAAAATATGCTTAGGATTCTGACCCAATTGCCAATGAGGGAAATCTTTGAGATAGGCTTGGCAAGCTTCATCGCTTAATGAGAGAGAACCTTCGGAGTAAGTCTGGCAATGCAGTTGATGCAAATGATTCATGGTTAATTCCTAATAACGCACTCAGTTCGTATCATTCAACATTATTCATTCTAAGTCAAGGAAGGATCTCTTTCAAATGCAGGGATAAGGACGGATAAAAAATTTCATACCCCTCTCTCCCAACCCTTCTCCCCCAACCCTTCTCCCAGAGTACTGGGCGAGGGGAGATTGAGAACCCTGGAATTTGGAAGAGATACTCCAGGCGCTTAAACCACTTGTCCCGCCGCCCAACCTGACGACCAAGCCCATTGGAAATTATAGCCACCTAACCAGCCGCTGACATCCAAAACTTCGCCGATGAAATACAGCCCCTTCACTTCTAGGGCTTGCATGGTTTTAGAGGAAATGGCATTACAATCCACTCCACCTAAGGTCACTTCTGCCGTGCGATAGCCTTCGCTGCCATTGGGTTGAATAGAATATTGATTCAAATAAGCGCCTAGAGATTCGAATTCACGATGCGACAGACAAGCCAGAGTTCTGCCTGCTATCTGCGTGTCTATGAAGATTTCAATCATTCTGCGTGGAAAATACTGCGCTAAAATAATTTTAAGCTGCTTTTGCGGCTGCTGCTTTTGGAGTAATTTTAAATGTTCAGCCAGTTTAATTTCAGGCAATAAGTTAATAGTAATGGTTTCACCCGGCTGCCAATAGGATGAAATCTGCAGGATAGCCGGACCGCTTAAACCGCGATGAGTGAATAAAATATTTTCGCGAAACTGGGTGCGTGCATGACTAACGATGCTATCAACGGAGATGCCCGATAATAAAGCTAAGCGATCTCTATCGCTGGGGTGTAAGGTTAAAGGCACCAATCCCGCTCGAGTGGGCCATACTTTAATACCAAATTGTTCGGCCACTTTATAGCCAAAAGGGCTAGCGCCCATGGTTGGAATGGATAAGCCACCACTGGCAATCACTAAGGATTGACAGTGAAAACCTCCTCCTGAAGTGTATAATTTAAAATGCTGATCGCTGTCTTTTTCTATCTTTTCAATTGAGGTGTTTAAACGCAGATCGACATTATTTATTTCAGATTCTAATAACAACATATCCAAGATGTCTTTTGATTTATGATCGCAAAATAATTGTCCTAAGGTTTTTTCGTGAAAAGCAATACGATGTTTTTGGACTAAAGCGATAAAATTTTCTTGGGTGTAACGGCTTAAGGCTGAACGACAAAAATCGGGATTATTTGAAATGAACTTTTCAGGGCTAACATGATAATTGGTGAAATTACACCGGCCACCGCCTGACATTAAGATTTTTTTGCCCGCTTTATTGGCATGATCTAAGACCAGCACTTTACGCTGGCGCTTGCTGGCTTCTATGGCACACATCAGACCGGCTGCGCCCGCGCCGATGATAATCACATCAAATTTTTCCATGAGCTTGATTTCTAAGTTTTTAAAGGGATGAAGATGATAACACAGGAAGGGATCTGCGAGTACCGCTAAAATCTGCGCAAAATTTGTCCCTTGCCTCATATCTTAAAATGGAGTATGATAAGCCCAAATTTTAGGCATCTGCTGGAGCGCTTTTATGGTCGTCAATCATTCTATTCTGCACTTTTTCACCGATGCCAGTGGTGTCGTCAAAGGCGTCATGCTGATCTTATTATTGGCTTCGATCGCTTCGTGGACGATTATTTTTCAAAGAGGCTTTCTTTATCGTCGCTTGGCCAAAGCGGCAGGGCAGTTTGAAGAAACCTTTTGGTCAGGCATTGATTTAGGTCAATTATACAGCCGAGTCACTCAGAAAAAAGTGCCGGAAGTCGGTTTGAGCGCTATTTTTAAGGCGGGTTTTGAATCTTTCATGCATGGTCGCAAAGAATCTTTTCCGCAAGAGATCAATCTTGAAAATACAGAACGCTCGATGACTGTTGTTGAAAATCGCGAGATTGATTCAATTGAGCAATATTTGCCCATACTAGCCACTATTGGTTCCACCAGTCCGTATGTGGGTTTATTTGGGACCGTTTGGGGTATCATGACTTCTTTCCAAGCTTTGAGTCAGGCTGAGCAGGCGACTATCGCTATGGTGGCTCCGGGGATCTCTGAAGCGTTGATCGCCACTGCCATGGGTTTGTTTGCTGCGATCCCTGCCGTGATTGCCTATAATCGTTATTCCTATAAGGCGGAACGCTTAACCAATCAATACATTGCTTTTCGCAGTGAATTGGTGGGGATTTTGCAACGTCGCTTGTACAAAACGAAAAAAACCTCTGAAGAGCAAGCTTAATTATGTATAGACCGATGCATTCTAAAAGACCTCGCCAACGTCGCAGCATTGCCGAAATGAATGTGGTGCCTTATATCGATGTCATGTTGGTTTTGCTGGTGATATTTATGATTGCCACTCCTTTATTGACCCCTGGGGTCAAAGTGAATTTACCACAGGCCAAGGCGCAGGCCATCCAAACCAAAGACAATCAGCCTTTAATTGTTTCCGTGGATGAACAGGGCCGATACTATCTAAATGTCAATGCCAATCCCAGCCAAACCTTAACGGCTCATGATTTAATTGTTCGAGTGGCTGCGCGCCTGGAATTGGATAAAACTGAAAATAAAACGCCGATGGTGATGGTGAAAGGGGATGAACAAGCCAGCTATGGACAGGTCGTGGGGGCTATGGTTTTGCTACAACGGGCCGGGGTTAATCAGGTGGGTTTGATTACCCAAGATCCTGGGGATGGAGGGCAAGCCTAAATGAGCACACGTTTCTCAGGCAGTCTTATGGCTTCACTGGGTTTTCATTTCTTCTTAGCGCTTATTTTTTTGGTTTCTGTAAGCTCTGCCGTGATGAGCATTCAGCCCAGTCAAAGTACTTCTCTGGAAGAACATAAACAAATTGTTAATGCCGTGGCTATTTCGCAAACCGAATTGGATCATGAAGTCCAAACTTTACAAGCACAGGATAATGCGGCTAAAGCGCTGGCGGCCAAACAGGCTCGTGATTTAGCCACCGCTAAAGCCAATGCTTTAGCGGCCATTCAAGAGGCTAAAACCAAACAAGCCGCATTGGCTACAGAACAGGCGGCAGCCACACAAAAGGCGGCTGCACAATTAGCTGATTTACAAGCGGCACAAAAAGCGGCGGCAGCACAATTGGCGCAAACGAAAGCACAAGCGGCAGCAACAGCCCTGGCCGCACAAAAACAAGCGGCACAAAAACAAGCTCAGGCCTTGGCCGCACAACAGGCCGCAGCAAAACAAGCTTTAATGGCCCAGCAAGCGGCTGCCAATAACCTACAAATGCAAACTGAAGTGAATCGTTATGCCGCTTTGATGAAACAAGCCATAGAGGCACAATGGACGCAATTACCCGGCGTTGATCAACAAAGACTGGCCACAGTCATGCGAGTGCATTTAGCTTCAGACGGCACAGTATTAAGCGCGCAAAATGTGGGAAGCAGTGGGAACCCGGCCTTAGATCGTTTGGCTTTATCGGCGGTGTATAAAGCCTCTCCCTTACCTGTACCCAGTGATCCACAGGCCCTTGCGCTCATGAAAGACATACAATTTAATTTTAAAGATCCAGGATAACTGCCATGAAAAGATTGCGTATAGGATTATTATCGATTTTAATGCTGGCTGCTTTTTTTCAAACAGCGTTTGCGGTGTTAGAAATTGAAATCACCAGTGGTGTAGTGCGCGCCATTCCGATTGCGGTGGTACCCTTTAATCCGGCAGATCCGAGCAATCCCAATGATATTGGTCGGGTGATCAGTAATGATCTAGGCCATTCAGGGCAATTTCAAATCATGGCGCAGAATCGTTTTCCACAATGGCCCCATCAAGTGGATGCCGTTAGTGGTGATCTTTGGAAAAGTTTGAGTCTGGATAATCTAGTGATGGGCAATGTGACAGCGCTAGGCAATAACCAAATCAAAGTGGATGTTTCACTTTTAGATTTGTTTCACAGCTCAGGCAGTACACCTGCAATTTTATCGCAGCAGAGCTACACCATTCCTGTCAGTCAAAGTCGCGCTTTGGCACATCATATCAGCGATTTATTGTATGAAAAGTTAACCGGTGAAAAAGGGGTATTCTCGACCCATTTGGCTTATGTTAAAGTCGATCCTATTCCCAATAGTCTGCATAAACGCTACTATCTAATGATCTCGGATGTGGATGGACATAATGCCAAACCGATTTTAACCTCAACTCAACCTATTATGTCACCGACTTGGTCGCCTGACGGGCATTCAGTAGCCTATGTATCCTTTGAAACTAAATTACCCCAGATCTTTACTTCAAATGTGGCTACAGGGCAGCGTCGACTCATTTCCAGTTTCGCTGGCATTAATGGTGCGCCGGCATTTTCACCGGATGGCCGTATTTTAGCGGTGGCTTTATCGATGGGTAAAACCAATCCGAATATTTATTTGATCAATATGGGATCAGGCAGTTTAACGCAATTGACTCATGATTGGTCTATTAATACGGAACCTGCTTGGTCCCCCGATGGACAATCACTTTATTTTACTTCAGATAGAGGCGGAGCGCCGCAGATCTATCGCATTAATTTAAGCACTAAACAAGCTCAAAGAGTGACCTATGTGGGTAGTTATAATGCCAGTGCCAGTGTTCTTCCTGCAGGGGATAAGCTTTCTGTCTTACATCGCGACAATCGTGGTTTTAATGTGGCGATTTATGATTTACAATCAGGGACACTGCAAGTGCTGACTCGCGATAGCTTTGCAGAGTCCCCAAGTCCAGCACCTAATGGGCGGATGATAGTTTATTCGACACAGGCCGGTGCTCGTCGCATACTGGGAATGGTCTCGAGTAATGGACAGGTGAATATTCGTCTACCCGAAGCTTCGGGTGACGTCCAGGAACCCGCATGGTCACCGTACGCGGGATAAAGTGTTATAACAAGTGGAGTATACGATGAAACAAAATTTGAAACTATTGGCGATGGCTGTATTGGCTGTGGCCTTGGTCGCCTGTTCTTCCAAGCCTAAAGACACAGCAGTGGCGACACCGATGACAGGTGGCAGTCCAGCGGCAACCGCAGGTGTGGGCAGCGATGCTGATTTTGATGACAGTCAAGATGCGCGTATGGCCAAGATCTTGGGGATTGAAAAAAACACAGTGTATTTTGATTTTGACAGCGATGTGATCAAAGCGGATTATTTACCTATTCTGCAAGCCAATGCGGATTATCTGAAAAAACATTCTGATGCACGCATTTTAATCGCGGGCAATACCGATCCCAGAGGCAGCCGCGAATACAATATCGGTTTAGCACAACGCCGTGCGGATGTCGTTCGACAACGTTTGGTGATGATGGGTGTGAATGCTAACCAAATGCGTACCGTCAGTTATGGCGCTGAAAAACCTGCCGTACCTGGAAATGATGAATCGGCGTATTCACAAGATCGTCGTGATGACATCAGTTACGATGTAGTCGGTTAAGTTCGAACTATTTTTTAAGCCTCTTGTTCCAAAATATTGGAAAAAGAAACCGTTCCCCTGATCCAGTTTTCTGGCTCAGGGGTTGGGGGACAGGGCTATTTAAATTCACCCATTCTAGCGAGGATTTTTCCATCATGAAATTTTCATTTTTTTCGAAATCTAAACTGAGAATACTTTTATTAAGTCTATTGACCAGCAGCATTTTTGCAGCACCCGTAGAAGAAGGGGTGCCTGATTCTAACTCCTCTTATTCCGTGGCACAAAATAATAATTCTGCTATGCAGATGCAGGTCGAAACCAATAATAATCCCGATGATTTACAAAATACCGTCACACAATTACAACAACAAGTGCGCGATTTACAAGGGCAATTAGAATTACAAGCTCATCAAATAGATCAACTGAGAGAAGCTCAAAAAAATATTTTCTTGCAATTGGAAAATAAATCTCCTGCTAATCTGGCTTCAGAAACGGCAGTCAGTGCAGCGGCAGAAGCGGTCACCCAGATCAGCCAGACCACTCCAGTCACAGCTCATCCGAAACCCGCTGCTGCCCCAGAAGCTTCTGTCAATGTTAATCCCATAGCCGCAGCAGCGCCTGCTGTCACGACACAAAGCGATCCCAAACAAAAAGAATTATACGATCGAGCCTATCAAGCCATTTCAGCACAGCAATACAGCGACGCCAGTATTGAAATGCAAGATTATTTAACCCAATATCCTATGGGCGAATATGCCGCTAACGCGCATTATTGGATGGGTGAGATCAGTTTAGTGGGTGGGGATTTAAATAAAGCTGAATTGCATTTTAAAGCCATTCCCAGCCAATTTCCGCAAAGCAGCAAAGTACCTGATGCTGATTTGAAGCTGGGTTATATTTATTATCAGCAAGGAAAATGGGCGATTGCACGAGACACTTTACAAAAACTCGTCAGCAATTACCCCAACTCTTCGGCATCGGTCTTAGCCAAACAGCGTATACAAGAAATGAACGTGCAAGGGGTTTAGTGGATTGCCTGAAGTTTTAACTGTTCATCAGAGTCTACGCATCACTGAAATTTTTTATTCTCTGCAGGGAGAGGCGCGTCATGTAGGGCTACCGACGATTTTTATTCGATTAACGGGCTGCCCTTTGCGTTGTCATTATTGTGATACGGCTTATGCGTTTAAAGGGGGCAAACAGCTCAGTTTTGCTGAGATCTTCAACCAATTACGTCAATATCAAACGCCTTATATAACGGTCACAGGTGGAGAACCTTTAGCGCAGGAAGGCTGTATTTCCTTATTACAATTGCTCTGCGATCAAAATTATCAAGTCTCATTGGAAACCAGTGGGGCTTTGTCTTTGGCCAATGTGGATAGACGAGTGGTCAAAGTCATGGATTTAAAAACGCCCAGTTCCGGTGAATGCGATAAAAATGATTATCGTAATCTTGATTTTTTAAATGCACACGATCAAATTAAATTTGTTATGGGCGATAGGATTGATTTTGATTGGAGTGTTTCTATGATTAAGCAACATAAGCTTAATACACGCTGTGAACTGTTGTTCTCGCCCATTGCCGATCAATTATCGCCCACCCTTTTGGCCGATTGGATCTTAGCGGAGCAATTGCCAGTACGTTTTCAAATTCAATTGCATAAATATCTTTGGGGGGATTCGCCCGGAAGATAAAATAAAGTTTAACTGAATACTCCCCTCCCCCAGTATTCTGGGGGAGGGGAGTTTCTATTTTTCCCCGGACAGTACTGTGGTATTCTGGCAGAGAGCGCTATTTAGCATACTCCAAACCACCACGATACACATCAAAAGTATTTTTAAGTAAACTGTAGACCGTCATCGGGCCAACGCCTCCTGGGACTGGGGTGATCCACCCAGCACGGGTTTTGGCTATTTCAAAATTTAAATCACCACATAAACGCCCATCTAGGCGATTCATACCCACATCAATGACAATGGCAGCGGGTTTGATCCATTCACTGGACACGACCCCAGGCTTGCCTACAGCCACGACTAAAAGCTCTGCGCGCCTGACTTCTTGTTCTAGATTTTGAGTGAAGCGATGGCAGACTGTGACCGTGGCACCGGCCAAGAGTAATTCTAAACCCATAGGGCGGCCCACGATATTGGAAGCGCCAACGACCACAGCGGATAAGCCTCGAACTTTAAGTTCCATGGCCTCTAACATCATCATAATGCCATAAGGGGTGCAAGGGCGTAACAACGGCTTACGCTGTGCTAAGCGTCCTAAATTATAAGGATGGAAACCATCGACATCTTTGGAAGGATGAATGCGTTCCAAAATTTTAGTGCTGTCAATGTGTTTTGGCAGAGGCAATTGCACCAAGATGCCGTCAATTTTGGGATCGGCATTAAGCTCATCAATTAAGTGTAACAGCCTTGTTTCAGAAGTATCGCTTGCTAAATCATAAGCCGAAGAATAAAAACCTAGAGCAGAGCAGGCATCCCGTTTTTTTTGCACATAGATTTGAGAGGCAGGATCTTTCCCTAAGAGGACCACAGCCAATCCAGGAGGACGCCCCTTATGAGCCATAAGCTTTGAAATCTCATTTTTAAGCTGGGCCTGTAGACGTAAGGCAATGCCTTTACCATCGATGGATTTTGCGGTCATGCTGATTTCTCCCGTTAAGGTCTAAGGTCTAAGGTTTATGGAGTGATCCAGGGTTTATTTTGCTCAAAATAGGTATTTAATTCGCTTTTTATTTGAGAATAAAGCTTCGTAGGCATTGATTTTTAAACGATATCCCAGTATCATTCTAGCACGTAATGGCCTGGGGTTGGTAATATCTTTATTCCAGAGCCTATTATGGTAATACGGGGTATAGCGCAGCCTGG
>VFKP01000071.1 GCA_009885495.1 Gammaproteobacteria bacterium | reverse complement strand
TTAGGGCTATCCACGCGAGCGAAAAGTCAAAAGATAGCTTTTGCAGAGTAAGTAAAACCGGACAGTTTATTTACTCTTAAACCGGACAAGTCTATTTGTTGCTAACAGGTTTGAAGCATTATCCTTGGAGCCTCATCTTCATTGGCCCTGCAATAAGTTCGGCAATTCAATCAGCGCATCCATAAAGGGTAGTACCGTGATATTACCCAGGTATAATTTTCTATCTCCACCATAAATGAGATAGAGTTTAGCCTCCGGATAATCCATTGAAAATTGCTTCAATCCCTTTAAATCTTTAGAATTTAAATTGTTTTTTGTTTTGATTTCAAAAGCGTGAAATCCTTTTTCACCATAGGCTACAAAATCAACTTCATGCCCATTCGCTGTGCGCCAATAATATAAATTATAATATAATTGAAAGTAGTCATTTACCGCGCGTAGATGCTGTAAAAATAAGCTTTCTGCTGCGACCCCGCCAATCTCGTCCGAAGTATCCAAAACTCCTCTAGGCCTGAGTATTTGATACACGCCCGTATCAAAATAATAAAATTTAGCCGCTGTAATTAATTTTCTTTTCGCCCGTCTAGAAAAAACAGGCAGGAAATAACCGATGAGTAAATCTTCTAAAATCGAAAAATAACCACTGACTATTTTCGCACTCACTCCACATTCTCGAGCGATTGCAGAAAAGTTTACCGGGCAGCCTTGTGAAAAACTGGCCACTTGGAGGAATTGGTTAAAATCCGAGATAGACCTAACGATACCTTCCTGCATCACTTCTTCGCGCAGATACATATACACATAACTTTCTAAGTAATGTCGTTTATCTTCTTCTGCACTTAACCCAGGTAAAAGCCCTACTTCCAATGCCGTTTTTAAATCAAAATCAGCTCCCATCTCAGTCGCTGTCAAAGGATGCATATGATACCGTAAAGCTCTTCCCGCCAGTAAATTAACTCCTTTCTCTCGCAAGCTTCTAGCGCTCGAGCCTGTCAATATAAATTTTAACCTTCTAGATTCGATTAAACGATGCACTTCATTTAACAAAGCTGGAATTTTTTGGATCTCATCAATAATCACCCAGCCTGAATAAGACGAAGGGATATACTGCTCTAATTGATGTGGCGCTCTTTGTAATCTCAAATAATCTGAGCCATCCAGCAAATTAATATAGATATCTTCTTTGAAATAGGTTTGAATCCATTGTGTTTTGCCCGTACCGCGAGGCCCCAGAATAAACGCACTTTTACTTTGAGAGTGCGGTATGCTTAATAATCGTGGATACATGTTTTGTCTCTTTGGAATGGGTGTCTTAGCTGTATTTTAGCATTTCCAAGGAAGATTTTCATGGTTTTTTCGCCCTTAAAAGGAAGATTTCTATTGTTTTTCTGACTTTTAAGGGCGAATTTTCTGACTTTTACAGCTAAGGGCTCTAAAATAATACAATTTGAAAGAGATATATTTATAGCCCCACAATACTGGCGATAATCCCCAATAACAGCTGCATCAAGGGCATTAAAATCGCACTCAGCACATGGGTGAAAATAAGGATCATCAAAATGAAAAATCCATATCGTTCTAATTGATTGTAATGATACGCAGCACGTGCGGGTAGAAAGCTGCTGACAATGCGACTGCCATCTAAAGGTGGAATGGGAATGAGATTTAAGGCAATCAAGGCCACATTGATCATAATGCCTGTTTGCGCCATCATTTGAAAAGCATCCGATCCATCAGAGCTCAGGACATATTTTAGAAAAAACGCCCAGATGAGGGCCATGATAAAATTAGACGCAGGCCCGGCTAAGGCCACCAAAGCCATATCTTTTTTAGGATCTTTTAAATTACGCCAATCGACTGGCACGGGTTTTGCCCAACCAAACAAAAAAGGAGAATGCATCAAGAGCATAAGCCCAGGCAAGACAATGGTGCCAATGGGATCAATATGTTTGAGAGGATTTAACGTGAGACGACCCGCTAATTTTGCCGTTTTGTCGCCAAAATAAGAGGCCACCCAACCATGCGCCACTTCGTGTACGGTGATCGCAAATAAAATGGGAAGCCCCATGAAAATAATTTTTTGTATGATATCCATTAATTACTCCGGTAAAAATTCGGCCATGATTTCATTGGAAAAACGTCTGCCCAGATCTGTCAAATAGAAACTATCCTGATTATAATTTAAAAGTTCCTTATTGACTAAATTATCCATGAGCGGTAAAATGCTCGCACGAAAACTTTGAGTGTGCTTTTCAAATAAAGACCAAGCAATAGGTTCCATTAAACGTAAAGCATTTAACATAAATTCAAATTGCAAGTCTTTAGCAGTCAAGGTTTTTTGTTCTTGCAGAAAATCAGTGGCAGACAAATACTGTTTGGGGTGTTTCTTTTTGGCCGTGCGTAATACTGTACCATCAGCTAAGGTAATTTTTCCGTGCGCTCCTGCGCCAACCCCCAGATAATCGCCATATTGCCAATAATTCATATTATGCTGACAGCGCTGATGAGAACGGCTGTAGGCTGAAATTTCATAGCGATCATAGCCCTGTTGTTTTAAATAAGTTTCGCCAGCACTGCACATTTTCGCCAATTCATCTTCAAGGGGTAAAGGCGGTGGCGTGCGATAAAAAGGCGTGTTGGGTTCCAAAGTCAATTGATACCAAGAAAGATGAGTCGGAGAAAGTGAAAAAGCCTGTTTTAAATCATATAAAGCATCTTCCACTGTTTGCTCTGAAAGACCATACATCAAATCTATATTAAAATTATCAAACCCCGCCACCTTAGCATTATCGACGGCCTGATAAATCTCTTCAGGACCATGAATACGCCCCAAGGCTTTAAGCTGCTGTGCCTGAAAACTCTGCGCACCCAACGATAAACGATTCACACCTCCCGCTCGTAACTCATCTAGATCTTCGGCTTTTAAAGTTCCGGGATTGGCTTCTAAAGTAATTTCCAAGTTTTTCTTAAAAGGTATAGCCTGTTCGACTGCTTGTAATAACTGAGCGATGGCCTTTCCAGAAAAAAGGCTAGGCGTCCCTCCACCACAGAAAATACTGGAAATCTCACGATTTTTAACCCAAGGGCGATCATGCTCTAAATCTCTCAATAAAGCTTCAATATAGAGCTCCTCAGGAATACGCCCCTGCAAGGCATGCGAGTTAAAATCACAATAAGGGCATTTCTGCACACACCAGGGAAAATGAATATAAAGGGCTAAATCAAGATTCATCAATTCGCTCATCATTTAAATGGATGAGCATTGTAGCATAGTTAGAGCCAGAAGTGGAGATAGCCATTATAGACCCAATGCGAGATCCATCATTGCCTAACCGGAAGTCAATTTTTCTCTAAATTTTAAATGAACAGATCCTTGATTATAGAGAAGAGAAGTATCACCATTCAGCTGAAGTTCAGTGGCTACCTTTCCACCCAGCACAATCATTAGATCAGAGAACGCATTGCCAATGCTGAATCTTTTAACTCCAAGTTCATTTAATTTCTTCAAGTCTGTCAGCTGAGGTAAAGATAAAACATTGATAGGCAAAGCAACATTTTTTACGAGGGTTCCAATATCAGAATGAGTAAAAACACAGGGCACAAATAAGCCATTAACGCCGCTATCGGCATACGCCTTACCCCTGATTAAAGTTTCCTGCAGAGCATTCGGAACGCCCTGTAAATAGGTGTCCGTTCTAGCATTGATAAAAAAATCCTTGAAGCCATTGTTATCCAACTTAGCACGTACATTCGATAAAATTTTAGTTTGTTCGTTCAGATCGCGAAGACCTCTCTCTTTTTTAAGGGAATCTTCAAGATTAATTCCGACAGCGCCACAGTCTGCAACTCCTAAGACATTGGCTACAATCGTTTCTACGGAATCACCATATCCCGCCTCAAGATCGACTGAAACGGGGATGTTAACATTATCAATTATTTTCTTAACAATGTTCAAATACTCATTAAATTCTATATTTTCGCCATCATTACAACCCAGAGTATTTGAGATCCCCCAACTGGTTGTTCCTAAGGCTTTAAACCCTGCTTGCTCAAAAAGCATAGCGGATAAAACATCATGCGTATTTCCCAAGAAAAGAATTTCCTGCGAAGCATGAAGTGATTTAAATAATTGGTATTTATTCATCATTTTAACTAAATTCCTCTTGCAATGGCTGTTATTGAATTAAATCTGTTTGGTTTACAATTTATTATATAACGGTACTTTTAGTACCTTTTAAATTATTTCTAAACTTTTATTGGACATATACCCATTATACCTCAAAATGCGAAATTTAACATCACTTCATTGCGAACGAAGTGAAGCAATCCAGTGAAATTACCACAGGACTGTGGGCTATTCTTTTGGATTGCCACGTCGCTACGCTCCTCGCAATGACGGATTTCGCATCTTCATTGAGGATGAGTATTTACCCTGGAATTTGAAAGGGATACCATGAATTCAAACTGTTTAGTTTATAAATAATTCTATAAAGGTACTTTTGGTACCTTTATAGAATTATTTATAAACTTTTGTTAACCAAAAAATCTATTTAGCGAGACCTCTCTAAATCTTTATCCGGTTCCCTATCAAAATGAGCGATACACAGCATTATTCCTTAATTGATTAGGCCTGTTGTTTCAATGGCAACCGCAGAGAAAAATGCGACCCTTGCCCAAAAATACTTTCAACCTTAAGTTCACCTTTTAATTCATCAACCATCGTTTTCACTGAATATAAACCTAAGCCTGTTCCAGGATGCTGATGATCATCGGCAGACACCGCTCGGCTAAATTTATCAAATATAGATTCTAGCTTTTCAGCCGCGATCCCTATCCCCGTATCTTTGACTTCAATTTGAAAATAGTTCGCTTTCGGATCGGC
>VFKP01000010.1 GCA_009885495.1 Gammaproteobacteria bacterium | reverse complement strand
TTAGGGCTATCCACGCGAGCGAAAAGTCAAAAGATAGCTTTTGCAGAGTAAGTAAAACCGGACAGTTTATTTACTCTTAAACCGGACAAGTCTATTTGTTGCTAACATTAAACTCTAATTCCCTATTAAAATAAGAAAATGCCCCAAAACCCCTGTCACCCCCTTCCCTTTTCTAGTTTATTTCAGTACAATACTGCGTTTACCGAGCCTGTATCCTCATTTATGAGAAGGTTTCGGATTAATTTGGACAAAATCTGTCCTCCTTTTTACTGTTGAGGGTGATGAGAGCATGGTTGTTATTCGTTTAGCTAGAGGCGGCGCTAAAAAGCGTCCATTTTACCATATTGTTGTGGCAGACAAACGCTGCCCTAGAGATGGTCGTTCCATCGAACGTGTGGGTATTTTTAACCCCGTAGCCCGAGGCCAAGCCACTCGCTTGCGTATGGATGTGGCTATTTTAGAAAAATGGCTGAAAACGGGCGCTCAAATGACCGATAGAGTCCAATCTTTGGTTAAAGAATACGCCAAAAATAACAATCAAGAGATCAAAGCCACTGCTGTTGCGGCAGCTTAAGCTTTTGATGTTCAGTGATGAGTGAATCTTTAGCCGGCATAGGCCATAAAATTATTGTCGCTCGCTTAGGCTCTCCTTTTGGAGTTAAGGGTTGGATTAAATTGCAATCTTTCACTGAACCTGAGGACAATGTATTTAGCTATCCGGGCTGGCATTGGCAGGGGCGACAAGACTGGACTTTAATCCAGTTCGATGCCAAAGCCAAACATGGCAAGGGATGGGTTGTTCATCTCCTGGGTTATGATACGCCTGAAGATGTCAGATTTCTGGCCGGACTCAACATCGCTGTAGAACGCAGCGCTTTACCGAATTTAGAGGCTGATGAGTTTTATCTGGCGGATCTCATTGGTTTTCAAGTGATTAATCAAGAGGCCGTCCTCTTAGGCCAGGTCACTGGTTTTTTTGACAGCGGCGCGCATGAATTGCTGGTCTTGAAAGGTGAAAAAGAATATATGATCCCCTTTATTAGGGATCGGTTTGTAAAGTCAGTGGATTTAGACTCTCAGAAGATCTTAGTCGACTGGGACGCGGATTTCTAAGCCATGTCTTTGAACCCAAAACAGATTAACATTATTAGTGTTTTACCGAAAATGTTTGCAGCACTGAATTATGGTGTTTTGGGGCGTGCTTTAGAAGCCAATTTATTGACGATTAGCTGTTGGGACCCTCGGGGACATACGGCCAATAAGCATCGTAATATTGATGATAAGCCTTATGGCGGCGGCCCAGGTATGGTGATGATGGTTGAGCCTTTACGTAAGACTCTTCAGCAGATCCAAAAACAAGCTAAAAAGCCCAATTGGGTGATTTATTTAAGCCCTCAGGGCCAGCCACTGCATCAGCGCCATCTAGCTGCTCTAGGCGCTAAATTGGAAACCCATTGTCTGACTTTCCTCTGCGGGCGTTATGAAGGCATTGATGAGCGAGTGATCGAAGGCTTTGTCGATGAAGAATATTCGATCGGCGATTATGTTTTAAGCGGCGGTGAATTTGCCGCCATGGTGATGATCGACGCTTTAGCGCGACTCATCCCTGGGGTCTTAGGAGATCCCTTATCGGCAGAACAAGATTCTTTTTGCCGAGGTTTATTGGAATATCCGCAGTATACGCGGCCTGAAAATGATCAAGGGCTGCAAGTACCGCAAGTATTATTGTCAGGAGACCATCAAGCGATTGCCCGTTGGCGCAGCGAGATGGCCTTAAAGCGCACCGTAGAACGGCGCCCTGATTTGTTAAATTCGGCCGTGTTAACGGAAGAAGAAAAGAAAACTTTGGCAAGACTATTGGCCGCTGGGGATACGCCCCAATCTGGCCTAGACTAGCCGAATCAGTGTAAACATATGAGGAGAATACAATGAGTCAGATCATTCATCAAATAGAAAAAGAGCAAATGCTCAATAAGTCCATTACTGAATTCAGTCCGGGAGACACCGTTATTGTGAATGTTAAGGTGAAAGAAGGCACGAATGAGCGGATCCAGGCTTTTGAAGGTGTCGTCATTGCCAAGCGAAACCGTGGTTTGAATTCTGCTTTTACAGTACGTAAAATTTCTCATGGCGAAGGCGTGGAACGTGTGTTCCTCACTTACAGCCCTCTTCTAGACAGCGTGACTTTAGTCCGCCGTGGTGATGTGCGCCGCGCTAAATTATATTATTTACGGGGTTTAACAGGCCGCGCAGCCCGTATTAAAGAAAAATTGCTGCCTTCCAGCACCAAGAAAGGCAAGAAAGCCGCTGCTGAAGCTGCCGCGAAAGCCAAGGGCGAATAAAGCTCTGTTCCCCTGGGGCGGTCTGTGGATCGCCCCTACTGTTTAAGCCTTTCTATGGACCTTCAATATTAAGTTTGATCCCCAAAACCCAAAGCCCTGTTATGGGTTATTGGTTACGCTGTCTTTTTCAATTTCTTCGCGTATTAAAAATGACAGTTGCTTTGATGGCTTTATTGAGCCAAACGTGTTTCGCCATCGTTAATGAAAAAGTCTTTAATCATAATCGATTATATCAACAAAGAAAAAGGCATCCGCAATTTGGTTTGAGTAGATCTGCTGAGTCACCCCAGCAGATCTACTCAAACCCGCAATTTTTTGATTTCTTGGAATGGATAGCGCGAGCAATATTTTTATTGGGTCACTTTCCCCTTTGTAACATAAAATCGGATGACAGGATTAATGACTTTATAACTGGACTCAAGCTTTTCAATAATATCTTTTTCTTCTAGTCCTTCTAACGCTCTGACAATAGAACTGCTCGCCATCTCTAAGGTTATCATTGTTGCTTTATCAGTGAGCTGTGTTACATTTTCTTCGGCCACTTGACCTAAAACTTTTTTTTGGCCGGCAGTTAAGGCAGATATTTCTTTAATGGCATCGCTTTTTTCTTCTTCTAGGATATCTAACCATAAGAGATCGGCATTGCTTATAGTTGGAAGTTTTTCACAATGCATCCATAATTTATCGCAAAGTTTATTAAGGTAATAAGGATGTCTTTCAGTTAATTGAAATATTTTATTAATGACAGATGGATTAAGATCCTCTTTCCACGCCTCTTGAGCAGCTTTTTGTAAATGGGATTGATAATGAGAGGCTGAAATTCTGGAAAGCGTTAGTTTCCAGCATAACTTATAGAGTGGTCTATTCTCATCTTCAAACATTGTTTGTAGTAATTTTCTATTACTACCCGAAAATACAATAGTTAGATATTTTGTTTTTTGCGCCACATGTCTAATGGCGGCTTCAATGCCTGTTCCCTTGGCAATTACCCCTACATTTTGAAATTCATCCATTAATAAAACAGCTTGCTTGTTATTTTCGGCTAACAAACGTTCTAAGAGCAAAAGAGCTTCTTTTACATTGGTTGCCGGGTCTGATTCAGCAGTAGGAACCAGCTCTAATTTTAAATACTTGCCACCAATCTCTAGTTTTGGCTTTAAGTTTCTCACATATTTTTTAATAGAGTTAATTAATTTATCAACGCTACCTAAGGCCTTACCGATTAGATCAACAACACTATTTAAGATATAACCCTCTATGACTTTTTCCGTACTTGCCATATAAAAGTCAGTTTCAACGTAGGGGAGCTTACTTAAAGTGATAGCATGGAGGGCCAAACTGGATTTGCCATATCGCCGTGTTGCCATCAGCAAGGTATGCTTTCCATTGGTTATATTATTTAATAATATACGGGTTTCTTCCGTTCGATTACAAAAAGCTTTTCCGAAAGCTATCCCTAAAGGGAAATAATCTCTTTTACGCATCATCAAATTCTCCTATCTCAAACCATTATAACGCGCATAATTGCGAAACGCAACACTGCATCTCGCAATTATGCGCGTTGAGACGGCTGGAGTCTAGAAACCAATGATTTTTGCTCAACGCCACCCAACTTGCGAGCAATTGTCACTTGCTTGTCATTTATTTCCGATAATGGGTATAGTACCGCCTGAGCTGCAGGCATTGCGTTGAGTCCGTTTGCGTATTTTAGGAAAAAATGGTCGAATTTTCACCAGTCATAGACCTTTGAGGCAAGCAGGCCACCGACAGAAGATAGAATGAGAACTTTTCTTTGCTCTGAAGTTAATGACATGTGTCTTTCCTGAGTATTGATACTGTAGTTGACACCCTCTCCCCCAACCCCTCTCCCAGAATACTGGGCGAGGGGAGTTTTCACTTTTCCTGGACAGTACTGTGAATTACCGGGAGGAGTAACTCAAAATTTTATATTTTAACACCCTCTCCCGGATTAGCGGGCGAGGGGAGTTTTCACTTTTCCCGGTACTGCGAATGACCGAGGCATTTTCGCTTTTCCTGGACAGTACTAGAGAGTACTGGCAGAAAAGAGCCCAGCCACTTATCTTTAAGCGACTGTCTGCCCATCGTTTTTATGCGTTGTTGCAGGTGAACGAGGAGCGCCATTACTGCTAGGATTGCGAGGTCGATTACGCCCCTGGCCTTGACGATAATGTCTGCGACGCGGTTGTCCTGTTCCTGTAGCATTGGGCGCAGCACTTGAAGGAGGAGAAACATGATTTCTCGAATCCGCTGGCGCTGTACGAGTGCCTGAATGCGGTCTGCGGTTTCGATGTCTCGCTGGCTCAGATTGCGCAGGTTCAGAGCGCAATTTAGCCCATAAACGCTTCAACCAACCCTCTCCTTTAGATTTAGCAGCAGGGCGTCCTTCCGGTTTAGCCGATTCCGGTAAACTGTGCACGACTAAAGGTTTTTCCATTTCATTGGGTTTATGCACAGCAATTTCTTTTAAGCTGGCCAACTCTCCTGAAGGCTCATACTGATGCAAATAACTGGCCCTTGAAGAATCTCGTGAACGCGCCTGAGTTTTGTAAACTTTTTCCAAGCGATAATGTGGCGTTTCCAAATAACGATGAGGGATCACCAAAATACGCACACGCTGCTCTCGTTCTAAAGCACTCACCGCTTCTCTTTGTTCATTCAACAATAAAGTAGCCACATCCACGGGTACATAGACAATGATCTCTTGCACCGTATTGCCCATCGATTCCTGACGTATTTGTCTTAAAATCGATAAACTCAAGGATTCAACTTGTCGCACAGTGCCCTGCCCATTACAACGAGGGCACACACTCTGATTGGCTTCCGCCAAAGAGGCGCGTAAGCGTTGTCGTGACACTTCCATCAAACCAAATTTTGAGATACGACCAAATTGCACGCGCGCTCTATCGCTTTTAATCGCATTTTGGAAAGCTTGCACGACTTCTTTTTGATTGTCTTGTGAAAGCATATCGATAAAATCGATCACCACTAAACCTCCCAGATCACGCAAACGTAACTGTCTGGCAATCTCAATGGCAGCTTCGCGATTGGTGTTCAAGGCGGTTTGTTCAATATGTCCGCCCTTGGTGTCTTTGCCTGAGTTAACATCAATACTCACCAAAGCTTCTGTGGGTTGAATGACTAGAGCACCCCCTGAAGGCAGGCGAATATTCGATTGAAAAGCGGTTTCAATTTGCGCTTCTACTTGATAATGATCAAATAAAGGCGCGCTGCCTTGATATAATTTTACTTTTTCTGCAAATTCAGGCCGGATCTTTTCCAAATGTTCTTTAGCGCGCTGATACAATTCAGGCACATCTAAGATAATTTCATCAGTATCCATTTGTAGGAAATCTCTCAAGGCGCGTACCACGAAATCACTTTCCTGATGAATCAAAGCTGGGGGAGAAGCTTTAGCGCTGGCTTCTTGGATCACATTCCATAGGCGCAGTAAAATGCCTAAATCCCAGTCTAATTCTTCAAAACTTTTCCCCACACCGGCGGTACGAATAATCACACCCATATCGTCTGGTAAAGGCAATCGATTTAAGATATCTCGTAAACTATCGCGATCTTCGCCATCGATTTGTCTGGAAATTCCGCCCATACGCGAACTATTGGCCATCAAAACCAAATAAGAGCCGGCTATTTTGACCAAAGTCGTTAAGGCCGCGCCTTTATTACCACGTTCTACTTTTTCCACTTGAACGATTAACTCTTGTCCTTCTTTCAAGACATCGCCAATATTCAGCTGCTGAGTATTATCCACTTCTTTAATAAAATAGTGATCGCTGATTTCTTTAAACGGTAAAAAGCCTTGACGTTCAGAACCAAAATCAACAAAGGCGGCTTGTAGACTGCGCTCAACGCGAGTGACTATGCCTTTGTAAATATTGCCTTTCTTTTGCTGGCCTAATTGTTCAATGTAAACGTTTTCTAAGCGATAGCCTTCTAAAATAGCTAAGCGCAATTCTTCAGGATTAGTGCCGTTGATTAACATACGGCTTAAGGGTTTTGTCTGTTGCAGATCGGTCATTTTTTTCTCCACTGTGCTCGGCTATTCGCGCTTAAAAGTTAAAGCTTGGCACACTCAAGAAAAAATCGATTATCTTCAAAAACAGTTGTTTGGGATATAAAACAGGTTTCAGCTTCAGATCATGCTAGGCTGACTGGCAAAAACTCTATTATTCCCAAATAGATCCTCTGAAACCAGGGATCTGCGAACGATTCGCATCAGGCGTCGTTCTCTATCGCTCACTATTCTCTAACGTAATTCTTTCATTCTTCAAAAAGTGTGTGTTACTTTCAGTTAATTCACTTGAACAAACCCAACACATCATTCATTAATATCATTAAGCACATTCCCTTTGTTGTTCGGGAATTGGCAATCTAAATCCCCATCATTTAAGGGGATGCAAACTCATCTGTGGCCTTTTCTCCAACCCATCCCCCAGAATACTGGACGAGGGGAGTTTTCGCTGACTCTGGAATTTGAAAGGCATACTCAAAAACCGCCTATTTTCACCGCAGTATTCTCTTTTCCAGAGATAAATATACGCGGAAGATTCAAAAGACGTGTTAAGCCCTCACAGATCTGTTACTATCGTACCCAGGCCTGAACATACAAGCCGCTAGCGTACGATAAGCACAGTTTATCAAAAAAAACCTTTAATTTCAATGAGAATAGCCCCTATGTCTGAAGAAATACATCATAAAGCTCGAATAATTCAAATTAATGAGACCGGAGAAGGCCAGAGAGTCGATAATTATTTGTTTAAGTTCTTGAAAAATATACCTAAAAGTAGAATTTACCGCATGTTACGTACTGGCGAAGTCAGAATTAATAAAAAACGTTCAAAACCGAGCGATAAGTTGAATTTTGGAGATGAAGTTCGCTTGCCGCCGCTGCATCAAAGCAGTTCGGTGCAAATAATGCTGCCTAAAGATGTCCACGATCGTTTATTAAATGCCATCCTTTATGAAGATGAAGATCTTATGGTCATAAACAAGCCCCCAGGCTTAGCCGTACATGGCGGCACGGAGAATTCCTTTGGAGTCATCGACATTTTACGTCAGGCTCTTCCCACACTCAAATGTTTAGAATTAGCCCATCGCTTGGATAAAGACACCTCAGGCTGCTTACTCATCGCTAAAAAAAGAGAATCTTTGAAAGCCTTGCAGCAATTGTTCAAAGAAGGGGGCTGTCAGAAAACCTATTTCGCCTTGGTGCATGGGCGCTGGCCTAAAAATTGGCATAGCATCGATGATCCCTTGTTAAAAAGCTTACTGCCTTCAGGCGGACATCGGGTGAGTGTGCATCCCGAGGGCAAGGAAGCTTTAACTACCGTTAACATTGAAACCTTATTTGCTAAGCACAGCTTGCTGCGTTTAAGCCCTAAAACAGGCCGCACCCATCAATTGCGCGTTCATTTAAGTTATCGAGGCTATCCCATTGTTGGGGATCTCAAATATGGACAACGCCGCTTAGATCAAACTCTGCCGGCCACTGAGAAAAGTAGACTGTTTTTACATGCACAGAAAATTGCCTTCATTCATCCCAAGACCCAAGAAAAACTCAGTGTCGAAGCGCCTTTGTATGCGGATTTGCAGGCCGTTTTGGAACAGATCTCGGTTTGAGTAGATCTGCTGAGTCACCCCAGCAGACCCCTCCTCAGAACCGGACGTGCAGATTTCCCGCATCCGGCTCCCGAGAGCACTAAATTATTCAGCCCGCGGT
>VFKP01000043.1 GCA_009885495.1 Gammaproteobacteria bacterium | reverse complement strand
TTTTGCCGTCTATTGGAGGCAGCCTAGACCAGCGAATTAATGATAATTTTCAGATGTTAGAAACTTAGCATTTTGAAAGATCTTGGGTATATCCATTATCTATTCCAACCGGCCAATTTCCAACCTTACAATAGCTGCCTATATACCCCTTAATAAAAACCCACTGATACACATAATCAATTTTATGCTGATCTCTTATTGTATAATTCCAAAGAAAATATTTTGCATCAGGGACGAATGGAAGTGGTTCCTTAGGGGGAGAGAGGCTGCTGTATTTATAACCAGCGGCAAAAGTTAGTGTTCTCTTTGCCGATGATGGAAACATAGCCGATAGTGAGCGCATACAGGTATTAATCAGATCCACTTCAGAATTATATATACTAATTTTGTTTGCCGCATCCTCCATATTTGCTTGTGTCGTTTCTCCTGAATTAAGCATATTTAATGCAAGCGGCTCTGAGCCCGGGTTTTCAAATATATAAACTTCATCGATATAACGATTTTCGTCATATGTATTTGATGAGGGATCATCAAAATAGTGTATATATTTTAATATAGATAACTCTGCCAAAGTTGCTCCTAACGAATGTCCTGTAAAAAGAATGCGTATTCTTTGATCGCTGCCAGCATATTTTTCATTAAGCCTCTCAAAAACCAACTGTATAAAAGGAACCGCTCCAGTATAGAATTGTTTTGGAGTAATGCTTAATGCCCACATTTCAAAATCTTCTATTGCATCAGGAATGTTGGATGTCCCTCGATGTGCGATATATACGTACGATGTGTTTTTCCATTCTTGAATATACGCCGCACCAAAGTAACCATCGTTCTGGAGAGAACTAGGACAGTCTAAAAAAATATCCCATCCATCAGGTAATGATGGCCGTAAAAGTTCTCGGTAGACATCTCGGGCAAAACTCACAGCGGCTTCTGCGCTAGAACTTAACATATTCAATTACTCCTTAAATAAAAATTTACTGTTTTACTATCTCACCCACAAAACTCTAGAACACTCGACATGATCACTACATCGAGATAATAATAGGATTTTGTAATGCGTTTCTAAGCTATCAACATTGCAAAGCAACTTTCGGTATTGACATACCGAAAATTGCGATTGAAAATTGTAAATAGATCACAAACTGCTCTGCCAGCCATTGTTCGTCTTCATCAAAACGGTTCTTCCAATTTTATCTTCTTTATTCAGAGTTTTCTCGATTTCTGGGAAAGCGGCTTTGACATCATCATTCTTAGCCCAACTGGCGAGATCTGTATATTTATAACTGTATTTGATTTCGGCAAGATCTCTGCCCTCGGCATTTTCTTCCGTATAATTTAAAATGCTGTCAACCCGTCGATGCGCATAACAAAATAAATTTTCAGTTTTTGCGGAAGGATTCTCTTTTAAAGCTTTTTCTCCTTTATCCGTTAAATTGTAGAGATCGACTTCGAAAGAAAGCTCGGGAATAGGCGAACCATTCCAATCATTTTTGCCCTGTTGTGTCTCTTGAGTTTTTTTGAAAAACCCAATCTGAGCCAAAGTATCTAATTGCAAAGCCTCTTGTTTTTCATTGTCATCCAATGCTTCTAATGTTCCATTTTTTTTCGTTTTGATGAATAAAGCCGTATTATTTTTTGCATATTCATCAAAAACCTTGCGATCAAACCCATTGTAAGGCGGAGAATAATACTGCATGGCCGTCACATCCAAACAAGAATATTCCTCACTGAGATCTTTGTTAATCGCTGATTTAAAGGAACTCTCTTTGCCACAAGCAGACAGCAACAACGTCATACTCAATACAGAACCCAGCAACACTGCTCTTTTCATTATAAACCTCTTATTTCAAAATAAAACAATAAAAATAAACTCTCTTAGAACAAGGGGTTATAAACCGAACGAATGGTTTTAACTCGTTTAAAATTCACAAAACCCTAAAACAGATATTATCCAGTTTCCATCTGATCTGTCAAGTGGTTTTTTTATCTTTGTAAAAATATTTTTTGAGCAATTTTGAGTCTGGCATGAGAGTAGTAGAATTTTATATCCCTTTTAAACCTTAGGGGTTAAGACTCCTAAAGAATTTCCTAGCCTCTCCCCCAAGCCCTCTCCCAGAGTACTGGGCGAAGGGAGTTTTCAATTACCCTGTGATTTGAAATGGACAAAGAGCTTTTGTATATTTATTTTGCTATTATTGGATTGAATATCACTTTTTACTTTTTATCTTTGTTTAAAAAAAATCTTGGCCTATTTCAAAAAAATAATCTGATTGCCATTTCTGTGTATTTTCGGCCTGTTTATTCGTGATCTTATCCCAAGGAGAATAGACACGAAATCCTCTTTTCCCTTCGCTATTTTGGTTGTCTGAAAATATTTTACGTTGAATCAATATCTCTTTAGGAAAAATAAAATGCCCAACCCCATTTTTAGAGCGACTAAAGATGATCACTATATCTATAGGATCGGTGCTTTCAAAAGGTTGTATCGGGCCATTTCCTATCCGTTTCCATAAGGTCACAAACTGCCCTACTTTAGTTGGGGTTATCTTCGCCACACGGAAAATAACTTTTTTTCCGGCTAATTCAAAACTACAGGCCCCGTATTCACTGCTTTCCCGATCTATAACGATATGGGATAATTGCATATGATAAGACTTTAATAAAAAATCTTTTAATACCGTTAATTCGTTATGAGTATCCAGACCGGGCTTATTCATAGCCTTTACTCACTGATAAATTAGCAGCCTTTGAGGGATCCTGGCGCTCAACCGAATATATTTTTACCTTTTTTTGCTTGCCGCGCAATTGGATCTCATCTGAAAATTCTAGACTATAGCCAGGAGTATCGCCCAGTAATGTTTTGACGTCTTCTGAAATTAGCAATGGTTTTTTTAGTTTATTACACAAGCTTTCAATTCTGGCGGCAGTATTTAAGACATCGCTTAAATAAGCAATATTGCGTTTAATGGTCCCTATCTCAGCCACAGCCACGGAACCTACATTAATGCCGGCTTTAAACCTAGGCACGCATTGATAATGTTTCTCATAATGTTCAGAATTTTTCAATAAAGTGTCATTAAAATCATAAAAAGCTGTTAAGCAATTTGAATTTCTAGCTCCTCTTTCTAAATCCCAAGTTAAAATTGCTTCATCGCCCACATATTGATAGATTTCAAGTTCATGAGCCAAGGCACTTTGCGTCAAATCGGAAAAACAATCTTGAATTAGGCGGCAAAATTTTTCATGTCCCAGACGTTCAGCAATACTGGTAGAGCCTTGCAGATCTAAAAACATGAAGATTCGTTCTTCTGTTTTGGGTTTGCGATAGTGTCCAAAAACAATATTTTTTAAAATCCTGGGGCCTATCATATTGGCCATTTGCTGGATAAAATTAATCAGACCTTGAAAGAATACAACATAAATCACCAAACTCCAAAAATGCAGCCTTAAAAAGGTGATCTCCGTGATCTGCCAAAGATCTTTAAAATCAGAAAAACCAAGACTCACTGCAAGGATTCTAATTAAAGTCAAAATACAAAGCACACTGACAAGTAAAGCGACAATATTAAAGAGATTTAAAAACAAGAAACTTTGCTTTCGAAACCAGGCACTGCTATTGATAAAATCAAGCCCCCAGCTGACTAATCCCAGAATAAGGCTGGCCAATAACCAAGCAGAGACCCTACCGCCCGGAAAGTTGGCTATAAAGTTTCCTTCCGAAATACCCAGAGTGACCAAAGCCAATAAGCCAATCCCGATCCCCCAGGAAGACATAAAAAGAACTAAGTTTTTCATCCCTTGATTCATCCTTAAAAACGAGCTTAGCACTTAAACGGTTTATACCCTCTATGCATTCTAACTCAAAGATTTAAATTGTGTTAGTGGGTAAAGACTTCCTTTTTTTTTATAGGATCGTACATCTTGAGGACTTTTCTTTTTCGGGAGACCCATTTTCTCTGGATTTACTCCAGAATGAGGAATTCTGTAATGAGGGATTCTGTCCTACTACTGTCAATTTTCTCCTAACAAGCCCTGGCCCCTTCTTAGCTTGCTCTTCTTCGCCTTGCTGTCCTGCGTGTACTTCCGCAGACTCATCTTCCACAGGCTCTGCAATTGGAATGAGCATCTCATCTCCCAATTCTGGGCTCTGGAGTTCTTTTGCTTCTGAAATAAGCTCTTCACTCGCGGCAGCATTGAAAGTTTCTTCTAATAGCGAAAAATACCGCTGATGGATCTCAGATTTAAATAGGGCTATGATTTTAGGCTTTTTTAATCGGTTTGCCAGTTGCCAGGCATTCTCATTCTGCGAATTTCTCCATAATAAACCCGCCCCGGATTGCAAATAGAGGGTTATTAATTCCAAAGAGGTCTCATCCTCTTCCTCAGAAATCATGTGATGCAAATCGAGACCGAAACAAAAAGCCCTTGATAATTCTGAAAAAAGACTTTGATCATCCTTGCTGTTCATTTCTGCCCATTGTTTTAGCAAAGGCTCTACTAGCCAGAGATGTCCATTGTTCTTCATTTGAATGAGTAAATCAGGATTGATTTGAAAAGATTTTTTTTCTGCTAATTTTATGAGCAGAGTCTTAAAGGCTTTTTGCTGCTCTGATTCTTCTTCGGGTAATTGAGAATAAGTTTGATACGCTTTTTCTAATAGTCTCTGATCATCGCTAGCCTCTTGAATCGAGAAATTTAGTCGGGGATTTTCTAATAAGCGCATCGCTGCATCAAACTTCTGATTTTGAATGCTCAAGCATAAAGGAAAGTACAAATCTGGATAATGCCTCATTAAATCTAAGGTTTCAAGATCATTTTCAAACACGCATGCTCCAACTAAAGCACCCATAAAAAAAGCAGGTCTAGGCTGATCTCCCAATAGCATCGCTGCTCGGCGTGCTTTAGCCGGATCATGTGAAATGCGTATTAAATCGATGATTTTATCAGCTTCATCTGAAAGTTCTCTTTTTTCCCCTACGCTAAACTGGCATAAAATTTCTGTTCCTATGGCTTGTCTAAGCGTTTCAATAAGCTCAAGATCGCCCAAATACACGAACAAATCTAAAAATCGTACTTCAGTTGAAAAGAGTTTTCCGATGTTTTCCGATTTACCTTCAGGATGCGTGCTTGCTAATTTCTTACTGAATTCGGGGTCAATAAGACCCTCTTGCCAAAAGGACTCTGAAATAGTCACCGGCAAATACGATAATAATCGAATAAGCGTTTTAATTTCAACTGATCTTTCAAGATCGAGCATCGCCTGCATCAGCAGAGTTTTAAGTTTTGTTAGATATTCAGCACTGGTATTATAATCCGTAGAAAGCGAAGAAATACAAAGATCGGTAACACTCTTTGCTTGAACATCGATTTGTGCTTTTCGAATGGTTTCCATCACAAAAGTTCGATATAAGAAAAGAATGGCTAAAAGGCGGAGTTCATTGGTATTGAAAATCTTCGCATTTAAGCCGGCTAACACTTTATTTTTTGTAGCAGTAAGATCGTCACTATAGACATTTGAAGCAAGGCCTAAGAGCATGTATAAGAAAAATTTATCTGCCAGCAAAGTAAAACCAAATATTTTTACGGTTGAATCATTAGAAATAAGTTTTTGTTTGGTTTGAATTGTCTCGGTAAGTGCTCTGGCAAATTCCTTTCGGTCTTCTATTATAGATAAACCGTCTACTAAATGCACTAGAAATTTATTCAAATGAATGAAGAAAAAAATGTCTTGCTTAGAATCTTCTTTTTTAGCCTTTGCCTCTAATAATTCAGAAATAACGCTTAAAAATTTCATTCTATTCTCAAGAGTAGCCTTCTCATGAAGGATGTTTTGAATCAGCGTCGTTATAAATCGTGCTTGTTCACTACAAAACCCCAATTCCAATAATTCAGCTAATTTATTTTTTTCATATTCGTGTATCAGATGACCCGCGATGGCATCACTTGAATCGGTATAGGGGAAATGATTTAAAATGGCGGTTAAGCCTTTTGAAAGACCTTCAGACGATAGAGCATCTTGGGATTGGGCAGCCCTAAATACGCTTAAAAATACACGAACATCATTGGTCTTTAGACTAGTTTCAATAGCATGGACGATGATGTTTTTTCCATCAATTTCTTTTTGCTGATCCCATCCCAGACTTACGATAGTTTCTATAGCGTCCAGTTCATCTGGAAAACGCTTTAAAATAAAAGCCAGAAATTCGGTATGTTCTGGACGGTCTTTGTTCAAGTCAGAAAAATCAAATTCTTTTAATTTTTCAAAATAAAATTTCCAATTAAGATTAGTTTCTGATTCTTCAATTTTTTGTTGAATAACTCTAAAATCTTCTGCATTCAAACGAAACCCATAGTGCATTAATAAATCTAAGAGCTTGAAATGAGAAGCGATCAAGCAGTCCGACAAAGGCCTGGCTAATCTTGTCTGTGGGCGGATTCTAAGTATTTCAGGCAGTAGTTTCTTGGCTGTCGCGACTTGATTAGATTGCACCGCATAGTCTAATACGCCCATACCCTCTTCATCTAAAATGGCTTCTGGTCTAAAACAAATCTGATAATCATTGACCCATTCATCGGCATAGCCTTGTCTGCACAATGTTCCCATTAGAGGTAATAAATCGATTTCATTGATCAAATTTTGTTGCACAAAGGCCTTTTTTAAACTTACCCCATCATTCGAATGAGCATATTCTTGTAACTGAGCAATATCCGTTCTACTGCCGTATTTTTTCAATAACTGGATGATGTCTTGTACCTCATCATCTTCGGGCAAAGATTGGGCAAATTTAAGCGGATGATAATCCTCATTGTTTAAAGCACATTGATTGGGATAGCTTCCATTCTCCAGTAATAACTTTAGCCATTTTATTTTTTTTTGCTCAATCGCTTGATGCAAAGGATTGGGATATTTTTGATCGGAATTAGAAATAGAGATAATCCCTTCTGCTTCTAAGAGCCGGACCACTAAGACTTCTTTATCAACGTCGTTCGAATGCATCACACAACTTAAGAGACTCGATAATAAAGCTTGATCAGAAATGCACCGTAATAGGCCTGCTTCTTGATAAGCTGATATCAGGGCTATATTTTCTTCAGTAACGGCCTGTTTTACTTTGGTACAAAGGAATTCTTTTTCTGCATCTGTGAGCAAATTTTGAATCAACACTTGTTCCGAGCGGTCTACTGCAAGAGATTGCAAAGTGTAAATGATCCGCTCATTAGATTCTGCTTGATAAAATAGATCTAAAATTATCCTTAAATAAACCCCTTTATCTGAATGAGCTTTTTCTAAAATGTCCCACACATTTTTTAAAATAATAGTTATATCTTCCACTGAAACTCCAGACTCCAAAAGAGTAAAAGGTCTTATCTTTTGAGTGTTTTCTCTTAGAAAAAGATCTTTACAGTTTGGGATCAGGAGCAGGATTTTAATTTTTTCAAGATCGCCTTGGCGTATCAGAAGATGTAACAGATTATCGCCTGTGTCTTTATCTGTTTTTTGAATATCAAACTGGCTTATTTTATTCTTAAAGCCATTAACTTTCAGTTGTGCGATAGCGCTTGGAGTGCTCATATGTTCCTTCCTGCTCATATTGTATTTTATTAAGTTCTTCTAGCCTCTCGAAGAGAGCTAGAGCTCGAAGGTAACATGCTCCACTGCAAGATGCAAGTGAAAGGATTCAAAAAATCTCTTCTATCATTCTTTCATATTTTTAGAAAAACCCATGGGAAATCCATTGATTTATTTTTGAAAGATGCTATAATACATTCACCCTTCTCGCTGCGATTGTCCATCGCTCCCCTGAGTGAGAGTTATTTCAACTTTCTGAGTAGGAGTTTTTATCATGGCCAGTTCATCCATTGAAGTTTTAAAACTGTTTGAAATTTATCGTAGACAGAAAACCATTGCAGACAAAAGAGCAATGATTGTTTCTGTCTTAAATGATATTCCTGATCTGTTCGCTCGCCGTAATCTATTGGTCAAATCTTTAAATTACGACATCTTAAATCCAGAAGCAGATGGAGAAAATAATATTCTTCGTCGCTCAGAAATTTCAATCGCTCTATTGCGAGAGATTTTTAAACATTTACCGGTCGAAATTAATCGAGAAAAGTTTTTAGGCGATCTGCTTATTTCTTTATGCATTGAAGCACAAAAAAAATTGACTCAAGGAATTCTCGGTTCAAACCCCAGCGCCCCTGCTTATACCTTATTCTACAATTTATTTGTGAACATGGTTTTTTTTCATGTGGGCGATTTGTCTGAAGAAGAATTTGAAAGATATGGGCAATTAGCACTCAAGATGCAAGTCATGAAGAATCAAATGAATTATAAGATCCTGAATACAGATCCTTACTTAGTGCTCAAGTTCAAAAACACACTGACCTTATTGGAAAAATTCAAACTGGATTTTCTCTGGAAGCACTATGGGCTTAAAATTAATATGATCGCCGAAGCTTGCCAGCGTATGTTTCCCCGATCAAACCTTTTGAATCGCGATGTAACGCTTATCCCCATGGCCAGTTCAAATTCTCTAGCAGATAAACTGCAAATGGAAGTGCTTTTGGAACTCAATAAGCTGGCCTGTGGCCAAAATCATCAATTTGGAAAACTTTTTTTTGAAGAAGCAAAGCCTTTACCCAATGTCCCCTTAGCCAAAACAGCGAAAGATCCTTTGGTCTTACAAAGAGCTGCACCAGAATTGGAGGCCTCATTGATCCGGGTTCAAAGGCAAAAAAACCCCGATAAAGGAAAAAAAGAAGAAACTTTAGGGTTTTATGAAACCTGTCGCAGGAGCCTGCGTGAATTGGGAGATCGGATCCCATTAAACTTAGCCCCAACAGTGGATTCTATTAATCTTTCGAATCATTAATTTGATCCCTCTGCCCCAACCCCTCTCCCAGAGTACTGGGAGAGGGGAGTCTATGAACGAATCTGGGTTCGTTGAGACTTTTTAACAGTCTGTGCCTTTTAGAAGCTTTATGCTAGAATAGCGTTCTGATAATACTCTCTTCCAGTAAGAAATACAGGATTTTCTATGACTATAGCAAAAAGAACATTGATAGCCACTACCGCTCTACCCTATGCTAATGGCCCTATCCATTTGGGTTATATCTTAGAAGCCATTGAGGCTGATATTTGGCTGCGTTTTCAAAAAATGCGCGGGCATTGCTGTTATTTTATAGCCGGTAGCGATGCTCATGGTACACCTATTATGATTCAAGCGGAAAAGCAAGGGATCAGCCCAGAAGAGTTTATCCAGACCATCAGTGCCGATCAGCTGGCGGACATACGTCGCTTTGACATCGATTTTGATAATTTTTACACCACACATTCTCCTGAAAATGAGGCTTTGGTTCAGGAAATTTATCAACGATTAAACACTAAAGGTTCTATTTTACGTAAAACCATAGAACAAGCCTATGATCCGGTGAAGCAAATGTTTTTACCCGATCGCTATGTCAAAGGTCAATGCCCACGTTGCCAGGCTGAAGATCAATATGGCGATAATTGCGAATCCTGTGGCGCCACCTATAATTCATCGGAACTGAAAAATCCACGCTCTGTTTTATCGGGAGCTATTCCTGAGACTCGTTCTTCCGAGCATTTATTCTTCGATCTGCCTTGTTACAGTGATGCGCTAGAGAAATGGCTTTCAGGACCCAGCGTGCCAAAAGAGATCCAACATAAAATGCAGGAATGGTTTAAAACCGGTTTACAAGCCTGGGATATCAGCCGTGATGGCCCGTATTTTGGATTTAAAATTCCTGGAGAAGACAATAAATATTTTTATGTTTGGCTGGATGCTCCAGTGGGCTATATGGCTAGTTTTCAGCAGTATTGTCAAACGCATCCTGAATTAGACTTTGATTCTTTTTGGAAAAAAGACAGCACTACAGAACTGTATCATTTCATTGGTAAAGACATTACTTATTTTCACACTCTTTTTTGGCCCGCTGTGCTGATGGCTGCAGATTATCGATTGCCCACTTCTGTTTTTGTACATGGCTTTGTCACGGTCAATGGCGAAAAAATGTCTAAATCTCGGGGCACCTTTATCACAGCCAAAGCCTATTTAGAGCGCTTAGACAGCGAATATTTGCGTTATTATTTTGCAGCCAAATTAAATGGCCGTGTTGAAGATGTTGATTTGAATTTTAAAGATTTTATGGCGCGGATCAATTCAGATCTGGTGGGAAAGATCATCAATATCGCTTCCCGCACAGCCAGTTTTATCGGTAAATATTTTGAAAATCAATTATCGGCAAACTTATATTCAAAAGAACTCTGGCAAGAGTTCAGCGATAAAGCAGAAACCTTAGCTTTGAGCTATGAACAACGCGATTATGCCAAAGTGATCCGAGAAGTCAGCGCTTTAGCGGATAAGGCCAATCAATGGATTGCTGAAGAAAAACCCTGGCAAATTGCCAAGGAAGAAGGCGCTTGCCTGCGCTTGCAAGAAATTTCGAGTTTAGCCTTGGAACTGTTTCGTTTATTAATCCTCTATTTAAAACCCATCTTGCCTCGTTTGGCTTTGGCCGTAGAAACTTTTCTGCGTATCCCAGCTCTAGAATGGCAAGACGCAGAGATATTTTTAGGAGCACATGAAATTGAAACTTTTCAACCGCTGATGAAACGGATTGAATTGGCGGATATTGAGCCCTGGATTTGAAACATGAACCCTGAAAGCATCAATGCCCTCTTACCTCAAACTCAATGTCAGCAATGTGGCTATGACGCTTGCCTACCTTATGCCAAGGCATTGATCGCTGGAGAAAAAGACATATCCTTATGCGCTCCCGGTGGCGAGAAAACCTTATTGGCTTTAGCCGAGCTCTTAGAGCGCGATCCTGAGCCTTATCGAGCACTGGTCTTAGAACGTTATCGCGCACCCAGTGTGGCAGTCATCGATGAAAGCCATTGCATTGGCTGCATGAAATGCATTCAAGCATGCCCTGTGGACGCAATCGTAGGTGCGCGCAAAATGATGCATACAGTTTTAGCCGATCGTTGTACGGGTTGTGAATTATGTTTACTACCCTGCCCTACTGATTGTATTCAAATGATTCATTTAGATCAGCTTCTTTCAGAACAAGAACAAGCCACTCGAGCCCAACAAGCAGCACAGCATTATCAGGATAAAAATACTCGTCAAGAGAAATCTAAATTTGAACAAACACAAACCCCGAAGACGCAGAGTGATTTACTGGCTGAAATCAAAGCTGCGCGTCAGCGGGTTTTAGCCAATAAGGGGTCTTAAAATGAAGGCTGAAAAAATCAATGCGATCTTCAAACGTTTTTCAAAAAACAATCCACATCCTACAACAGAATTAAAATATACTTCGAATTTTGAATTGCTCATTTCAGTCATGCTATCGGCACAAGCGACCGATGTCAGCGTGAATAAAGCCACTGCAAAATTATATCTCGTCGCCAATACCCCAGCGGCTTTTTGGGCTCTAGGTGAGGAAGGCCTAATGCATTACATCAAAAGCATTGGTTTATACAAAATCAAAACCAAGAATATTTTAAAAACAGTGGCATTGTTGATTGAAAAACATCAGGGGCAAGTCCCTGATACTCGAGAAGATCTGGAAGCTTTACCCGGCGTAGGACGAAAAACCGCCAATGTGATCTTAAATACCGCTTTCGGACAAGCGACTATGGCCGTAGACACTCATATTTTTCGCATAGCCAATCGCATCGGGCTGGCTAAAGGCGACACCCCTTTAGCCGTTGAAAAAGATTTATTGAAAAATATTCCCGAAAAATTTTTGAAAGACGCGCATCATTGGCTGATTCTACATGGCCGTTACATTTGCACAGCGCGAAAACCCAAATGTTCCATTTGTCTTATTCAGGATCTCTGTGAATATCCTGATAAAGAATAACAACATTGTAATTTTGAGTGGATTTTAGAAAACTCTCTATCTTTTCCTCATTGCGAGCATTAGCCTGGCAATCCAGTAAGATTGCAAATCTATGGACTGTTCTATGGATTGCAACAAAGCTACGCTCCTCGCAATGACGGAAGGTTCTCCACCCATTCTTCGTCATTGCGAACGTAGCGCAGCAGCTTACTTTAATCTTCTTACGCAGCTTCTAAAGCTTCTTCGGTAACATAAGAGAGCAATAAAGCCTTTACGCGCTGCACATGCGTCTGTGTGCGATACAATCGGTCTAGCATAATAGCCCCTGCCAATTGCGAGACCAGATCTTCGGCTAAACGATTTGCTTTTTCAGCTGAATAACGTTGAGTTAAAATCTTGCTAATGCTTGAAATCCATAAACTAAAATAGTTTTGAAATAAAGACAGAAATTCAGGCTGTGAATCGGCTAATTCATGGACTAAATTGTGCACTAAACAACCTCCTTGGTATTTCTCCAAATAACTTTCTAATGCCTGAAATAGCAGCTCCACTTTTTTATCCATCGGTTCTGGATTTTTTTCAATAGCATCAAAGCAAGTTTCTTTAAAAAATTTCTGGATTTCATTCATCGTAATTCCCACCAAGTCTTTTTTCTCAGCAATATGATGGTAAATGCTGGCTTTGCTCAGATCGCAGGCATTGGCAATATCAGCAATAGAAGTGCGATGGTATCCTTGCAGGCGCATTAATTGTCGTGCTTGCTCAAAAATTTCTTGCTTATGATTACTCGAAGATTTGCGTGGGCTCATGTTAATTCCCTTAAATATGATTAAAGACTGATAATGATTTTTCTATTTTTCGTAAGAGCACATAAAGGACACAATTACTCTTTTTAAGATTAAATCATTGCAAAAATATCCATTCTCCAGACTTTCAGGATCTTGACCTTATGGCTGACGAATAAAAGAAAAAACAAGACCTAAGCTATGTTTTTCCTTTCGGACGGTAAGAATTATTACTGCCGTCCGCTCATTATAGCAAAGGGATCAAAAAAGCGTTAATTAAAATGGGTTTATTTTGAAGTTTTTTAGCGATTAAAAAGCAGGAGCAATAATACTGTACAATAAAAATATACCTTTTCCGTATCCCTTTAAAATTGTGGGGTAAAGGTCCGGGGCCTTTAGAGCTCTGCGGCCCCAATGTAGGGGCAATTCAGGCATCGCTCTTTTGCCTTGATTGGGAAGGGATATCTAAAAGTAGATTTTTTTTGAATAAAATTTTCCTTTTAATTCCCATTTCCATTTTCTTGATCGATGCTTTTTAAAATCTGCTCGGCCTTTTTTCGTTGTCCTAGGCTGCTGGATTTTGAGGCGATGACTTCATCCAAGAGTTTACGGGCAGCACCCCGCTCTTGCATAGATAGATAAGTACCGGCTAGATCTAATTTGGCTTCCTCTTTAGAGTCATCTGGAATTTGTGTACTAAGTGCCGGCGCCTGCTGAGTTGGGACTGCTTCTAGAATAGGTCTTATACTCGATTCAACCGGTAAGTTCTCTGCTCCACGAATACTGGGTTTTAAACCCTGATCTAAACCGGAAACAAAGTCTAAGCCAACACTCTTAGTAGAAAGGCTCTCAGACGTTTGAGGCTCTGTGGCTGTGGGATTAAGTTCTTCCATAGGAGATTCTGCCTCTTGTGTTTTGAGCGGAGCTATTCCAGCGAAAGAGGGGTCTGCTTTTTTTACATGTTCTTCAACAGGATGGCTGTGTAAATCAATACTTTCTTTTGGGGATGTCGAGTGAAGATCTTCAATAATGGGTTTCTCGATTGAAACTTTTTCATCAAGCCATTCACTCTCATCGCTGGGCAGATCTTGGGTCTCTTCTAAGTCTTCATTTTGCGGCAGCGAAAAAGAAGTACTCCAATCTATTTTTTTAAGTTGTTCAACTTTAGAATGTATTTCGGAAGATAAATCAGCTTTTGCTTCAAAATGGTGTAAAAGTCGATCAAAATCACTTTTTTTCTTCATTAGGGCATAAACTTCCAAGAGCTTTAAACTCACTTCGATTTGATTCGGATAATGAGATAAAAATAGGCTCAGATCTAGTTCTGCCTTGGTATAACGTTCAGCTTGAATAGAAGCCTCAACGCTGATTAATAAGTCTCGACTCAAATCCAATAAGGGATCTTTTGCGGATTGTTGTATTTCCGAGCCAGAGGCTTCAACCCTTTTAGGCTCTATTTTTTGTTCTGAGAGATCGGGCATAATTTTTTCAGGTTCCTCTTCTGCTTCTTGCGAGCGCAAAGCTAAAACGAAGGCCTGCAGCTGATCCCGTTTCCAATAAGCTGCCCCAGCCAACAAGAGCAAAGCAGCTAAGCTCAGCCAAAGTCCCCAGGAACTGCTTTCTGTCTTGATTAGAGGAATTTCTCCGCCTTGTGCGGCTGAAGCCTGATTTGCAGTGCTGCCTCCTGGCAGAGCATCTACCTTAGCCTGTTGTTTTTGATTTAATAAAGCTTGTAAGTTTAAAAGCAATTGATCTTTTTCAGATAAATCATGTTGCAATTCTTCATTGCGATGTTGTAAATCGCTCATTTGGGAACTCATCAGCTGATTGGTTGCCTCTTCAGTTTTCAAAGTTTTAACCACTTCATCCAATTGAGCCTGGGTTTGCGTATTGGCAGTCGATGTTGTAGGCGTTTGAGCAGTGGGAACTTCTGCTTCACTGGGTTGTGATACCGGTAAAACCATAGTGCCTGCGGCAGTTTCTGGAGAACTTGTCGTCGTTACAGCCGATGCCGCAGAGCTATTAGGCTGGGCTGCAGGGCTGGGATTAAATTCAGACTGATAATGGACCAAAGGAACAGGGGCGCTGGGCACTGCTGCTGTTAAATGATGTTCTTCCATTGGCTGGGGATTAGAGTGTTCTTCTAAAACTTGGCGGATCTCCGTCTTCGAAACAGCATTGACTTCTGTTGAGCTGGGTAAGTGCAAACGGACACCTGCTTTTAATTTATTGGCATTTTGGGCAATAAAAGCGGAAGGATTTTTATTATAAATGGCAACGGCAACCTGTGCAGGATCGGAACCTAATGAATGATAGCGCTCAGCAATACCCCAGAGGGTGTCATTGTTGGCGGTAGGTCCATACCAGCCGCTGTTATTCTCAGCACTGACTCGAGTGGTTTGAGTCGGCGTCGAAGAAGGTTTTCGGATCGTTCCCGAGCTTGACCCAGCAGATAAAGAAGCATAAGAGCTGGGATCGAGGAAAACTGTGTATTCTCTATAAAATTGGGTTCCGGAATTTTTAATCACCATCAGAAAACTGACAATAGGCGAATCAATAGGAATATCAGACGTCACCACAATTTGAACTTGCCCAGGCTGGCTCTCATCGATCTTAAAATCAAAATGAGAAAGATAACCCGGCCGGTCGATCCCCATTTCATTGTATTTATCTAGAGAGGCCAAACCGACTTTGACATCTTGGGGATTGATGCTACCCAAATCTTGTAAGGGAATTGTGGCATAAAACGGCTGATTTAAAACGGCTTGAACTTGAATATTTCCCAGACCCAAAGCTTGTGCAGAAACCGCTGTTCCCAAACCCAATAAGGACATACATAATTTTAAAGTTGAGCTTTTTGAAAGCAAGCCGGCCTGCGTTTTTATATCCACTGTCTTCATCTTACAAACATCCCTTCATTAGACCGTAACCGCTCAAGTCTTTGAAAACCCTCTCCCCAACCCCTCTCCCAGAGTACTGAGCGAGGGGAGTTTTAGCTTATCTTGAGATTTAAAAAATATACCCATTTATCAAAACTAAAGGATACATTTCAATCCTATCCATCCTTATCTTTAGCGCTGGCTCAAGCTAAGCCTACGAAGTATAAACGAAATTTTCCTAAAAGAGTATAGCCATAAAAACAGCCTTATGCTTTTCTGCAGGCTTTACTATTGTCTTAGTAGCCATAACTCAGCGATCTCAATAGCATTGAGTGCTGCCCCCTTACGGACATTATCCGCCACCACCCATAGATTAATCCCTCGTGGATGTGAAAGATCTTCACGAATACGTCCGACATAAACGGCATCTTCCATCTTTTCAGGTTGAACTGGGGTTGGATAATCACCCACATCATTAGGGTCGGTCACCAATAACCCTGGTGCAGCTCTTAAAAGTTCATAGACTTGCTGGGCACTGATTTTAGTGGCTGTTTCCAGATGGATAGCCTCAGCATGACCAAAAAAAACAGGCACACGTACAGCTGTGGCATTCACAGCGATGCGTGGATCGTTGAAGATCTTCTGCGTTTCCCAAACCATTTTCATTTCTTCACGGGTATAGCCATTGTCTTCAAAAATATCGATGTGTGGGATCACATTAAAAGCGATTTGTCGTGGTAAGACATGGATCCCAAGAGCTTGTGCATTTAAAACTTGTCGTGTCTGCTCTGCCAACTCTTCCAAGGCCGTACGCCCAGCGCCAGAGACCGACTGATAAGTTGAAATGTTAATCCGTTCAATCCCAACCGCATCATAAATCGGTTTGAGTGCTACAGCCATTTGAATGGTTGAGCAATTGGGATTGGCAATAATATTACGCTCTTTATAACCTTCTAAGGCCTCCGGATTAACTTCTGGAACAATTAAAGGGACATTGGCTTCATAACGAAACGCAGAGCTATTATCGATGACTAAACAACCCGCTTGTGCAGCCTTAGGCGCATATTGTAAAGCAACGGTATTATTGGCCATAAAAAATGCTAAATCCACTTGGCTAAAATCAAAATGCTCAAGATTTTCAACCAATACGGGTTTATTCCGAAAGAAAACTG
Organism: Gammaproteobacteria bacterium; assembly: GCA_009885495.1. Taxonomy (GTDB): domain Bacteria; phylum Pseudomonadota; class Gammaproteobacteria; order UBA1113; family UBA1113; genus VFKP01. Next base: position 11,945 of record VFKP01000043.1, on the reverse strand, counting down.
TTTCGCCTTGAGAACGTTCGCTGGCTAAAGGATAAAGTTTTTTAACTGGAAATTTTCTTTCCATCAAAATTTCAATGAGTGTTTCCCCGACTAAACCGGTTGCCCCAACAACGGCGACATTGAGTTCGTTTGACATTTTAAAGTGTACTCTCCAATTTTTTCTAAAGTAAATCTTCTCGTTTTAAAATAAAGATCCCATCACCACCCTTATAGAGTTCAATCCAGATAAAGGGTAAATGCGGATAAGCTTCAACCAAAGCGCCTGAGCTATTGCCCACTTCAACAATTAAAACGCCATTGGGATTCAAATAGTTAGGGGCTTCTTTCAATAATCGTTTGACAAAATCTAAGCCATCCACTCCAGATTCTAAGGCCAAGCGCGGTTCGTGTTGGTATTCTGCGGGTAAACTCTGCATGTCTTCCAAATCAACATACGGTGGATTGCTGATAATCAGATCATAGGTTTGTTTGGGTAAGCCTGCAAAAAGATCGGCTTTGAACAGTTGGATCCGATCTGAAAGATCGTGCTTCTTAAGGTTAATTTTTGCCACTTCTAGGGCCGCTTCTGAGATATCCGAAGCGAAGATCTCTGCGTGTGGAAAACTAAAAGCCGTGGCGATGGCCATGCAAGCGCTGCCCGTTCCCAATTCCAAAATCTTTTGCACACGCTCGGCTTCTACCCAAGGTGAAAAACAAGCTTGGATGAGTTCTGCAAAGGGTGAGCGCGGGATTAATACACGTTCATCGACATAAAAAGGTAGATCCGCAAACCAGGCTTCGTGAATGATATAAGCAACGGGAACACGATCTTCGATCCGTCGTGAGATACCTTCTAATAGGTCTTGTTTTTCCTGATCCAATAAGCGGGTTTGCCAAATCCAATCGGGGCTATCATGGGGCAAATTGCAAAGGCCCAAAATTAAAACGGCTAAATCATCCCAAATCTGAGTACTGCCATGTCCGCAGAAAAGCGTTTTTTCAGCCGCTCTGGAGACAGCAAAGCGCAAAAAATCACCTAATGTCTTTAAGTTTTTGAAGCTGTTTGGCTCTAAGGCACGTATAGAAGTCATATCAATCAAGATTCACCGAAAAAAATAGATGGCCTATTGTGCGACGAGAGCAGATTTCTGTCAAGTTAGCAAAAATCTGCTGAAAAGCCAGTAAAGCTCAATCATCAATATTACAAAACATTACCCCCCTGAGAATAAGCTTTGCTATACTCGCTTTGCTCTACTGAACTTTTCAGCAGTACGGGATCTAGGCCTAGATTGGGAAACTCAGATGACAAGCTAGGCCTTGGAAACAAAAAGATAATCTGCAAAATAGGCTTTAAAATCAAGCACTACAGCCGATAGGTCTCCCCGTTTCCTCCGATAAGGGCAAACTGTGGAGAAGAAAAACACAGTTGCGCGTCATCCTAACGCTAAAAACATATTAAAACATTTTTCGTTTATTTGTCAATGGATTTTTTATGTTTTTTTAATTATTTTTCAATAATCTTGTCAAAAAAGATGCATTTAGACATAGTTTGGTGTATAATCTCATAAATTAAGCCCCCACAAAAATGGGGGCTTTGAAGATCGAGCTGAGTTGCAAATATATTAACCCATGAGGAGAATAGGAATGTCAAAATTGAGTACAGTTTTGAAGGCTTTGATGCATGATGTAGGAATTACTGTGACAGAACTTGCCCGGCAAACGGGAGTGGGTCAACCCGTCATTCATCGCATGGCCTCTGGCGAAACTGACAATCCTAAAGTAGGATCATTAAGCCCTATTGCTAAGTTTTTTGGGGTAAACATTAGCATGTTGGTGGGTGATGAACCCCTGGCTACTACGCGCTTCGCAGGCAGCTATAATCCTTACTATCGCAGTTGGAGTAAATTGCCTTTGCTGACTTGGGCGCAGTGCAGCGCCTGGCCTGAAAAACATTTACCCGCAGAAATTAACAGCTATATTTCTACAGAATCCAATGTCAGCGATAAAGCTTTTGCGGTGCGCATGGAAGACCAAACCATGGCCCCACATTATCCCAAAGATACTTTTATGGTTTTTGAACCGACTTTAACGGCCAGCGATAATGATATTGTGGCGATTTACATTGAAGGTCAAAGCCAAATTCAAGTCAAACAATTGATGCTGGATGGCGATGACCTCTATCTTAAACCTTTGAACGCTGATTTTGAAATCAATCGCATCAACAAACCTCATCGTATTCTGGGTGTATTGGTACAATCCCTCACTGAATATTATCAGGATCAACTGCGAAAAGAAGTCGAGCCAGAAGGAAATACCGCTTCTCCGGTTAAAAAGAAAAAATCTTCCACGAAAGAAGAAGAAATTTCCTAATGATTTGAAATGCATTTAGGCAAAATTCAAGATCATGAAATGAATATCATCATGAGTCTTGGTAAATTTTAGAAAATTGTCTACGTCATTGCGAGCGCAGCGACGCAATCCAGAGAATTGACCGCAACCCCGAGGGCGATTTTCTGGATTGGCAGGTCGCTGCGCGCCTCGCAATGACAGAGGGTTATTATATCCTCTTACAATAAGAAGATCCTAGAATCTTTTAAACCTATTTAGGACATCTCATGCATTTTGGCGTATTAGCAAATATTATCGTGGTGCTCTTTGCTGCTGTACTGGTTACCACAGTGCTAAGACGCGTCCATCTTCCACCGATCTTAGGATATCTCTTAGTTGGGTTGTTAGTGGGACCCTATGGTCTAGATTGGATCGGAGATACAGCAAGTATTGTCGAATTGGCTGAATTTGGCGTTGTCTTTCTCATGTTTACCATTGGCCTTGAGTTTTCACTGCCGAAACTCATTTCCTTACGGCGCAGTGTTTTGGGCTTAGGCAGCTTGCAAGTCATTCTGACCAGCATCGTCGCCGGTTTATTTGCTTTTTGGTATGGTTTTAGTATTACAGCTTCTTTAGTGGTGGCAGCCGCTATTGCGATGTCCTCCACCGCCATTGTCAGTAAACAATTGAAAGATCAATTGGAACTTAACCAAACCCATGGCAAAAATGCCATTGGTGTTCTTTTATTTCAAGATTTAGCCGTGATTCCTTTTCTGATTTTAATCCCGAGTTTAGCCAGCGGAGAGCATAATCTTTGGAAACCGTTATTAGAAGCTTTGATTAAAGGCGGGGTCGTTTTAATCGTCATGTTGTTTTTAGGACGTTGGGTTTTACGCCCCTTATTTCACGAAATTGCCAAAGCCCGATCCCTAGAATTATTTACCCTCACTGTTTTATTAGTGACCCTAGCCGCTGCCTGGGCGACCGAAGCTGCAGGATTATCTTTAGCCTTAGGCGCATTCTTGTCCGGTATGATGCTGGGAGAAACGGAATACCGCCATCAAATTGAAGTTGAAATAAGACCCTTTCGCGACATTTTACTCGGATTATTTTTTATCTCTACGGGCATGCTGTTAAATTACCATATTTTACCTAAAGCCATTTGGCCCTTATTGGCTTTGATTGCAACCATCACCTTGATTAAGGCTATTATTATTTATGGATGCTCTCGCCTATTGCGAAGCGATCCGGTGAATAGTGTCAAAACAGCGCTCATTTTAGCTCAGGGGGGCGAATTTGGTTTTGCGATCTTATCCATCGCTTTAAGTGATAAAGTAATTCCCATTGCTCACAGTCAAGTGCTTTTAGCGGCTCTAGTTTTTAGTATGGCCATTTCGCCCTTCTTGATCCGTTATAACGAGCCAATTACCGCTTTTCTGCTAAGAACCCCAAAACCCAACCTAGCTCCTGAGACTTTAGAACCGGGAATTTCAAAAAAACTCTTGGGCATACAGAATCATATTATCATCTGTGGATATGGTCGGGTCGGACAAAATATGGCTCGTTTTTTAGAGCGTGAACAATTTCAAATTGTTGCCGTTGATATGGATCCCAAACGAGTCACGGATGCAGAGCTCGCTGGAAACCGAGTGATTTATGGAGATTCAGGCAGCCTAGCTTTGTTAAAATCTATCGGTTTGGAAAAAGCACGAGCGCTTATTTTTAGTTTTGTCGATGGTCACACTGTATTGAGTATTTTACCGCAGATCCGAAAAGAATTACCGCATTTACCTATTCTCGTTCGCACGCGCGATGATTCTCAACTGGCTTTATATCAAAAAGCAGGCGCCACTGAAATTGTACCTGAAACTTTAGAAGCCAGTTTAATGCTTTCCTTTCAAACGATGATTTTATTGCAAATTCCACCGCGACGGGCCATGAAACACCTCATGCACGCTCGTAAAAATCGTTATCAACTTTTACATGAATATTTTCCAGGGGAAGGCATTGAAGATAAATCAGAATTGACTCCAGAGAAAAAACAATTGGCCGTAGTGACTTTAAGTGAGAAGGCTTATGCCATTGGTTTTAAAGTAAAAGAACTGGCTTTGGAAGAAGTCGCTTTAACCGCCGTGCGTCGTGGTGGGATCCGTGGCGATGAACCGTCTCCAGAAACAGAATTAAGAATTCAAGATGTCTTGATCTTATATGGTACGCCGCAGCAATTGGCGCGAGCAGAGAAGAAATTATTACAGGGTTAATGAGCGATAGCCGTTATACTTCATGGGCGATGAGTATATACTCCTCGCACCTGAAGACGCGAGATCGTCATTGCGAGGAGCGAAGCTTTGCTGCAATCCAGGGAACTGCCTTCAGTTCTGTGGTACATTCTCTGGATTGCCACGCTAACGCTCGCAATGACGGTGTAACGGAAATAACTATTAACGCACCCGCCGCATCAAAACAAAGCCCACCCCTGCAAAAAGCAATAAGGGTAAGCCTGCAGCCAAAATAGCTGGGATTTGATAAACCAAGCTGAATGGGCCTATGATTTGATTTAAAATATAAAAAGAAAAGCCAAAGATCACACCCGCCACTAATCGTAAACCCATGGTGGCTGTACGCAAAGGACCAAATATAAACGGGATGGCTAAAAGCATCATCACACAGGCTATCAGGGGAGAAAATACTCTCTGCCAAAATACCAAGGCATAATCGGCAGACCGCAAAGCATTGGCTTTTTGATAGCGAATCACTTTCTGTAGCCGAAACAAAGACATTTCACTGGGATCGGTGGCAGCAATCCGTAGAATGCTGGGATCTAGATGCAGCGGCCACCATTCTTCTGATACTTGTCTGGGCATTATTTTTTGCGGACTCAATTCTGTGATCTGCACTTGTTTAACCTGCCAACCCTGCCCTTGATGTTGACCCGATTGTGCTTGACTGACCCGTGTCAGCTGATATTGATCGTCAAATTGATAGCGGGTTAAGCCATAAACCTCGCCACTGCGCCTAACTTCATCAAAATGAAAAAAACTATTCCCTTCTCTCATCCAGATGCCGTACTGCGTGGCCACCGCTTGCCCACGGCTACGGGCCAATCCTCGCATCACTTCAGCCTCATGGGTTAAGCTCGGCGCTAGGGTTTCATAAAAAAGAGTCACCACCAGTACAAACAATAAAACACAGCCTAAGATCGTTCTAGAGATTTGTATCATGGTCATGCCAGAACTGCGCATCACCACTAATTCACTGTGAGTGGCCAAATTGCCTAACCCCATCAAAGCACCCAATAGGCCAGCCATGGGAAACATCAAGTATAAATCATTGGGCATAGTCATCAGAATATAAGCCATCGCTCGCCACAAGGTATAATTACCATCGCCTACATTTTTTAATTCATTCATCAATTGAATGAAAAAATCCATTCCCAAAATAATGAATAATACAATGAGCGTACTAGAAGCAATGGTTTTTAAAAGATAGCGAGATAAGATTTTCATGCGCGTTTCTTCCAGAATAAGAGTCCTGCTTTATATTGACGCCAGCGATAAGGATCAATATACAAACTTAGGGCTAAAATCAAAACAATTGCATGTAGGGCCCAAAGCCCTACATAGCTGGGGATAGTTCCATTCTTTAACCAGCTACGAGCGACAAATTGCATATTGGCATAAATACTGTAAATTAAAATCGCGGGGATCAGTTGGCGATAGCGGCCTTGACGCGGACTGACTCGACTTAAAGGTATCGCCAAGAGCACTAAAATGGGCACCGACAAAGGCAGTGAAATCCGCCATTGCAATTCAGCCATGGCCTCAAGATTGGTTTTAGCTTCATCCCAAAGCGTACTCAAGGGTAAACTGTCAAATTCTTTTTTAGGGCTGATGCTATCGGCATCAGGTACTCGAACGCCGTATTTTTTAAAATGGATCACGCGAAAATTGCCTTGGCCGGGAATACCGCTGTATTCAGTTCCGTTTTCGGCCATGATAAAATCACCTTTGATTTCTGCATTCTTAGTCTGGTAAGCCTTGGCTGCCGATAAAACTCTCCAAATAGGCACTTTGGCTTGAGTTTTTTCAGTTTTATTTTCACCCGGAGCATCGCTGTTCGGACTCATCCATTCGCGCCGGGCCACAAAGATATGATTGGCTTCATTGATGTTATGATCCATCCCTTCGACATACACCACATTTTGATCGCCAAAGGTCTTAAATCGCCCTGGCACTAAAGTCCCAATGAGGATACTGGCGGGGTTAGCTGCGAGTATTTTATCTTTATCTCTTAACAGTAAGGGCGTTAGATAAAGATTTAAAAAGAGCGTTAAGCCCAGAATTAAAATCGAGAAGATTTGCGTGTACTTCAATAATTGCGCTTGTGATAAGCCGCAGGCTTGAAGCACGGTCATCTCAGAATCAACATACATTCTTCCATAGGCCATGAGGATCCCGATGTACAGCCCCACGGGCAATAATAAGCCCAATAAAATAGGGATCTCTAAGCCCATAATCTTCATCAGCATCAGTCCGGTTAATTTACCGGCAGCGGCACGCCCTAAAAAACGCACCAATTGCGTACTTAAGAAGATTAAAACTAAAATGCCGCTGATAACACAGGTGTTTGCGTAAACTTCTTTGGCCAGATACTTTTTAATCAGCACATTCTACTCGCTTTATTAACAAATTTTAGCTACAATTCCTAGGAATTTATTTACTTTTAGGACTATTCATGAAATATACACTCAGCAGCCTAGCCCCAGAAAGTCTCAAGACCGACTGTTGGATTATTCCACTGTTTCAAGATGAGACACCTAAGGTATCTGGCAAAATAGAGCAAATTATATCCGAACAACTCAAATTAGGCAATATCAGTGCTGATTTAGCTCAAACGTCTTGGGTTTTTAATCCCCCCCATTGTAGCGCAAAGCGCATATTATTGTTGGGTTTTGGCAAAAGAGGTTCTTTGACAAGTCTACAGGCAATAGCCGCATTGAGAACAGGGATCAGAGAAGCTTTGGCTAAAAAATCAACTACGGCATTGCTTGCATTGAATAGTACTTCTTGGCCCTTTGCCAGCAAAGCCCAAACAATTGAGCAAATCACATTGGCCTTTTCCCATACCCTTTATCGCTTTTCAGCCTTTAAAACCGATCCGCCGCCCAGGGTCATCAGTTTAAAATCTCTACAATTCTCTGTCGATAAAAAAGAAGAAAAAGAACTTAAACCAGCCCTTGATCGCGCCGTGGCTTTAAGCCAAGGCCTTGATTTTGTGAAAGATCTAGCCAACCTCCCCTCAAATCATTGTACTCCCAGTACCATCGCTAAATCCGCTGTCGATCTAGGCAAAGAGTATAAAAGTGTAAAAACCACCGTTTTGTCTATTCCTGAAATGAAAAAGTTAGGGATGGGTGGCATGCTGGCTGTTGGCCAAGGCTCTCGCCAAGAACCTAAATTTGTCATCGCACATTATGAAGGTGCTGCAAAATCACACGCTCCTGTGGCCTTAGTGGGCAAAGGCATTACCTTTGATAGCGGGGGTATTTCACTTAAACCCCCAACCAGTATGGAAGAAATGAAATTTGATATGTGTGGCGCTGTCACGGTGCTTGCTGCGGTGAAAGTAGCTGCCCTCTTAAAATTACCGCTCAATATTGTCGCTATCGCCGCTTGTGCTGAAAATATGCCCGGCGGTAATGCGATTAAACCTGGAGACATCATCACGACTTTGTCAGGGACTACGGTAGAGGTCATCAATACTGATGCTGAGGGCCGCCTGGTTTTATCCGATGCTTTAACTTACTGCGCCCGATACAAGCCTAAAGCGATCATCGATGTAGCCACTTTAACGGGTTCTATGTTGATGGCCTTAGGTCTGGAGACCTCAGGCTTTTTTAGCAATGATGAAGATTTGGCTAAGTCTTTAACCCATTCTGCCGATCAAAGCCTAGATGAAGCTTGGCGTATGCCATTGCTAGAAGGCTATCTTGCCGATTTTAAAAGTGGCTTTGCTGATCTGGCCAATGTTGCGCCTCATCGTTGGGGCGGAGCGATCCAAGCGGCTGTGTTTCTCGAACATTTTGTTAAAGAGACTCCCTGGGCACATTTTGATATAGCCGGTACCGCTTGGTTACGTTCAGGGCCTGAAAAAGGAGCTACGGGTCGCCCCTTAGGATTGTTGATGCATTATTTGTATGAGGCATCTCAAGCAAAGTGATGGCGATGCAGGTTAGTTTTTATCTGTTGCAAGAAGACTCGGCTTTATCAGCGCCTATGCTCGCCTGTCGTTTGGCAGAAAAAGCTTATCTCAATGCTCAAACAGCCTATATCTATTGTGAGACAGCCGCGCAGGCTTTAGAAATAGATCAGCTGCTCTGGACTTTTAAAGAAGACAGTTTTATTCCCCATGCCTTAATTCAAAAGGAATATTCTAAAACTGCATCCATTCATATTAGCCATCAGATGAATACAGAACAGCAATATGATGTTTTCATTAATCTTCATTCAGAGATCCCTGCTTCTTCTATCCCGGCACAGCGAATTTTAGACATTGTACCCGAAAATACTAAGCTCAAAGAAAAAGGCCGTTTGCGCTATGCTTATTATCGAGAAAAAAAAGCGACCTTAGACATTCATAAATTATAAAGAGGATCCTATGAGTCAAACCTTATCCGCCCAATATTCTCCAGAAGAAGTTGAAAAAGGGATCTATGACATTTGGGAACAAGCCGGTTATTTTAAACCGTCAGGTCAAGGCGAGGCCTATTGTATTATGCTGCCGCCCCCTAATGTGACGGGTAGCTTGCATATGGGACATGGTTTTCAACACACCCTCATGGATATTCTCATTCGCCATCAACGTATGCAAGGACAGAATACACTCTGGCAAGCCGGTACCGATCATGCCGGAATTTCCACGCAAATGGTGGTTGAACGTCAATTGGCGCAGAAAAATACTTCTCGTCATGATTTAGGCCGCGAAGCGTTTACAAAGGCCATCTGGGATTGGAAACAGATCTCAGGTTCACGCATCAGTGAGCAAATGCGGATCTTAGGCGTTTCCTGTGATTGGCAGCGCGAGCGTTTCACTTTGGATGAAGGTTTATCTTTGGCCGTAAAAGAAGCTTTTATTCGTTTGTATGAAGAAGGTTTAATTTATCGCGCCAAACATTTAATCAATTGGGATCCTAAATTATTAACCGCGATTTCCGATCTGGAAGTGGTGTCTGAAGAAGAGTCTGGATTTTTATGGCAAATCGCCTACCCTATCGTCGGTGAACATGAACATATTATTGTAGCCACCACACGACCTGAAACACTCTTAGGTGACACCGCCGTAGCCGTACATCCAGAGGATCCCCGTTATCAACACTGGATCGGTCGCGAATTGGCTCTACCTTTAACGGATCGCCGTATTCCCATCATTGCCGATGCTGCTGTTGATAGGGACTTTGGTACTGGCGCCGTTAAAATTACACCGGCGCATGATTTTAACGATTATGAAATGGGCTTAAGGCATGGTTTACCCCTCATCAATATTTTGACGCCTAATGCCCATTTAAATGAAAACGTTCCAAAACCCTATCAAGGCTTAGAGCGTTTTGCCGCTCGTGAACAAATCATTGCGGATTTAAAAGCTTCGGGCGCTTTGATTAAGGCGATCCCACACACCTCCAAAATTCCCAGAGGCGATCGCTCTGGCGTAATTGTCGAGCCTTATCTGACTTATCAATGGTTTGTGAAAATGAAAGATTTGGCAGAGCCGGCCTTAAAAGCCATGCAAGATGCGCAAATTCAATTTGTGCCTGAGAATTGGAAAAATACTTATTTTCAATGGCTGGACAATATTCACGATTGGTGTATCAGTCGTCAACTCTGGTGGGGACATCGCATTCCCGCTTGGTATGATGATGAAGGAAAAATCTATGTGGGCAAAGACGAGGCCGAGGTTCGAAAAAAACATCATTTATCGGCTGATAAGGCTTTACGCCAAGAAGACGATGTTTTAGACACTTGGTTTTCTTCCGCCCTTTGGCCTTTCTCCACTTTAGGTTGGCCCGAACACACGCCAGATTTAAAAACCTTTTATCCCACTTCTGTTTTAGTCACGGGCTTTGATATTTTATTTTTCTGGGTAGCTCGTATGGTGATGATGGGTTTGAAATTCACCGGGGAAGTTCCTTTTAAAACGGTCTACATCACTGGCCTTATCCGCGATCATGAAGGACAGAAAATGTCTAAAACCAAAGGCAATGTCTTAGACCCTTTGGATCTGATCCACGGCATCGACTTGGATGCGCTAGTGCAAAAACGTTTAAGTGGTTTAATGCAACCCGAGATGGCCGAAAAAATTGAAACCGTCACGCGTGAACAATTTCAAAATGGCATTCCTGCTTTTGGAACCGACGCTTTACGTTTTACCTTTTGTGCTTTGGCTTCAACGGGTCGAAATATTCGATTTGACTTAGCTCGCCTGGCTGGATATCGCAATTTTTGCACTAAGCTTTGGAATGCTGCGCGCTTTATTTTGCTGAATGTTGAGAATAAACCTTTAGCAACCCATTATGAACTTAAACAATTGTCCTTAGGTGAACGTTGGTTATTATCACGCTGGCACAATACCCTTGCGCTTTGCGAAGAACATTTGAAAAATTATCGCTTTGATTTATTGGCGCAGCAATCTTATGAATTTGCCTGGGATGAATTTTGCGATTGGGGCTTGGAATGGGCTAAAACTATTTTGCATAATGAAAACTTGATTGAAGAACAAAAACAAACGCGTTATCTCTTAGTCCAAGTGTTCACACAATTGCTCGCTCTATTACATCCCATCATGCCTTTTATCACCGAACATCTGTTCCAAGCTTTTAAACCTTTATTAGGCGAATCTCCTGCCTCTTTAATGCTGGCCTCTTATCCTAAGGCCGATCCTAAATTCAGAGATCTCGATAGCGAAACTGATTTTTCTTTATTACAAAGTATTATCATAGGGCTTCGTAATCTACGCTCTGAAATGAACATTGCTCCTGGAAAACCATTAAGCTTAAGCTTGAAAACAGAAGGAACAGGCTTAGAAAATAGACTTAAAACGTATTTGCCAAGTTTGGCTAAACTGGCTAGATTATCAAACATCCATTTCATTGACCAGGAACCTAAACAAGGAAATCATACTGCCATTCATCTGAAAAATTTAAGCTGCTTTATTGATTTGTCTGAACACATTGATTTGAATGCCGAAAAAGAACGTCTTGACAAAGAAAAAATTCGCTTGCAGCAAGAGATCAAAAAATGTGAAGACAAACTCAATAATCCAGATTTTATCAAACGTGCCCCTGAAAAAATTGTGGTTCAAGAAAAGCAAAGACTTTCAGAGTTTAATTTGGCTTTGGAAAAGATCAAGGATTAAAAAGATGGCTGGGATTTTCAAATTTCAGCGTAAATGAAAGCTTAACTGAACACTCCCCTCTCCCAGTATTCTGCAGTACTGTCCGGGGAAAGTGGAAACTCCCCTCGCCCAGTATTCTGGGAGAGGGGTTGGGGGAGAGGGCGTTAGAAGATAATGTCATTTCCTGAAGAAGAAGGTAGGACAGAGCAGAGCCAGAACGAACCCAGAGCAGCTCACCCTCGGTCAAACAC